>DATBRN010000342.1:0-7818 GCA_036560225.1 Pyrinomonadaceae bacterium | reverse complement strand
GCTGCGTTGGCTTGTTCGATGACAGAGCGCATCTTGGTTCCGAAGATGTGCTTTGCTTTAGCTTTGGCGAGCAGCGCCGCAAGCGCAGGCATGGGCCTCATCAACTGAACTCCATCCTTTTCAGTTGCGAGGCCCTGGTCTACTTTCAGGAAGGGCACCACTTTCTTCACGGTCCAAAGATAGTCGGCGGTCGGCTGCCCCTCGATGTCTCTGTCCATTGTGTTCTCGAACAGGATGGCGGCAATAATCCGCTCGCCCGTAAAGCTGGGGCTGGTAATGACGCGCGTGCGCATCTCGTGCACGAGCGCAAACATCTCACCCTCGTTGGACCACGCGGCTTCTTTAATTCCGTAAAGACGCAGCGCGGCGGGCGTGCTGCCGCCGCTTTGATCGAGCGCCGCAATGAAACCTGGATGTGACTTCATCTTGTCAAACTGTTGTTGGTTAAAGCCGATCGTTTTCATATTGCGTCCTCATGTTTTCGGTAGCGGCGAATCATTGGTTTGCTGAACTATCGCGTTTAAGCTTAGGCTCCGACTTGTCTTCGAGTTTCGGCATGATGCGCTGAGCAGGCACCTTGCGGACCTCACGACCTCATTGGTCCTCTTTTGCGCCGAGCAAATGATGAGTGTCGTTCCAAAGTTCGATTGGGGCCGCTTAAAGTGTTCGTAACCCAGAACGCTGAGGCTTGCAGTACTCAGCATCAAGGACCTGGCCCCCAATATATCAATGCCGATCCAGCGTGCGGCTAACATTCGGAGGAAATGTCCGCTGGAAAAGATCAGAACGTTCCCTGAAACTGAGCGCACCAGATCCACGACGCGGTCGGCGCGCTCGGCTACTTGTTGCGGTGATTCGCCACCCGGGCAGCCGTCGCGGAATAGTTCCCAGTCCGGGCGCTCCATTCGAATCTCGACACTCCGACGCCCTTCGTAATCGCCGTAGTCCCACTCGACAAGGTCGCGAACTACTTCAGCCCTGGATCCGAAACCAGCGAGCTCGCAAGTTCGCCCTGCACGACGTAACGGGCTGGAAAAGACTTTGGCGAACGTTAGTCCGGTCAATACTTCTCGAAGTCTTCGCGCATTCCCCTCGCCGACTTCAGTCAGCAGTAAGTCGGTTAGCCCTGTGTGTTGGCCCGTGAGGCTCCAGGCGGTCTCACTATGTCTGGCAAGATAGATCACAGGAAGCTCAGCACGGTCCATCCTTACAATTCCTCCTTAAAATTCTCCAAACCATGTGCGGCACACCTGTCCCTACCAAAAATTCGTCCGGCTGGTAAATCATTGAAATTAGCGGTTTCGGCTGCTAGTTTCTTATGCCATGAGAGCTATCCTATCTTCACTCCTTTCTATGCGCTCGTGTTTTCGGACCCGAGCAGGTATGCAAATCGAGATTCTTGCTCTGCGGCATCAGCTTGCTGTGCTGCAGCGGCGTCCGTACGAACAAGCGTCCTAGCCTGAGAACTGCTGACCGCTTGCTCTGGATGGTGCTTTCGCGAGTATGGGCCCAGTGGCGCTCAGTGCTGGTCATCGTTAAGCCGGAAACGGTAATTGCGTGGCAGCGGAAGGGGTTTCGATTGTATTGGCGTTGGAAGAGTAGGGCAGGGAAGTCCGGTCACGGACACATTTGGCGCTAGAGAAAGACGTGCCGGAATCCAGAGCCATTCAACCTCCAGAACTTGGTGTCGTGGTCGAGCTACCGCAAGTGGGCGGCCTGCATCATCGCTATGAGCGAAGAGCTGCCTGAGGGTACTCATCTTTCCAGCCCACTAACCGCTATTTACAACTGAAGAGCATGAAGTGTCAGGGCCTCGGTCATCGCTACTATTGTCTCAAGCTGTTTGAGGCATCAAGCCATGGCACCGTGTGTAAGAATCAAGAACACCGGCGAGCTGAATTGAACGTTGGCGTTCACAGTCCTGCTGCCCGAATCGAGTTTTTAGCAGCGACAGGTACTAGAGTCCCACTTGCAGGGACTGGTGTCATGCGTCGCACACAGTTCAATCGTATGCGTTAGACTGCTGGATTTAGACACGATAATCTTGGCGGGTTGGCCAGCCCGGTATCCAATAGTACGAAAGGCGCTCAGATTAGAACTTCAAAGCTCTTGCCGTAACGTCACCTTCTTCCCAGACGGTTGGTCGCTATCCGTTCTGGGCGCGCGTGAAATTAAAGCGACAAACTGGAGGACAACATGATCAATACGACGCCGCGACTTTGTGGCTCACTTGCTATTCGACCTTCGAAATTCGGCGTACGCGTTCATAACGCCGGATTCGAGGCTCTTAATCTTCCGTTTAGATACATTTCGTTAAAAGTGGAGGCATTACCTGAAGTCGTACCGCCGCTGCGTGCACTAAATTTTCGTGGCTTCGCGGTTTCGATGCCCTTTAAGGAGGAGATAATCAATTATGTTGAGGAAGTCTCTGAGGATGTTCGCGCCATCGGCGCTTGTAACACCGTAGTCAATGAAGAGGGTCGATGGGTTGCGCATAACACCGATTGGAGAGGGTTCGCCGATGCTCTAAAAAGGGCTGGAATACACACCGCCGGTCGCGCATCGGTTATCGGCGCAGGAGGCGTGTCGCGAGCCATTCTATACGCACTAAAAGTGGCTGGCTGGAACACCGTGATCGTCGCAAGAAATACAGATGCTGGTCTCGCATTGAAAAACCGTTTTGGCGCAGAGGAAGTCATCGAGCTAGCAAGTCAGCAAAAGGTGCCATGCGATCTCATTGTTAATGCCACGCCAGTTGGCGATTATCCGGGCGTTATTGATTTTGAGCGTTATCTCGGAGCGTCATCTTTCATGGACGTTGTTATTAACCCTCCTAAAACTGCCGTATCCGAACAGGCCACGTCACGTGGACTAACAGTCATACCCGGTTGGCGCATGTTGCTATACCAGGCACTCTATCAATTTAGGCTGTATACGCAAACTGAGCCGCCCTTGGAACTAATGGAAAAGACTGTAATGTCAGTCTTGGAAGGAGGGTAGATTAGTGGTCGCGCAAATAATCGTTACGGCCGATGACGGCGGCCTTTGCGGTGAGGTAACTGAAGCGATACTCCACCTCTACAACAAAACGATAATTACTCGCGCAGCGCTATTTAGTTCATATGGAGACTGTGCAGATCTTTGCAGGGAACTCCCTGTCTTTGCTCGCGTCGCACATGTAAGTCTCACATTTGGCTAGCCGAAAACTAGATTAACCGGAATTGTTCCGTTGCTAGATACTGATGGGCGTTTCGTACGTCCTCGGATTGCCGAAGAGAGCCCTACAATACTTGCGGCCCACTGTGACTGGATCATGAAGATGGCGTTCGCAGATGATATCAAGGCTGAAATTCTCGCTCAGTATGAGGCGATTTGCACTGAATCAAATCTCAAATCCGAGTACACATTCCATCACAATATCGACTATTTTCTTACCCCTGATTACCACAGGCCCACCGGAGAGTTGCTGTCTAAACGAGAGTGCGTCGCGACAGGTCGCTATGCCGCCTATCGATATTCGTTCCTTGACATTAATGAGAGCGAAGACATCGCCGCCTCACGGATCGCAAAGATGCTCAATGACGCTTTGGAAGAGAGTATATCGGCGAATGGCGCGCCCGTGGAGGTGGCCTTTCATCCTGCCATAAATGGAAAGCGGTTGCAGGATCTGACGCCCTATGCTGCACAGCGCTACCAATAGTGCAAAGGTCTATCTTTGGAGGATCGCTCACATGGGTCTACAGTACTGATGTCATGATCAAAATACTGCTTCAAACAGACGCAGATTATGTCAACGCTTTCCTTCGGACTGTCGCCGGAATAATTATTTGGCCGTTTGGAATGCAAAAACTCTTTGGTTGGTTTGGCGGGGTGGGAATCAAGGGAACGCTTAAAGAAATGGCAATCAAGAAGATTCCGAAATTCATTGCGTTGTTGGTTATCATCGGGCAGTCTTTTGGAAGCACCGCGCTAATCTTTGGTTTTTTGGGGAGAATCGCAGCTGGTGGCTTGTTCATTATCTTTACGGGTGCGCTGATAGTCCATTTGCCCAATGGGTGGACAATGAATTGGTTTGGCGAAAAAAATGGAGAAGGGATTGAGTATCACGTAATCCTCCTGTCGCTGCTCTTGGCTATCATCATTAAGGGAAGCGGCGCCATGTCAGTAGATCTTTGGCTGATGACTAAGATGTGACTGGGCCGGATGCGAAAATACTACTGAGGAGTTGGGATGTGCACTTTCCGGCGGTAGCGATAAGGCATCCTCGGCGTCTGGCATTTTGGTCATATGTCGCGTCGTTTAGACCTTTGATCGTAGCAACTTCATCAACTCAGAATGGGCCATCAACACCTTCTGACTTATTCAGGCGGATACATATCCGAATCGTCGATTCCAACCCCAGCACCAATTTTCCTAATCCGACAATTCTTCAGCAATTAGATGACTTATCTTCTGGGGCCAAGCGCCGACATGAAAGGCTTGAGCGCGCTCCTCTGCTTTCCGATCTTCGGCGGTGATTCGTTCATGCTGGCGTAGATGCTCGCCCCACGATTCGGTGACAAAAATTTCGAGGTATCGTTCCGGGTCAGCGGAGTCACGAAGTAAGTTCCATCGAATCGCGCCGTCGCGGAGACGAATTCGTTTAATGTCTTTCATCGCTTGCAGGAACTCTTCCGCTGTCTTGGGATCGATCTTATATTCAATCGAAGTAATTGCCGGCCCTTCATCGGGGTTGGTATCAATCACCACTACCGGTTCAGGCCAGTGCAGCGATGGAGCGAGCGACAAACTCTTCTTTCCCACCAGACGATAACGCCAGGTCAACAGCAGACCGGTGATCAAGCCCACTGCTGAAAACAAAAGCGCGTTCGGGATGCCAAACTGCCCGGCTATGAAGCCCATAGAGCACTGCCGCCCGCCAGGCCTCCCGTGAAGACCAGAAGGTAGATGGCCATGACTCGTGCGCGCACCCAAGACGGCGTCGCAGTCTGCGCCGAAATGTTCAAGGCCGACAAGACCGACATCCAGGCGATGCCCCCGATTACCAAAGCGAGAGCCAGCAACGCGAAAGAATGGACATAAGCGAGGGCGATTGCGGCAACAGCAAATAATGTAGTGCCCGTCGCCACCAGTCTATTCATGGCCAGCCGCTCTCTGATTTTCGGCAACATCCATGCGCCTGCTATGGCGCCGAGACCGAGGCAACCAAGCAGCACGCCATAAGCAAAAGAACTCAATCCCAAACCTCGACGAGCCTGCTGAGGCAACAGCGCCCAAAGTGCACTCGCGCAAATAATGAAGGCTCCGCAACGGATCAAGACTGTTTGCAATTCGGGTGAGTGACGCAGGTAGCGGGTGCCGGCGCGCATCGCACTGATGATCTCTTCGGGAGGGAGTTTGCTCGAACGGGGAGCGGGTTGCCAACGATAGACGACAAAGAATACTGCCATGAACGAACCGGCATTAATCAGGAATACGGCCCAGGGGCCGGATGCTGCCACGATCAAACCGCCGACTGCCGGACCAATTGCTCGCGCGATGTTAATGGCCACACCGCTCAAAGAGAGTGCCGCCGGTAAATCTGACGAAGGGACCAACTCGGGGGCGATCGCTTGCCAGGCTGGATTGCTCACCGCCGAACCGATGCCGAGCAGAAACGTCAGAGAGAGCAAACGCCCGGGAGTCATCAAGCCCATCAGGGCCACTGCACCCATTGCCACCGCGACAATGCCCATCCAGGCTTGCATGAACAACAACAAGCGGCGGCGATCGACGATGTCTGCCAGTGCTCCGGCCGGTAGCGCTGCCAACACGACCGGGAGGCTGCCCGCGGTTTCTACCAGGGCTACCAGCAGGGGCGAAAGCGTCAACGAAGTCATCAGCCAGCTCTCGCCCACGTCCTGCATCCACGAGCCGATGTTGGACACAACGCTCGCGATCCAAAGCGCGCGGAATACCGAGTGACGCAGAGGGCTCCAAGGTGAAGCGGGCGGCGGAGAAGTGTTCTCCGCCGCTCGCGCTTTGATCTTCCTGGCCTGCTTTGCCATGTCGCTCCTAATCGACAGAAACGAAGGCGGTCTTGGCGTCGTTCTTAAAAGTAACGTAGATTCGTCGCCAGAGTTGATCGTCAAGCAATCGCCACTTGTGACCTGAACCCGTTGTGTCTACGGCCACAATTACATCACCGGGCCGGACAATGAAAGTCTCACCTCCGTGCACCGTGAATTCGAGCGTCCCCGACAAAGTGATTACGTATTGGGTCGTGGGTGCAGTGTGCCAGTCAAGCGAGGCATGAGCAGCGGACTCTGCAAAACGAATCGACTCGGTTGCGAAGATCTCACCTTCTGCGATTTGCCCTCGCGCGACATGCGAGTGGCCATCATCGCCGGTGTATAACTGATATGCTTCGATCATGACGTGAATCCATCGAACGGATAACTCGGTCACGTTAGTTCTGATCGATCAATTCGATTCTGTGCATGTGACGCCCACCTTCAAAGGGCGTGTCAAGCCAAACGCGGACTATCTCCAGCGCAAGTTGCTCAGTCATCATACGTTGACCAAGGGAGACCATGTTGGCATCGTTGTGTTGCCGAGCGAGCCGGGTCGATTCAACATTCCAACAGAGGGCGCAGCGAATTCCCCTGATTCTCTTTCTGATTTATGAATCATCTGGATTTTGCTCGTGTCGCGTCGTTTCAGCCACTCCAATTTCGTTGGAGAATTCTCAGCGTTTCCATGGCCATTCCTGTCTCGCTTCATTTATTTGATAGGAGGCTTCATAACATCACCTGACGTTGAGTCAGATGGACCACTTCTCATTCGCTGAAGAGGCCCACCCACTTCGAGCACAGCCGTCGAGCAATAGCGTGCTCACTTGAAAATGCCTGTTCAGGTTCGTAGGCAATTGGAGTTGACGCGGGCAAGCACATCGGCAAATGCTTCTTTCTCCAGGAGAGCTGAAATTCGACTAACCAACGGGCTCATTCGTGCTTGGTTACGTGCATGCCATGCATGCTCATGTCCATCCTGCCGGGACGAATGCGGAAAAACACTTTCCAAGAGATGGGATGGTTACCGTAGATCGCGTCGAGTAATGAGGGCTTCGAGTAAAACGTAAGATCACTGCCGATCCCTAACTGCACTTTGTCGGTGGTCCACACATCTCGAACACCGCCGAAAGTGTGGGCGCCTATGCGGAATGAAGGATGGTCTTCTCTAATACCCAGAAGCAGCCTGTCGGTCGGACGCAGCAACTCGTCTTTGTCTACGAGTTCGAGTCGCGTGTAGATATAATTTTTGTCGAGAAATTGCACGGTTGATTCCGCAGAGTAGCTATTTAGATTGCGAGTCTCGCCGGGCTGGCTCGCATGATTCCGTCCCCACACAAAAGTCGAAGCCCAGTTTCCCCGATTGAACGGTTTGTTGTACTGAACTGACGCGGTTGTTCGCCGAATGTCAACGTCGGGTCCCTGGTTCTCGGGACTGCGGAGAAATCCGTGACTGACCTGGAAAGCCCAATTACTGTTTGGCATGAACCAAAGCCGCACAGACCGAGAATTCCATTTATGAGCATCGAAGTTATATCGATTCTCGTCAGGCTCACGTCCGTTAAAGATCGATCCTTCCAATTTGAACCACCGATAAGTAAAGCCTGTCGTCAGTACGCCAAAACTTATGTGCGTCGAATCCTGCAAGTGATGCGCAAGCGTGGCGGAAGGATTCTCCGAAGCTGACAGGCGATGGAAAACCGTGAGCGGCCCAAGAGCAGGCTCACCCGGATATCCGAAGTACGTGAACCAGGTTCCGCGTTCGCCG
>DATBRN010000341.1:0-8096 GCA_036560225.1 Pyrinomonadaceae bacterium | reverse complement strand
AAAGGCACAAACGTCGAGATCAAAGGGCGAACGCGCAACGAACAAGCGATCACCGCCTTTGCCAAAACGTTGGAGTTTTCCGATGGTCTCTTCACCAATATCCTTACCAACAACAACGTTGCCGGCACCTCGCTGACTGGCACATCCGCCACGGCTACGCCTCAGTCTTCCAACGTGATCGAGTTTACCGTGCGCGCCAATTACTCGCCGATGAAAACTCCGGGGCAAGTTGGTGCCACGGCAACACAAGCACCGGCCGCAACCATGCCAAGTGCGCCCGCCCCAACGCCAAGCCCGGCAGCACCGTCTCAAATCGTCGCTCCACAGCCGCCGTTTGCGAACGGAGCTAACACTCAGCCAATGAATGGAACACAAAGATGAGCAGAAAACCCAACATCAAAAAATCGCGGGCAAAGAAGAGCGGTCTCAGCTCACTCGCTGGCCTCAAGGACAAGGCAATCAAGGCAGCGATTCTTATGGGACCAAAGAAGACTCTCATCTATTCGAGTCTCTTGGCTGCTGCTTTGGGCGCGCTTCTTTACTGGCAGTTCCTGTCACCAATGATCTCAGCCAAGGATCAGTTAGGCACCGAGTTGCAGCGCTTGCACAAACAGAACGCGATCGCGCGCATGATGCAGGAGACGCGGCCGCAATTTCTGGAAGAGTTCAGACGTGTGATCACTAACTACAGCACCGCGCGTGAACTCTTGCCTGCGGAAGCAGAAGTCTCCAACGTGATGGCCGCGATTCAAGATCTGGCCCATCGCAATAATGTTCGGGTCACAGTCTTTGACGCGAGCAAACCGGGAGTGAAATCCGCCAGCACTGCCTCAACTCAACCATCGGCTTCCAATCAACCCAGTGATGTCAGCAATCAACAACCGACCACGACACAACAGGTCGCTCTTAACGAGCGGCGCATCCCAGCGCAGATCGTCGGCACGCACGCGGGAGTAGCAAGCTTCATTCGCGACATAGCGCAATACCCCAGGATCATTTACGTCACCGATATCACGATTAGCGCGCTCAACAAGGCCGAGACCGTGAACATGACGCTGGTGACCTACGACGCTCCCTCGGCAGGGCTCCTGCCGCCAATCCCCGTCGAATTGCAGCAAGAGTTCCAGAAAGCGCAAAACGCTCGCGCCAATACCAAGTAACCCTGAAGGAGATAACTACACCATGACTCGGAAGATGGCCCCCATCCAAGTACCAGTTAAGTCAGTAATCGCCCGCGCGAGCAACATGATCGTGCTCGCAGTGATCTTTGCCCTCACAGCGTGTCTCACCATGAGCCTGCATCTTGTGTTCGGTAAAAGCGCACGCGCCGAGGTCACATCGGCTGAACTTGAGCAGGTCCGTCGCGAAGCACAGGCAGTCATTCCTCGCCTCCCGCCAGATACAGAAGACCGGCTCGCTGCGGCGCTCTATCCACAACTAGCGCCGATCGCAAACATCTCCGATCCGTTCGTTGACCGCGCTGGAGTTGCGAGTCCGAACGGAGCGGTAAATGTCTCGCCATTGGTGAGAACTCCCGGCACGATGATAAACAATCAAATCGTTTCGGCGATTCCAGCGACGCCATCCGTGCCAACACTCCTCGCGCGGTTGCAATCATGGCAGCAATCCGTAAAGACAGCCGTTAACACAGGGCAATTCCCACCACCGATCACGACCGCCTATCTTCAAACCGAGATCGTCCCCACCGGAAGGATCGATACCGGAGGACAACGCGGCGCCTGGCTCTACATCGCCTCTGAGAAGAGAACACTCGCCGCCACAGTGGGCGCTAAGTTCTATGACGCGATGCTCACAAGGATTGACTCCGAAGGGGTGGTCTTTCGCCTCCAGAACGGAACGACCAAAACAGTTGAATGGGATCGTCAAGAAGATTTCGCAACCACAACCGCCACCGCCGCCAAAAGCGATGAGCAGCAGGCACAGCCGACTCAATCGCCCGCAGTAAAGACGATCGGTGAAGAACAAAATAGCAACAGGCAACAGAATTCCGCACCGGGAACCAGCAGCCTTGGCATAACACCGCAACCCGACCGATCGTCGATCCAGACAGGCGGCAGCGAATTTGAACTTCTTCAGGATGCAGTGCGCGGACGCTATCTCAAGAGAAATCCCGTTTCGCAAACGGCAAGGACAGAGATGCTACGCCTTCGTCCAGCAGTTGAACGGGCGCATGCGCGAGTTGAATTCGCACAACCTCTGTACGCAGGAGACGATTCTCGGAGGACCCCTGCTCTCACGAAAGCATCATATGGTGAACAGACTTCGGTCTCTCCGATCACAACTCAACCACTTCTTGGCGGCCCCGAAAATGTCATTGCGGCTAACCTGAATGCAAAGGATGAAGTGAATCAGCCCACGAGTAGTCCGTTGCCGAGTCCGACTCCTTCACCTGCTCGCGAAACTACTGTCGCTCCAAGTCCCGAACCATCCCCCGCCGCTCTCACAAGCATAATCGCGCGCGCGCCCGCAGAAGCTCAAGTTGTACCAGAGACAAATGGTGAGACTAGACCACAACCAGCACGTGGAAGCTTATGTGACACGCAGTTCCGCGGTGAGAACATTACGATCACCAATGAAAGCAACCGGCCCATTACTCTCCTGAGCTTTATCAACAAATTAAACGAAGCTTACGGAGCGAACATCGTGCTTGATTATGACGTGCAGGACGTACCCGTTCGAGTGAACATCACGAACGCGCCGTGGACTTCTGTACTGCGAACGCTGCTCGATTTGAACGACCTCGACCTGGTGTGCCTCGACGGCCGCATCATACAGATCGCCAAGCGCAGCAAGATCGCGCAAATGGAAGACGGACGACGGAAGATGGCGCCACTTGTCCGTGAAGTTTTCAAACTGCGTTATCTGCAACCAACCGCGGGAGGTCGCGTCAACCTCGCCGGCGTTACGCAATCTTCTGCCGGAGCGACAATTCAAAGCATCGAGGAAGCGATTCGCGCCATTCTCAAAGCAGGCGGCGACGCGCGCGGCGAGGCTCGAAGAGTTCCCGGACGAAACGAGATCTTCGTCGCCGCCACCCGTGAGCAGATGGCCGAGATTCGTGATCTGATTGCGCGCGTTGACCGGCCCGGATACCAAGTCCTGATCAAAGCGCTTGTCTACACCGCAAATGAGAACCGACTGCGCGATATTGGCTCTCAGGTCTCCCTCATCGTTGGCAACGGCGGGCAAACCAACCTCGGCGGATTCACAACTTTGCCCCGCAGCAGCCAAAACAATAATGGCAGTGGAAATGGAAACGGCACGGCAAATAGCAACGGGAGCAATAACAATTTTGGATTGAATCCAGGAGGCGTCCCGAGCCTCGGCGATGGCTTCCGACAACCCACTGGCTCACTAGGCGGCGCCAGCCCGCTCGGTACGTTCGGTGTCTCCGGCGTCTTCGGCACGGCTCAGGTTGCCTATCAACTCACGCTCGCGCAGCAGCGCGGCGTGATCAATATTCAGTCGCGACCCTTCGGCATCGTCTCTGACGGAGACACGTTCGATCTAGTTGCTGGAACGCAGATTCCCGTTGTGACAACCACGATTGCGGGCGGCGCGCCTTTCCAATCGGGAAACGTGCAGTTCATCGAAGCGAGCCGAATTGCCCGCATCACACCACAGGTCGCGGAAACTGAGGACGGCAAGCCGGGCTTCGTAACCCTCCAGATCCAATTGGAAAATAACTCGGTCGATACAAGCTTGGGAACGTTCAATGGCGTCCCTGGCGTCAATCGCCAGAGTCTGCAAACGGTAATGCGCTTGCGCAACGGTGAAACCGCAATTGTTGGCGGACTCGCTGCCGATACCGTCTCAAACGCTACCAGTAAAGTGCCAGGTATTGGAGATATTCCGCTTTTCGGCAATCTCTTTAAGCGAAAAACGAACCAAGAAAATCGCGATCGTCTCTACTTCGCCATCACGGTCGAAGTGATTTCGCAAGAATCGCCGCTCATCAATGTGCCGGCGCCATCGGACGCAATGACCACGCCTCCGCCGCCACCGCGCGCGCAACGTCCCAGCCCGTTCCAGAAGAAATAACGGAAGAGGTATAGACCGATGAACCAAGAAATTACTACAGCTCACGAAACGACAGACCGGCAACAATCGCCATCCGAAGCATTGATACGGGAGCGGGTCTATGGACACGAGCAGTTGATGGATCTGGCCACAAGACTACCGCGTCACATAGCGGAAGATAACGAAGCCATCCTCCTCGATACCGTGGGTTCCAACGCGTACACGATCGGAATTACAGACCCGTCGAACTTCATCGCCATTCGGAATGTTGCGCGCGCCCTGCGTGTAGGAACAAAAGACCTTCACGTGAAATTGATCCGGAAGGAGAGGCTGAGAACGCTTCACTCGATTGCCTATGGTTTACAAGACCTGGCGATCCCCCAGCCCGAAGCGGTCGAAGTAGAAGAAGGAGATTTCTCAGACGCGAACGCGGCGCGCGATACCGTCTCATGGAACGTCATTGATCCAGGCGCCGAAGCCGCAGCTAAAGCCAGAGCGGTCGCAGATGATCAGGAAGAAGAATTGGGCCGAGGAGTCGGCGATATTCGCGCCAATGCCGAGCACGTGGTCCTGGAAGCCGCCCGTCGCGGCGCCAGCGACATCCACTTCGAGCCAGGGCCGGAGGTTGGGCGCATTCGCTTCCGCATCGACGGCGTGATGTATGAATACGCGCCCGATGTGCCAGCCGCTCGCATGGAGAACCTGATCAACGCGTATGCGGACATGGCCGGCGTCAACGCCTACCTGCTGCCCCATGAGCCGTGCGATGCCGCCATAACGATCAGGCTTGAAACTGCCCCTGGAAGAAAGATCAAGACAACGATCAGGTTTGCTAGTTGCCCGGCGCTGTTCGGCGTGGACCTAACGCTGCGACTCAATCTCACCAAGTTCCGCAACTTTGATCAGATCGGTTATGAACACCAACAGCTCGAGCGAATCTATGAAGGGTTGAAGCACCGCAAGGGTGTCATCCTGGTCACTGGTGAAACCGGTAGTGGCAAATCGAACAGCCTCGAAGCGTTCATCCGCCGAGTCGAGGCCGGCGACACTCGTAAAGTTATTCAGCCCTGCGACCCCGTGGAATTTCCCAATTCCAAGCGTACGCAGATTCCCATACAAAACCAGGTCACATGGGCCAAAGCTCTCAAGTCATCGCTGAGGAAAGACCCGAATATTTTCAGTCCAGGCGAGTTTCGGGATACCGATGAAGCGCGCTTCGTCTACCGCGCCGCCGATACCGGCCACCTCGTGCTCACCACCGTACATACCAATGATGTGGCCGCAACGTTTGGACGCCTACGCGACCTCGGCATTGAAAGCTACAAGCTCGGACGACTGACCAAGCTGATTGTCTCTCAGGAGCTGGTAAGAAAACTCTGTCCGCACTGCAAGGAACCCGATCCCGACGCGCCGTTCATCGCCGAGCGCCTGATAGAAGTCATCTTCCCCGATCGCGAGGATTTGAAAGAGGCGATCAAGAAAGCTGAAGGTCAATCACCATTCTTTGCGGCCATCGGTTGTCGGGCCTGCTACGACACCGGATACAAAGGGCGCTCGGTCGTCGCCGAAGTGTTGTGTATGACCAATGACATCGCACAGATGGTCGCGCGCGGAGTTGAGGGCGAGGAAGTTGTCGCTTACGCGGTCAAGGAGCACGGCATGATGACGCTGGCTGAAGCGGCGGCGCGCAAGGTCATCCGCGGCATCACGTCATTCGCCGAAGTCGAACATCTGCTAACGCCGCCCGCTAAAGCGCATCCAGCTTATGAACCAACGCCATGGACCAGAGAGAGCGACGCGACAAGCGCAACGAATCAGCATGCGCCTCCTGCTGGTCCTGATGAGATCCATACCACAGACGAAGAAAACATTATCGACATCGAGTTCACGGAAGTCGCTTCACAGGAGGTCCGAGACGAAGAATGCGTACTCACAAACTAGTACAAAGCCAAAAAGGTTTCTCCTTGATTGAGTTGTTGATTGTCTGCGCGCTTTTGACGATCTTGCTGGCACTCGCTCTGCCGAACTTAACTTCATCTAAGCGCGCAGCTCGCGAGCAGACTGCCAAGGGCAAACTCGCTGCAATCGGAGCCCAGCAGACCTCCTTTAAGACGCTGTTGGGAAAGCGCAGATACGGAACGCTCTCAGAACTTCAAGCAGCCACCGCAGGCGGCTCACCGCTTTTGACCGCAGCCGATACCTCGGTGCCGGAGTGGACCTTTTCGGACGTAGGTACCGCTACCACAACTACATTCGGCGTCAAGGTCGAGCCTGCGTCTGGCAATCCGGCTAATTACAGCTTCGCGATCTTTGAAGACCAGGTGCTGCGGCGGTGCACGCGCGGCGGACCTTGGTCCAAGACTGACTGCACACAGGTCAATGAGTGAAGGCCGGAAGAATCACCCAATAACGAAACTCTGGATTAAGGAGTAATTTTCCAATGGCAGCCATCATCGAAAACACAACCTTGCCACTCGCGCCCGCGTCCGGCGAACGGCAGCAAATCCGCTTCAACTATACGGGCACTGACGTGCTCGACAATGAAGTCAGCTTTTACATCTGGGCTACAGACGAAGTCGCTGCTGTAACAGCTCTCGAGCGGGCGAAGATCAACGTCGACGAGATCCGGGCACAAACCCAAAGACTCACACGTCGCCGCAAGAGAATCTCGCGCGAACAACTCGGCAATTTCGCCATTCAGTTATCCGAAAGGACCAGGGCCAGCGAACAGATCCGCCAAGCTGTCGGTGATATCGCGCGAGCAAGCAACAATCGGTTGCTTCGCGAAGCCCTCTTCGATGTGAGTGCTGAGCTCAAGCGGGAGGGCGCGCATGCGGCGGACGCCTTCCGGAAACGTCCCGATGTCTTTCCCGACGCTTTCAGCCACATCATGCAGGTTAGCATGAAGAGCGGCGACCCATCGGACATGCTAAAGGAATACGGCGAGACTCAATTGAGGACAGCCGAAAACATCAGCCGTCTCAAAGGCGCCCTCTACTACCCCGCTGTCATCATTGCCCTCGCCTCGATCGTAATCTGCGTGCTCACGTTTTTCGTGTTGCCAGCTATGGAGCAAATGTATAGCGCTCTGCTCGAAGCAACGGGCGGGCAGCTCCCATTCCTGACCCGGATGCTCCTCGGATTCAGCCGCTTTCTGGTGAGTCTTCCCGGCATCGTCTCTCTTGCTCTCTTTACCGGACTCATGATTTACGCCGTCAAGTGGCTCAAGGGGCCAACGGGCAGCGAGTTGATCGCGCGTAAGAGTCTGCACTGGCCATTAGTAGGCAAGTTGCTGCGCGACTTTCATTCGGCCTATACAGTTCACCTAATCGCGATCCTTGCTTCCGTCGTCACGCCAAATGAGTTTCTTAAGGAAGCCGCCTCAGCTTCACTCAACATCATCTACCGGGAAAAGCTCGAAGCCATCAGGGAATCTTTTCGCAAAGGCGGTCTGGATCTTACGACTGCCTTCGCTCCTTACGCGTTTCTGTTCGGTGATGAGTTTCAGCCGGCGCTCGCGACGGGGGAGAAAACTGGTCGCCTCGATACGCAGCTCGGCAACTATGCCAAGTTGCTCGACCGCCGCGTCCAGGATTCGATCTCAAAAATGTCGAAGCTGGTCGAGCCGCTGACGCTCGTAGTCGCAGGCTTGGTAATCGGACTAATCGTAGTGGCCGCGTATCTTCCGCTCTTCACTCTTGTGGGCGAGTTAGCCAACAAGAAATGACAGAAGCGAGAGCGGCGGCGACGACCGTCGTCCAGGTGAGGTTATCAAAACAATGAAGAAGATAAAAACAAAAAGACAGGTAAGAACCAACGCAAGCGCGCGCGCGCGCGAAAGGAGAGGTGAGGCCGGAATCGGGCTCGTCGAATCTATGATTGGCTTGTTGGTCTTCACCATCCTGATGCTAGTTGCCGGCCAACTCCTGCGGGTCCATGTCGAGACTCTCTTAATGGGTGAGCGGCAGCGAAAAGCTGGTAAGCAAGCCGAAGCAGGCCTGAACAATCTGGTCTCGAAGAAGCGCTCCGAACTGTCCGACGGCGGCGCATTCGTA
>DATBRN010000340.1:0-38864 GCA_036560225.1 Pyrinomonadaceae bacterium | reverse complement strand
CGCGAACTGGTTGGTTTGATCTTCGACGGTAACATCCAGTCACTCGTCGGCAACTTTGAATACGATGAGTCGATAAATCGTTCAATTTCTGTCGATGTACGGGCGATGCTGGAAGTCCTGCGCAAGATCTTCAAAGCAGACGCCGTCGCGGACGAGTTGATGAAGGGTTAATTGTCGAAACCGAGTTTTGATTTCCGCATGCGGCTATGCCGTCTGATGTGCGGAAGGGCTATGCCCTTCCGGGAAGTCGAAAATTCTCTGGGGCTGCGCCCCCGGTTAGGCTTAGGCGTGAAGAACCTCTCAGTCCCAAACCATTCAGGGGCCTAGCCCCAAATCTTTTTCTAGTTCCCGGAAGGGCAGAGCCCTTCCGCACATCAGACGGCATAGCCGCTTGCGCCGAGCCCACTGTCAGGTGGCCGACTGCTCCTGCCGTCTGCTCCTGCCGACTGCCGACTGGTGACTGGCGACTGGCTTACGCTTTTTCCAGGCCGGCGTATTTTTGGACAAGCTTTTTCTGGCCGTAGCCGGGGAAGGTGACGGTGAGTTTAAGTGTATCGCCAACGCCTTCGCGGCGGAGGACGAGGCCACGACCGTACTTGGCGTGCTTAACGTAAGATCCCGGGACAAACTCAGAAGGAGTTTCGGGTTTCGAGTTTCGAGTTTCTAGTTTTGAACTCGCGCCACTTTGTGAAGAACTCGCATTGCGGGCAGCATCACTCGCACCGCGATCCGCGCGTCCAAAGGCCCTTCCTGACCTTGATCCACTCTTTGAGTCAAGACCTCCGCCGGTGTTGCCGAGTTTGGCGGCACGTTGCTTAAAGAATTCGGCGATGGAGTCGGCGCTGTCGTAGGTCTTGCCCGGAAACTTCTTGCGATCTTTACGGTACGGCCCCGCTTGGCTATCAGTTGCTGACGAGTTGTCCCCATAATCAATCGCCGATGAACCGCGCGCGAATGAAAGCCAAGACTTGCCGAGCGAGATATCCTCCATCAAATCGAGTGGCATCTCGTTCAAAAACTGCGACGGCTCCGAGGCCAGCTCTTCGCCGTAAACCCTCCGCTTCATTGCATGCGAGACATAAAGAAATTTCTGCGCTCGCGTCATCGCTACGTAACAGAGGCGCCGCTCCTCTTCCAACTCAGCGGGGTTCGTGGCGGAACGCGAGTGGGGAAATAGGCCGTCTTCCAGACCAACAATAAATACCAGAGGAAACTCCAGCCCCTTCGCCGAGTGTGCCGTCATTAGCGTGACAACCGCTTCTTCCTTGTACTGATCGGCGTCTGAAACCAACGCAGAGTGATCAATAAACTCGCGCAACCCTTCGATGCCGTCCGCGTCGTAATCTACCGCCGCGTTCACCAGCTCCTGCAAGTTCTCCAAACGCGCTTCCGCTTCGTCAGTCTTCTCAGACTTGAGCGCGCTTTCGTAACCCGTATCA
Organism: Pyrinomonadaceae bacterium; assembly: GCA_036560225.1. GTDB lineage: Bacteria > Acidobacteriota > Blastocatellia > Pyrinomonadales > Pyrinomonadaceae > PSRF01. The sequence continues at coordinate 37,425 of DATBRN010000340.1, read as the reverse complement.
AGGATCGCTGCCTTTACGATGTCCGAGACTTGAGAGTCAGAGTGCGTAAGAGCGGGGGCAACCCGCCCTTCCTGACCCTGAGACACCGAGACCTGAGTATTGTTTTCGACTCCTGCCATTTCACCGAGACGAAGAATGATTCCGCGGAAGTTTTTTAGCGCGGAAACAGCACGTGTGCTGAGGTTCCCCGGCTCTTTGATTACCAGAGAAATTGTCTCCCAGAGAGGCAGTCCATAATCTTGCGCGCGGCGGTCCAGCTCCTCCAAAGTTTGTTTGCCGATGCCGCGGGGAGGACTGTTGATGACACGTTGCAGCGCGATGGAGTCGTTCGGATTCAGCGCTAGTTTCAAGTAGGCAATGATGTCACGTACCTCCATGCGCTCGTAAAACGAGAAGCCTCCAACGATGTTGTACGGCAGACCGGCGCGACGCATCGCTTCTTCAAAGACGCGCGATTGCGAATTGGTTCTATATAAAACTGCTGTGCGCAGGTCGTAGTCTTCGTTGCGATGTTCGAGAATCTTGCCGGCGACAAAACGAGCCTCTGATTCAGCATCAAGCGCCTGGAAGTAGCGTACGTGGTCGCCTCGCGGGTTTGAAGTCCAGAGATTCTTTCCCTTTCGCTCGGTGTTGTGCCTAACCACCGCGCCGGCAACATCGAGAATTGTTTGGGTCGAACGGTAATTTTGTTCCAACCGAATCGTTTTGGTATTCGGAAAGTGTTTTTCGAAATTGAGGATGTTAGTTATGTCGGCGCCGCGCCATTTATAGATCGACTGATCCTCATCGCCCACCACAGCGATGTTTTGCTGCTTCTCGGTCAGCAAACTAATTAACGCAAACTGAAGCGAGTTTGTATCCTGGTACTCATCAACCAGAATGTAACGAAACTTATTGTTGTATTTTTCCCGCACCTCGGGAACCTGGCGCAAGAGGCGGACGGTCTTAATCAGCAGGTCGTCGAAGTCGAGTGCGTTATTCGCATGCAGACGCTCCTCATACACTTCATAAACGCGCGCCATCGCTGCGCGTCGCTCATCGACGTAATCGGCGTTAGCAGCAAAAGCCTTAACGTCTTCGCCGCGGTTCTTTGCCGAACTGATGGCCGATTGAGTAGCACGCAGGCCCAAATGCTTCTCGTCGAGACCGAGGTCTTTCATGCAGTTTTTAATCAACCTCAGCGAGTCGTCCTGATCGTAGATGGTGAAAGTACGACTATATTTCTCGTTAAGCTTTTCAATGTCGGTGCGGAGAATGCGTACACAGAGGCTGTGGAATGTTGTCACCAGCGGCGAGCTCGGTAGTTCCTGGTCGCGCAACAGGCGCTGCACACGCTGTCTCATTTCCTGCGCCGCTTTGTTAGTGAACGTGACCGCGAGGATATTCCACGGCGCAACGCCCTTCACCGCGATCAGATAGGCAATGCGATGCGCGATGACCCGCGTCTTGCCTGAGCCGGCGCCTGCGAGAATCAATAGCGGTCCTTCGTTTACAAGGACAGCTTCTCGTTGTTGTTCGTTGAGAGTCGATAGGAAGTCAGTCATTAGAAATCAGTAAGCCGTAAGCGGTAAGCAGTAAGCAGTAAGTAGTAAGTAGTAAGGGGGCGAGCACCAACAAAACTTGCTTCCCTAATTTCCTAAGTAAGCTTTTTCGCAAGCCGAAGGTCAACGCCAGGCACTCATCCACTCGACTTTCAACACTATCGTGTTTATGCAGGTCAAGGTAGCCCACTCGATATGCGATTTCAAGTTGCGTACTGACTTCATTCAAAGATCCAATTGCCACTGACAAGAAGTTCCGAAACTGGGTGACTGACCTCCCAGCCGCACCTTCGCTTATATTCGATGGAACTGATACTGAAGCTCGGCGAAGCTGGGATGTAAGTCCATACCCCTCATCTTTTGGGAAGCCCTTGGTCAGGTCATATATCTCGACCACTAGATCCATACTCTTCTGCCATGCGAGCAGCCGCTTGTGTGGTTTATCCATGATTTGGTCCTTTCTTAAGTTGGAGAAGCGGTGGTCTAGCGGTGCTAAGAAGTGATTTCCAAGAAGGGTATGATTCATTTAAGCATAATATTCAGCGATTACCAAAACCGAGCCGCTTTTACTGCTCACCGGTTACTGCTCACAGCTCACTGGTTTGGGCGCAAGAATCGGATAGAACACGGTTAACAAAGGCGCTAACATCACACGCAGTAGGAATGAAGCAAAGTTGAGAGAGGTGATAACATGAGCGCAGTGATGAAGGAACAGATAAATTTGCTACCTGACGATTTTGAGTCACAGTGGCAGGCGGTGTTAACGAAAGACGCGCGATTCGATGGACAGTTTGTGTTTGCCGTCAGCTCGACCGGCATCTACTGTCGCCCTTCGTGTCCCTCCCGCAGGGCCCGCCGGGATCGGGTTTCATTTTTCCACTTACCCGAAGCGGCTGAGCAAGCGGGTTTTCGCGCCTGCCGTCGTTGTCATCCGCGTAGTGCGCGAGTCATCGATCCCCAGATTCAGATGACGCGCAAGATTTGCCGCATGATCGAAGAGAATGAGGGCGAACCAATCACGCTGGCCGCGTTGAGCAAACAAGTGGGTGTCAGCGCTTTTCACCTTCAGCGAACTTTCAAAAGCATTATGGGAATCACGCCGCGGCGCTATGCGGAAGCGTATCGCATGAATAGATTCAAGCAAGGTGTTCGTAAGGGTGCGGCAATTACAAACGCGATCTATGACGCGGGCTACGGCTCGAGCAGCCGACTATACGAGCGAGCGTCTTCTCAACTTGGAATGACGCCTGCTACCTACGGAAGAGGCGGCCGCGGCGCCGTGATCAACTACGCGATTGTGGAAACGCCGCTGGGTCATCTGTTAGTTGCGGCGACAGACAAAGGTGTCTGTTCCGTGATGCTGGGCGACTCTGAGAGGGCCCTGAAAGCCGATTTGTTGAATGAGTTCCCGGCGGCGGAGATTCGTCAGGACAAAGAGCCGCTTCGCTCATCGCTCAAAGCAATCGTGGACTATTTGAAAAACAAGAGTCCACATATCGACCTGCCGCTCGATATTCGGGCCACGGCTTTTCAACGACAGGTGTGGGAGCACTTGCGGGCGATTCCTTACGGTCAAACGAATTCTTACAGCGACGTTGCGAAGGCCATTGGTCAGGAAAAGGCGGTTCGCGCGGTGGCACGGGCCTGCGCTACGAATCCCGTCGCCTTAGTGATTCCTTGTCACCGCGTCATTCGCGAGGACAAGACCCTGGGTGGCTATCGTTGGGGATTGGAACGCAAGCTGAACTTGTTGGAGAGTGAACACGAAGTGGTTGAAAAAGCCAGAGAGCAGTAGCCGCTGCAAAACCGTTTAGCCAGCGCACTCCGAAAAGGCAAAACCCGTTTAGCCCGCGCACTTGTGCGCCCACGTTTTGGGTTCACTCCATGGTGAACGGTGAACCGACGTGGGCGCACAAGTGCGCGGGCTAAACGGTCTTCTCACCACGCAATGGTCCTTTTTCTCTGCGGACTACGCGTTAACAGGTAGAGACTAATCGGACCTGGGGGAGGCGAGGCTTCGGGAGCCTCATAACAATAGTCTCAGCGAAGGTAGTTGGACGAAAGGTTTGAGGTAAAGTCATGCGTAAGGTCTTAAGTCTGGTGGTAGTCATCATCGCGGCGATATCCACTTCGGCGCAATCAGAGCAGAATCTCAAACAGTATTTCGAAGGTAAGACTGTTAGCCTGAAGATTGACATGCCTGCGACCAGAGACGCCGTCAATGTCTATCCTGAGCGGCAAAACCCACTGGAATACAGCGAGTATGCCAGTCGGCTCAAACGGTACGGAACATCTGTGCATCGTGGCGACGAAACCACGGTCTCAAAGATCAAGGTCAAGGATAAGCTTATTGAGTTTCAACTTAGTGGCGCACCACACGGTACAATGGGCAACGAAACGGGAGCGCGCTTTAACATTCACTTCAGCCTGGTAGATCCGACGATTTTGCCGCCCGATGCCGTGGTCGTAGCTCTCAGGAGGTACGTAGACTTCTCAGGTATTGAAGACTCTGAAGAAACTGCGTCTTATCTGGAACCGACGTCTTATAGTTTCCCGGCTGATGATTTCAAACCAGGCGTTCTCCAGGTTGGCCCACGCACGACGTACCTGAAAGAAGGACTTAGCACAGAGGAAGTGGTTCGATTGTTGGGCACGCCGTCAGCGGTTTTCGAATGCGTCGTGGACGATATCGTGGTGACAACTTATGAGTTCCCGCGTGGTGAAGGGCGTGTCTTGATCGCCGATTTTGTAAAGGATATGCTCATCCACTCCACGATTGAGACACGCGCACAGATCGCGCAGGTGGGTCGTTAAGTTAGAGTAGCTACGCAGCTACAAGAGTGAGGCAATATCATGAAGTTCGGCAACATCATGAAGTCCGGTTTGAGTTTGATCCTGTTTCTGGCTTTGGTTCCAGCATTTGCGGCAGGCGTTGCAGCGCAGGATGCATCGGCTGGCGGGGAAGCCGCTGAGGATCTGCAGACGCAGTTACTCAAAGTGCAAACCAAAGAGGCTGAGTTGCAGGCGCGGGCGCGACAACTTGACGAAGACCTGAAACCGGAGAATATCGAACGGTCTTTGGCGGGCGTTGGTTCCACCAAACCTGAGGAACTGCGAGAGCTGCGCCGTCGTCAACTAACCATCGAGAGAGACAGTGTGCGAACTCAACTCCAGATAGTGGGCACGAGTCGCGAACGTTTAGAGGCTGCCATTCGCACTGCTGACGCCAGGGCTTATCAAGAGAGCGCGGCAGGAACGACACCATTTACTCAAATGCTGGAGGGATACGCTGGGCGGAGTTCACTTTGGGTGGTTGGCATCCTTGCGAGTCTCATCGTCGTCGTAGGAATAGTATTCGCGATGGTAATGGTACGGAGGTCAAGTATCTGACTTCCGCTACGCGCGATCAGGCTGAATTGAAGGGGCGGCACTCCGTGTGCCATCCCGACAAATTATTTTTAAGTCGTCCGTTTAGAGAGCAGACTTGTCTGCCTCCGCGGGGCGGGGCACAAGTGCCCTATCTAAACGGTGCAATTTAGGAAATTTTGTGTGGCTACGGAGTGCCGGCCACTACAAGTCAATCGGAGTTATTTTCCTTAATCAAGCCGGGCAACCTTCGCAGCACAATCCACTCCTAAGCTCACGGAATCAACACTAAAATAGCCCACAGCCACGGAACTCCCCAGTTCAACCGGCGTGGAAAAGAATGAAGGGTCTGCGTAAGGAATGTCTTTGTCTTAGAATACTCTTCAGTGCTGTCTTACTTTCTTTGAGCGGTAATACCTAGCAACTTTGTTTCAGTGGCGAGGCCACTCGCTATTCGGGTAGTTCTTGTGAAAACGGCGGAGGTTTTCTAATGCGTCGCTGCGCTTTGCTATTCGCAATCCTCATCTGCCTTGTGTCGACTGAGCCGGCTAAAGCACAAGGCGACTTTCTCCAGCCCGGGATTCCCATTGAGCGCGTGCTTGAACGCGGCCAAAACCACAGCTTCGGCATCAAGCTTGAAGAGGACCAGTTCTTGCAGTTTGTGGTCAATCAGCATGGCATCGATGTAATCGTTCGAGTGTTTTCTCCGGAAGGCAAGAGCCTGGGAGAATTCGATAGCCCCAACGGGACTGAGGGCCCGGAAAACGTTTCAGTAATTTCTGTTACGCCAGGTGTGTATCGCATTGAAGTCACGCCGCTAGGTCAATTTGAGAATGTGGCTCCGGGGAAATACGAAATAAAAATTGTCGAGCTTCGCCGCGCCACCGAGCAGGAGTTGCAAACGACCAAGGGTCAGGAAGTAGTTAAGGCCAAGGCGCTCGCCCTGCTAAATGAGATAGCGGACAGTTTCTCGGAGATTCATCTACCGCAAACACGCGTGCGAGTTCAGTTGCAAGCGTCGCAGCTTCTCTGGCCGTCCGACGAGAAACTCGCCGCGAAACTAGCCGCCGACGCAATGGAGGGCGTGAAGGAGTACCTGGCCAGCGCTGAGACAGGGGTTCAGGACTATTACCAGGTCTACGAGTTGGCGATGCAGCTTCGTCAGGAAGTTATTCAGGTCGTGGGGCCGCGTGATCCTGAGATGACCCTGGCCTTTCTTCGTGCCACGCGCGTTCTGACCAGTCCCGAAAACGGACAGACTTGGGATCGCGAACTTCAGCTTGAACTTTCTCTGGCAAATCAACTCAGCGCTAAGGATCCTAAACGCGCGTTTCAGGTCGCCGAGGAAACTCTCAAGAAAGGATATTCGTCAAGTCTGCTTGAGATGATCGCCAGGTTGCGGGGCCCCGAGCCGGAATTGGCCGCCAAGCTTGCGAAAGAGATCGCTGCGAAACTACAAGGTGAAAAGCTTCTGAAGAATCCGGAGGTATCCAACGTTGCAGTCAATCTTCTGCGCTTGGCCCACTCGCCGGTGCGGAAATTCCAAACTTCTGTTGACGCTTCTACGCCGGCAAAAACCGACATACCTCTTTTGACTGACCAGGAATACAAAGATCTGTTTGAGAAGACGCTGGCCGAGGCTCTTTCGTACAAGGATCAATCGGGAAACTACTATACGCCCGAGAGAAGTTCCGCGCAGACCATTCTCGCTTCACTGAAGTCTATGGCCCCCGAAATGACAATGTATGCACCGGCAAGCCTTGCAGTGGTTGAGAAGCGGGTAACTGAACTCAATACACCTGCCGACCCACAGAGCGCTCGCTGGCAAAAATATCAGGAGGCGATGAGCAGTGGCACCGTTGACGAGAATCTGCAACAGATTCGTCAGGCGCCGCGGGAAATTAGAGATCAGCTTTATCAGCAGTTGGCATACAAGGCCCTGAACGTCGAAGACCTTGCTCGCGCCAAACAGATTGTTAAGGATTATGTTTCTAATCCTCAGCAGCGGCAGCAGGCATTTTACAATTTGACTCAACAAGCAATTCGCATGGACGCCTCGAAGGGCAAGCTTGAAGATGCCCTACGTAGTATCAGCAATCTTCGCACGACGAGGGAGCGCTCGCGGATTCTTAGCGAGATCGTCAATCAAATTGGGCCCGGGCTAAAGAGAGCAGCAGCTCTGGACCTTCTGGAGCAGGCTCGCAACATGGTGATGCCCTCGCCCCGCGTCGAGAGTCAGGAACAGATGAGTGCGCTACTGGAGATAGCGCGTTGTTTTTCACGTTACGATTCCAAGCGTGCCTTCGAAGTAATTGAGCCACTGCTGGACCAGTTCAATGAGATCAGCGATGCGGCGGTTGTCTTGAATGGCTTTGGACAGGAGTTCTATCAGGACGGAGAACTGGTGATGCAGAGCGGAAACAGCGTGGCTAATCTCGCGAACCAGTTAATTCTCGCCCTTGGTTCGTTGGCCACACCGAATTTTGATCGGGCGAAGGCGGGGGCCACTAGGATCGAGCGGCCCGAAGTACGAATATGCGCCTATGTAGCTATAGCTCAACAAGCGATGGGCACAGAGGTAAAGGGAAGAAGACCAACGTTGTAGGAGATACTAGGCGAGCAATTCAAAGCGAGCCTTATTCAACAGTTACCGACTTAGCCAGGTTGCGTGGCTGGTCGACGTCGCAGCCCCGTCTCACCGCGATATGGTAAGCCAGCAGCTGAAGCGGAATGATGGAAAGGATCGGCGAGAGCAGATCGCTGGAAGGCGGAATATTAATTATGTAGTCGGACATGGTCGAGGACATTGTGTCACCTTCAGTTAATACCGAGATGACAATACCCTCTCGTGCCTTGACCTCGACAATGTTTGAATGGGTCTTCTCATAGCGCAGCTCAGAGGAGCGGTTGCCTTCTTCGCGCGTGTTGATAAACATCACCGGGAGGCGTTCGTCAATGAGCGCGTTGGGCCCATGCTTCATCTCGCCCGCGGGGTAGCCTTCGGCGTGAATATAAGAAATCTCTTTTAATTTCAGGGCGCCCTCGAGAGCTACAGGAAAATTGATGCCGCGGCCGAGGTAGAGAAAGTCGGTAGCGCGAAAGAATTCCTTGGAGAGTTCTTCAATATCATCCGACTCGCTTAGGAGGTGTTCCAGCTTGACCGGCAACTCAGCCAATTCCTGAGCATGACGTTTTGCTTCAACCTCCGACAAGGTCCCGCGCAGATTACCCAGATATAGACCCAGCAAATAGAGTGCGACCATTTGGGCGGTGAAGGCTTTGGTGGAAGCAACGCCAATCTCAGGACCGGCGTGCGTGAGTATGGTGCCGTCGGCTTCGCGGGTAATCATCGACCCGTTAACATTACAAATCGCCAGCACTTTCGAATCGAGTAGTTGGGCCTCTCTAAGTGCTGCAATGGTATCTGCCGTCTCGCCCGATTGTGAGATGACCAGCAGCAGCGTGTTTTCATCCATTACCGGTTCGCGGTAACGAAACTCCGACGCGTAATCAACATCAACTTGAATACGCGCAAGCTGCTCGATCATGTACTTGCCTGCCAAACCAGCGTGCCAGGAGGTGCCGCAAGCGGCGATCCTGATCGAAGTAAACCGCTTGAAGTCGGACTCAGTGATGTTTTTCATCTGATCGAGAAAAACGCGGCCAGTGTCCAGAGAGATTCGGCTTTGCATCGTGTCACGCACCGAGCGCGGCTGCTCGTAAATCTCTTTGAGCATGAAATGCTTGAAGCCGCCCTTTTCCGCCATGATCGGGTCCCAGGTGATGCGCTGGATCGAAGGCTGAACTGAGTTGGCTTCAAAGTCAGTCACGCGCACCGCGTCTTTGTTGATGATGGCTATCTCACCGTCACCAAGAAAGAAGACGTCGCGTGTGTGTTGGAGAATCGGCGGAATGTCAGACGCAACAAAAAACTCACGATCACCAAGACCGATGACCACAGGAGGTCCTTGCCTGACGGCGATGATCATGTCCGGCTCATCGGCGTTAATAATCGAAAGCGCGAAGATGCCCTTCAGGTCGAGCATTGCTCGCCGTACCGCTTTTTCGAAGTCGCGATCTTCTTTCAGATACTCTTCAATCAGATGGGCAATGATTTCGGTGTCTGTTTCGGTGACAAACTGGTGGTCGGTCTTGCGCAGTTGTTCTTTTAGCTGGAGATAGTTCTCGATGATGCCGTTGTGAACCACAACAATGCGACCGGTGCAATCGCGGTGCGGATGCGCGTTTTCTTCAGTTGGCCGGCCGTGAGTCGCCCAGCGTGTGTGGCCAATGCCGTAGGTGCCGTCCAGCGGACTAAGCCGGATAACTTCTTCGAGGTTACGCAATTTTCCTTCGGCTCGTCGTATTTCGAGATCGTGGCCTTCGTTAACCACAGCAATGCCGGCAGAGTCGTAACCGCGATATTCAAGTTTGCGGAGGCCATCAATGATTAAGGGCACAACCTGCTTGTTCCCAACGTAACCAACAATTCCACACATATGCTTTCCCTTTGCAGATAGAATCAGTACTCAGTACTCAGCGCACTCATCACTCCGGTTTCAGTTTCTTCTTAACTACAGCCGGTACGCCGGCGACGAGCGTATCTGGCGGCACGTCCTCAGTAACTACTGAACCGGCAGCGGTGACTGACCCTTTGCCAACAATGACCGGCGCTACCAGCATCGTGTCTGAACCAATCCTCACGTCGTCTTCGATGATTGTTGGATGCTTTTCTTTGCCGTCATAATTACAGGTCACTGTCCCGGCGCCAATATTTGTTCGCTCTCCAATGGTTGCATCCCCGAGATACGTCAAATGCATTGACTTTGAACCGCGGCCCAGCCGCGATTTCTTGACTTCCACAAAATTTCCTACTACCGAACCGTCTTCAAGCAGCGCATTCATGCGCAAGTGCGCAAATGGGCCAACAGAACAATGCGACTGGACTTCCGAATCGATGATAACGCAATGATCTTTCACTACGACGCCATCTCCTAAGCGCGAATCTGTGATGCGTGTACCGGATCTAATCTCGCAACCTTCGCCAATGACGGATTTGCCCTCGATGGAAACGTCCGGATAGATGACACAGTCGCGGCCAAGCTTCGCCTCGGCGCTGACGTAGGCATGAGACGGATCAATGAAAGTCACACCAGCCTCGAGCATTAATTTGCGGATGTTACCGCGCCTCATCAGATTCTCAAACTCAGCCAGCTCAGCCCGAGTATTTATCCCCGAAACCTCCCTGGCATCCCCATGAACATAGACGTCCACCTTTTCGCCGTCAGAGAGGAGTATTTGCGGCACGTCGGTCAGATAGAATTCTCCCTGCCTATTCGAAGGATTAACCCGTTTGAGGGCTGCGAACAATTTTCGCGCCGCAAAACAGTAGATTCCGGAGTTGATCTCTTTAACCTTTTGCTCCTCGGACGTGGCGTCTTTCTGCTCCACTATGCGAACGAACCGCTCGTTTTCATCGCGAATAATCCGGCCATAGCCTGTCGGATTTTCTAGGCGCACACTGAGAATGGTGCACACCGCTCCACTGGCGTTGTGATGACTGATAAAGCCCTCTAGAGTTTCAGCACGGATCAGCGGCACGTCTCCTGAGAGAACCAGGACGAGAGAATCCGAATCTTCGAGGTGCGCTCGCGCCGCGTTAACCGCGTCACCCGTGCCGCGTTGCTCAGTCTGGGTAACGAAGACCGCTGTGTCGCCAACCTCGGTTTGCACTGCGTGTTCGACCTCAGCGGCTTGATGTCCGACCACTACGTAAATCTTTCTCGGCGCCAGCGACAGTGCCGTACGACATACATAGGTAATTAGTGGCAGGCCACCCAGCTCATGGAGGACCTTGGCGCGTGCCGATTTCATTCTTGTTCCCAAACCGGCCGCAAGAATGAGAATGTCAATGGACTGGTTAGCTTGGCGGGACTGCAAAAGCGAGCCTTTCTCGATCGTTTTGGGATCCATTGGCTAGACGGAGACAGCCGGTTGTGAGCAGCCTTGTTGCTTGCATGCGAGTACCACACGCGCCAAAAGCTCAGAGTTGTGTCTTACTTTTTCGCCGTCTTCGAGCAGATTAGCACGAATCACCACGGTTGATTGATCGAGCACACTGGCTATTGATTCATCGGAATCCTCGTCAATTCCTATCTGGTGGGCACCTTCCAGAGCGTAACGCTCGGCCTGTTCTTTCGTGATACGTTTGTCGTTCACAACCACAAAATCAAAATGGATTTCGGGAGCGTAGTTTTTGATGGTCTCCAGGTGTTGCCGTGCAGTGTAGTTATCGGTCTCACCGGGCTGAGTCATTAAGTTGCAAATGAATATTTTGGTTGCGGGGCTTTCACCAATAGCGGCGGCAACTCGTGCCACCAATAGGTTGGGAAGGATGCTCGTGTAGAGTGAACCAGGCCCGATGGTGATGACATCCGCTGCCCGGATGGCCTTCAGCACCTGAGGAAGCGGCAAACACTGTTCAGGCTCGAGCCGCAGGCGTCGAATTGGGAGCCGGGATGCTGAAATCTGGGTTTCGCCACGCACGACACTTCCGTCTTGCAGTTCGGCTACCAATCGAACATCAGTAAGAGTTGCTGGAAAGATGTGGCCTTTGCTTGCCAGAACCTCCGACGACAGCCTGACCGCTTCAGTGAAATCGCCAGTGACTTCCGTGAGCGCTGCCAGGAAGAGATTGCCGAAGCTGTGGCCGCCGAGCTCACCTGTGCCGCGAAACCGGTAACGAAAAAGACGTGACAACAGATTGGAGTCTTCGGAAAGCGCGATCATGCAGTTGCGAATGTCGCCTGGCGGCAGCATTTGCAGCTCATCTCGTAAGCGCCCCGAACTACCGCCATCGTCCGACACCGTGACAATGGCCGATAGATTGGCTATCCAAAGACTGTCTGAGTTATCGCTTACAAGACATTTGAGACCGGCAAGCAATGTCGAAAGGCCAGTGCCCCCGCCGAGCGCAACGAGATTAAGACCGCACTTTTGTTCAGACATATAAGGCAAATTGTGGCCCTCCCTGGTTGCTCGCTCGCTCCGGCGCTTCGCAGAATATACCTAAAAGACGAAAGCTTTGAAACTGCCTGGACCTGCCGAATGAGGGCGGTCGGAAGCTTCTGGCAGATGACTAAAGGCGGGGCTGAAAAACCAATCTGTCGAAGTCTGGATCGTTGCGCAGTGAGGTCAAGTCGTGATCATGCTGTGCCCGAACCCGTAGTGTAGGCTGAAGATCCAGAGCGCGCTGGAGCGATTGCAAAGCCAAATCAATGGATCCCAGACGCGCACGTGTCGCTGCCAGCCCGTAGTGAATGTGTGCTGCCTCAGGTTCCCGCTTCAGGGCACGTTCAAACAGTTCCTGCGCAGCGACGTATTCCCCGCGGTTAAGTTCGATTACACCGCGGTCATAAAGTGAGTCGGCATCACGCGGTAGTATACTTTCCGTCCGTAGGCGCGCATCCGCGACCGAAAGATAAGTGCGCGCCCGCGCCGCGACTTCTGAGACTTGAAAGTACTTGTCGAGCAGTGCACGAAATTGATTACGCGCTTCCCCGAAGCGGCCACGCGTGAATTCTTTATGCGCGCGTTCGAAGGCCTTTAACGCGGCAGATTCGTCAACGGTTGGCTGCCGCGGGGGAGCCGGAGTAATAGTTGCGGGTCGCGGTGCACGTACGGCTGCGAGCTTCTGAGTCTTTTTGACTCTCGCCGGGACAGACCTTTTGGCCGCTACTGGTGCAGACTTCCGCAAAGGAGCCTTGCGAGCGGCCGCCTTCTTTGGTGTACTTTGTTTCTGAGCGACTTTCTTTTTGACCGCGGTCTTTTTGGCTACCTTGCTCTTTAAAGATACTTTCGCCTTCGTGGCTTTCCGCGCTGCTGCTTTGTGCGCAACCGCCCTCTTTGCTTTAGGGTGGGAGGCCTTCGGGCCTGCCGCGCTGCGCTTAGCCGCGGATTTGGGTGAAGACCGCGGAGTGGCTGCGCGTGACGCTGAACGTCTCAATCCTTTGGTTACAGCACTCATTGCGAAGTTAGTTTGAAAGGGCAAAAGTGGACACAGCGCTCTGGAAGTTGCCGTGGCAGAGTAACATAGCCGGAGTGCTAAATCAACGAAAAGAGCGGTTTAAGGAACAAAAAGACACGTTTTTGACCGGTAAAGCGCCAGTTCCAGAAAACAAAGGAAAACACTTGAAGCGCATTGTTGGCTGTGCTAAAGTGCCTTGCGGCCTCAGGTCAAGGGAGACCGAACCGCCGAGCCACGAAAAGGTAGCCCAAAAGCGCTGTCCCGTCAGCGGCTTGACTCGTAAGGCCACTGTTTCTCGAAACGCAGCGCCCCGCCATTTGTCCTCCCGTACCTTCAACAGAAAGCTGTATTAATGGCAGACACGCCTCTTCTGCTCCGTGAGCAGCAGTATCACCAAATCAAAGCCGTGCTAGCACGACTCCGTATGGATTCGGCGGCCAAGGTGATCTTCCTGGTAGACAAGGATGGCCAGGAGATCGCCTCCCAAGGCGAGATTGGCAGTCTCGACACAACCAGCCTGGCCTCATTGGCAGCGGGAAATGTCGCGGCTACTGGCGGCATGGCTCAACTAATCGGCGAGAAAGAGTTCCCCACCCTTTCCCACGAAGGCGAGCGAGAGAGCATCCACATCTCGGTCATTGGCCGACTCCTCCTGATTGTCGTTTTCGACGAGCGCTCAAGCCTGGGTCTTGTAAAGCTCAGAAGTAGGCAAGTTTCGAATCAATTGTTAACAATGGTTGCCGAGATAAGTAGCGCGAAGTTTGATGACGATTCTGCCTTCGGGGAAATTACCGATGAAGATATCGACAGTCTGTTCCAATAAATCACAGCAAGAGTAAGTACCACATATGACCTTCATCAATTACGCCTCCCGAGAAATTAACTGCAAGATTGTCTACTACGGGCCCGGCCTCTGCGGTAAGACGACAAACCTCCAGCATATTTTCGAATCAACAGCGCCCCAGGCTAGAGGGAAACTGATTAGCCTCGCGACGGAAACCGATCGAACGCTGTTTTTTGATTTCATGCCCCTGGAGTTGGGAACCGTGCGCGGTTTCAAGACGCGGTTTCATCTCTATACAGTTCCTGGTCAGGTCTTCTACGATGCCTCGCGCAAACTTATTCTAAAGGGCGTCGATGGAGTGGTCTTCGTTGCTGATTCGCAAGAGGAGCGAATGGATGCAAATGTGGAGTCACTGTACAACCTGGAAGAGAACCTTCAGGCTCAAGGCTACGACCTGATGAAGCTTCCCTACGTTCTCCAACTAAACAAGCGCGACTTGCCCAATATTATTCCGGCCGAGGAACTGGCCGCTGAGCTACGGCGGAAAGAGGAGCCGGTGGTTGAAGCTGTTGCTGCCACAGGCGAGGGTGTCTTCGATACGTTAAAAGCTGTGGCCAAACTTGTATTGACCGAACTCCGCAAAGGCTAGTCCTGAAAGCTCATATTCTTCAGGACGCACACTCCACATTAGTCCAGCGACTTCAGCATCAACAGTCCGTCCCCGCCATTTGAATAGTATTTCGGTAGCCTCTGAGTGACTGCATATCCCAGGCTTTCATAGAGCTTTTGCGCCGCAATGTTGAGCGACCTTACTTCAAGTCGCACAATGCGCACGTTGCGGTGTCGAAAGCCCTTTTCGACTTCAGCCATAAGACGCTTTGCCAGGTGACGCCGGCGATGGTCGGGCGCGACACCAACGGTTGTGATGTGTCCGGTATGGTCGGGTTCGACCAGGCCAATAACAAAGCCCACCATGGCTCCGGCCGAGGTAGTAGCGCGGTACGAAACTGCCTCCTGAGCGGTCAAGAGGTATTCAAAGGTTTCCCGGCTATAAGCTTCGCCATCTACGAAGCAGTGCTGATCAAGGCGCCAACACTCGTCGAGATGGGAAATCGTGAGCGGCCGGATGTCATAGCGAATGCCAATCGTTGCCGGCACAGTCTGTTCCGGCTCGGTTTGGTAATCGTCAGTAGAGGGTGACCACCAGCGTGAACGAATTTTCTTTAGTACAGCCATTGAGAGCAAAACCTGATCGTCATCTCGGCCTTGGCTGATAGTCTACCATCATCGTTTTGCTGATCACTAGATCACAAACATACAATCGCCGTAACTGTAGAACCTAAAGCGCGCCGAAACGGCATAACGATAGGCATCGAGCGTAAACTCCCGGCCGGCAAAGGCGCAAACAAGCAGCAGCAGGGACGAACGGGGCAGATGAAAATTCGTTAGAAGAGAGTCAGTGACGCGAAACTTGAAACCCGGCGTCACCGTTAGCGTTGTCTCTCGCTCTCCGGGCTCAATCCTTCCCTCAGCGTTTACAGCTGATTCAAGCGCCCGTGTTGTGGTGGTGCCGATCGCGATTACCCGGCCTCCCTGTGCCCGACTATCGTTGATTACGCCAGCGGCTTCACAGTCGATCCGGAAAAATTCAGGAGCAACCTGATGCTGCTCGATCTCATCGACTCGCACTGGCTCAAAAGTCCCGTAACCGACATGTAATGTGATTTCGACGACTCTGACGTTTCGGGCACGTATCCTGTCGACAACTTCAGGGGTGAAATGAAGTCCCGCTGTAGGCGCGGCGATGGCTCCTTTCTCGCGCGCGAAAACCGTTTGATAGCGTTCTCTGTCCTCAGCTGAAGTTCCAGAAGGACGTCGGATGTAAGGAGGCAGTGGCGTTTGTCCGCGCTCGTTCAATAGAGTTTCCAGCGGCGTGTCGCCTTCAAATTTGAGAAGCCGAAGACCCTTTGGGGAGCTTTTGAGCACCTGAGCACGCAGCTGGGAATCTCCGAAAGTAAGCCGAGCGCCATCCTTCAACCGGTCTGCCGGGCGCACCAGCGCTTCCCAGACAGAGCCAGTTTCCGCAAATGACGCGGTTTGAGCTTTAACCTCGCGCATCAGCAAGACCTCGACGCGACCGCCAGATGGATCCCGCTGACCGATTAGCCGCGCTGGGAACACGCGCGAGTTGTTAACCACAACCACGTCGCCGGCGCGAAGGTATTCTGGTAGAAGCTCAAACTTGGAATCCGTCAGCGTTTGAGTCTCACGATCCAGGATCAACATCCGCGACGCGTCGCGCTTTTCAAGGGGATGTTGCGCGATCAGTTCTTCTGGAAGCTCATAGTCAAAATCCGAGAGACGCATTTTAAGAAGAGACCGGTACTGGCGCAGGACTGGGATAGTGGGGATGCTCGCGGTGAAATACAGCGGTCAATTGCGCGCCAAATAGCAGTATCAAACTAGATACGTAGCTCCAGGTCAACACAGCTACGACGGCGCCTACCGACCCGTAAATCTGATCGTAATGAAAATAGTTCAGTGCCCAGGCAAAAACATATTTGGCAACTTCCCACAACAGGCCCCCAATAATTGCTCCGGGTAGAGTGTCGCGGAAAGTGACTTCGGCCTTCGGCATGAAGCGATACACGACGACAAACAGAGTCATCGTTATCAAGAAGCTTGCCGCTGCGAAAACGCCCTGCCAGAAGAGGCTGCCGGCCGTAAGAAGCACCGGATAGTGTGCAGCCTGCCTGGGGGAGAGTCTCCCGGCCATCTCCCTAAAGCCAACAACAACTGAAGTGACGAGCACCGAAAACGCGAGCAGCATGCCGACGATTCCGATCATTCCGATGGTCAATGCACGACCGTGCCAAAACGTCCTCGAGACTGTCCCCCAAATTCGGTTTAGCGCTCGCTCGATCACAGCAAAGACCCATGATCCTGCCCAGATCGTGACAATGACGCAGGTGACGATTATTCCCGTACCGACTGCTGACATTGAACGGATCGTCTCACTCAAAAACTTTCCGGAGCCGGGATAAACGTCTACCGCATGGCTCAACAACTCGGTAGCGGCGGCGATACGATTGCTCAAAGCCAGCATTAGCAAGAGTGCGGGAAAGAGCGCCATAAGACCGAAATAGCTCATTGCCGCAGCCGAGGTGAACAGGTCATTCTCGTGGAATTGATGGAGCGAGTGACTGATGATTGAACGCCACGGTCCACGATTGCGGACGCCAAAACTGTGACGCGAGAATGACGAGAGCCTTCTCATAGAACTCAGCTACCAAACTGAAAACTTACGATGAAACACCCTAACAAATTCTTTATTGAGAATCGAACAGGCCGGGCTTAAGGGGAGTTGAAGGGGTCATTCCATAATGTTCGTAGGCCAATCGAGTAGCCATACGCCCGCGTCGCGTGCGATCGAGGAACCCGATCTGAATCAGATAAGGTTCGATAATCTCTTCAATTGAATCCTTTTCTTCATGAATAGCCGCTGAAATGGTGCCGATGCCTACCGGACCGCCATCGAACTTTTCGATTATCGTCAGCATGAACTTGCGATCCCTTTCATCAAGTCCAAACCTGTCCACCTCCATCCGGTTGAGCGCATCCTTGGCCACTTCCTGAGTAATACGGCCGTCATAATCCACTTGCGCGTAATCGCGAACTCGTCGCAGCAGACGATTAACAATTCGCGGTGTGCCACGCGAACGCTTGGCGATTTCGTGCGCGCCCTCTTCGTCTATTTCGACCTCGAGGATTTGCGCGGAGCGTTTGCAAATCACTTCCAAATCTTCAGGGGGATAGAAGTCCAGGTGAAAGGCGATTCCAAAACGATCGCGAAGCGGGGCTGTAAGCAAGCCAGGTCGAGTGGTCGCCCCAATCAAGGTGAATTTTTCGAGTCGTATTTTCTGCGTACGGGCGACTACGCCCTGGCCGATCATGAGGTCAAACTCGTAGTCCTCCATCGCGGGGTAAAGCTTTTCTTCAATAGCCGGATTGAGCCGGTGTATTTCGTCAATGAAGAGCACGTCGCCTTTTTGCAGATTGGTAAGTTGGCCGACCAGGTCCCCAGGTATTTCGATTGAGGGTCCCGATGTCGAATGCAACACGGCTCCCATCTCATGCGCAATAATATTCGCCAGGGTGGTTTTCCCAAGCCCTGGCGGGCCGGTCAAGAGTACGTGATCGAGCGCTTCTTTGCGGTTTAGGGCGGCTTGCATATAGACCCGAAGGTTTTCTTTTACCTGCCGCTGGCCGATATAGTCCGCGAGCTTCGTAGGACGAACAGTCAACTCAAACTGCTGTTCCTCGTAGGTTAATGGCGCTCGTGCTGGTCCTTCTGTGGTCATAATTTTTGTAATGCAAACTGTTAGTTTGCGTTCGTGGCCTGGACGCAAGTTAGTGGTAACGAAGCATCGCAAACTAACAGTTTGCTTTACACTTTCGCCAGCTTGCGCAAACTTCGCCGCAAGATCAACTCCATGGAGATGTCGCCGCCTTCGTCCAGCGCGGCGGTGACAGCTTTTTCGGCTGAGCTTCGCTGATAGCCAAGATTCAAAAGCGCGGAAAGCACGTCTGAACGCATCGAGTCCTCGGTAGCCGCGGGTGCGTTCACGCCGCCTTGCGTGCCCAATTCTTCGTCAAGCTCAGCGGACGATAGTGAGGCTACTTTATCCCGTAGCTCCATTACCAGGCGTTCGGCGGTTTTTCTCCCGACGCCTGGGATTAACGTCAGTCGAGCAAGATTGTTGGTTCTGATTGAGGCGATCATTTCGTCGGCGCTCATTCCTGAAAGCAGTGTTATTCCCAGTTTTGGGCCGATGCCGCTGACCGAAATCAACCGCAGGAAAAGTTCACGCTCGCGCGCCGTCTTGAATCCGTAAAGCTGAAGCGCTTCCTCGCGCACGTGCGTGTAGATGCGCAACTGCACGTTCGAACCCGGCTCTTCAAGATCGTAGAACGTCGAGATGGGAATGTTAACTTCATAGCCGACCCCACCAACATCAAGGATTACCGAATTAGGTTGCTTGGAAAGAAGGGTACCGGACAAGTGTGCAATCATTGGCGAAGGTTCAGAAAGCCAGGGCTTGAAACGGCGCGATTGTAGTTTATGGTCACAGCATTCGGCAACGCTCTTAAAGTTTCTAGTTTCGAGTTTCGAGTTCCGAGTTTCAAGTTTCGAGTTTCGAGTTCGCGGCTCTGCCGCCGAACAGTGCGGAAAGGGCTCTGCCTTTCCGACTGACCCCTTTCTGATTCTGGGAGGCTTCGCCTCCGAGTGTTTGAGGCTTAGCCTCAAACCTAATTAACCTAGCTACGGAAAGGCAGAGCCTTTCCGCACTGTGCGGCGGCAGAGCCGCGAACTCGGAACTCGAAACTTGAAACTCGAAACTCGGAACTCGAAACTCGGAACCCGGAACGGTTCTTACCATTAAGCGTGCAATAGGTCTATACTTGACCTCGGGTTCCCTCAAATGAAGTCAGAAAAGATTTCAGAATTAACCACAAATCGATTGAGCGTTTACCTTCGCTGTCTGAACACACTGTCTGCGGCAGGGATCAAAAGCATCTCATCGCAGGCGCTCGCCGAACAATTCAACTTGAATTCCGCCCAGATTCGTAAAGATCTTGGTTACTTTGGCGAGTTTGGAGTTCGCGGTGTGGGCTATTACGTCGAGGACCTACGCGAGCACATCACAAAGATTTTGGGGCTCGACAAGCCTCATCGCGTGGGCATCGTTGGCGCGGGAAGGTTAGGCACAGCACTGGCAAACTACAAAGGCTTCGGCAGGTCAAACTTCAGCGTTGTGGCGCTGTTTGACAATGACGAAGAGAAGATCGGCCGCCGCGTTGGCGAAGATAAGATTCTGATTCACGATGTAAAGAAGATGCCACGGCTGGTCAGGGACGAATCGATTGATGTGATGGTCATCGCCGTGCCCGCACGTGGTGCGCAAAAGGTGCTCAACCAAATCATGTCGGCAAGTATTAAGGCTGTCTTAAACTTTGCTCCGGCATCGCTCAGCGCGCGGCTCGACGTCAAAGTCAAAACGGTTGACCTGACAACTTCACTGGAATCGCTATCCTACTTTCTTGCGCGACCCCAAGTCGGCGCTGTCACGAAACACAAACGCAAAGAACAGACGGAGGAATTAAGCGAGATTAACGAACACGAATTGTAAACCTCTACGCGAGCGATATGGACGAACAGACGGCACGACGGGAAATAGTAAACATTGGAAACTTGTTGTATGAGCGTAGTTACGTCGTCTCATCCGACGGCAATGTCAGCGTGCGCCTTGATGACGGCCGCATAGTGGCGACGCCCACGATGATCTGCAAAGGCCGGATGACGGAAGACAGCCTTGCGCTGACCGACGCTGCCGGCAAGCCGCTGGGAGATCGCAGGCCTTCCAGTGAGTTGGCCATGCATCTTCTCATCTACCACGAGCGACCTGACGTCATGGCGGTTTGTCATGCGCATCCCCCGCACGGCACTGCTTTCGCCGTTGCCGGACTCGCAATCGATCAACCGATTCTCTCTGAAGTTATCCTCACACTCGGATGTGTCCCGCTCGCGGCTTACGGCACACCATCTACCGACGAACTGACTGAGGCGATGCGACCACTGGTGAAACATCATAATGCGTTGTTGATGGCTAACCATGGAGCGGTAGCTTACGGATCTGATTTGTGGCAAGCCTTCGACAGGCTGGAGACGCTTGAGCACACGGCGCGCATTGCGATACTTGCACGCATTCTTGGCGGTTCAAAAAATTTGCCCGCAGATGCGATCGAAAAACTGATCAACGTACGCGAGGCGGCAGGTTACCTTGGCGAAGGCGCGCGCTGCCAGGCTTGCGGCTATCTGCATGAAACGCAGATATCCTGTCCCAGCGGCGATCGTCCGGCGCCGGCGAGTCACTACGATCGGTCTTCAGCAAATGGCGCAGCAAAGATCTCATTGACGCGTGAAGAGCTAGTCGAGTTGTTAACGCAGGCAGTTAATCGAGGGGAATGGTAGATGGTGAATGGTAAATGGTTGGAAAGTCGTCTACTATTTACCATCCACGATTTACTATTTACGCACGACA
This sequence comes from Pyrinomonadaceae bacterium, assembly GCA_036560225.1. Lineage (GTDB taxonomy): Bacteria > Acidobacteriota > Blastocatellia > Pyrinomonadales > Pyrinomonadaceae > PSRF01. The sequence goes on along the minus strand of DATBRN010000340.1, from coordinate 16,605 downwards.
GGAGCAACTGAATGCAAGAAGCACTGGGCATGGTTGAAACCAAAGGTCTGGTCGCGATGATTGAAGCGGCAGATGCTATGGTCAAGGCCGCAAACGTTACTTTGATCGGCTACGAAAAAATTGGCGCGGGATTCGTTACGGCGATTGTGCGTGGAGACGTGGCGGCGGTAAAAGCCGCGACCGACGCCGGCGCGGCCGCAGCTCGTCGCGTGGGTGAACTTGTGAGCGTACACGTCATACCGCGTCCGCATGGCAGTGTGGACGACGCACTTCCAGTCGGTAACCGCGGCTAGCATGATCATAGCGCGCATTCTGGGAACCGTTGTCTCTTCGCAGAAAGATGAACGCCTGCTGGGCAAGAAGCTGCTCATCGTGCGGCCTGTAAACGTTGATGGGAGCGACACGACGGGTTACGTCGTAGCCGTGGATACCGTTGGCGCGGGCTACCATGAACGCGTGTTAGTCGTTGCCGGTTCAAGCGCACGCCTGGCCCAGGGCATGAAAGATGTCCCCGTCGATGCTGCGATTGTCGGGGTGATTGATACTGTAGACGTAAGCACATGAAGTTAATCTCATCCGCTACCACCACACCCTCCGCTTATTGGGAAGGAACAATTGATGAGTAACGAAGAGATGAACAAAAAGATGGAATTCATCGTCGAGCAGCGAGCTCAGTTTGCCGCCGACATTCAGGTCATGCGTGAGGTTCAAGCGCAAGACGTGAAATTGCTGAAGGAGCAAGATCGCCGGTTGTCCGATGCGGTGATAGCCATCATGGGCATGATTGGTAACCTGGTCCAGAGTCAGACGCGGACTGATGAAAGTATCAAACTCCTAACGGAGGCGCAGGCGCGCTCTGAGAAGCTTCTGACGCAGGCGCAAGCGCGCACTGAAAAGCGATTGAACGCACTAATCAACGTTGTCGAGCGGTACATCAGTGGCAACGGGGGTACGGAGAGCCCGGCGTAGCAGGGACGATGCAACTGGCGCGTGTTATTGGAACGGTGGTGGCAACTGTCAAGAACGATTCGCTCGACGGTCGTAAGCTTTTGGTCGTGCAAACTCTGAACAAGGATCTCGAGCCGGTTGGGAAACCCATGGTTGCTGTTGATTCAGTTGGCGCCGGAGTTGGCGAACTGATCTTCTGGTGTCGCGGAAAGGAAGCGAGCTTTCCATTCAAACGGGAAGACACCCCAACTGACTGCACCATCATCGGCATCGTCGATTCCGATGCGCATGTGACACAGGGAAGTCGAGCATGATTCTCGCCCGCGTCCTCGGAAACATCGTTGCCACTAAAAAAAACCAGCGTTACGAAAGCGCGAGCGTCATGCTCTGCCAGCAGGTCACTCCCGAAGGGGACGAAACGGCAACGACGGTGCTCGCGCTGAATGCCGTTGATGCGGGCGTTGGCGACACGGTGCTGATTGTGCAGGAAGGTTGGAGCGCATCTACAGCCTCAACCGGCAAGGCAGGAGCAGCGATCGACTCAGCGATAGTCGGTGTAGTGGACTACGTAGATTTGCTTAAGGACGAATAATCCGGATCGATATCCTTTTGTCACTGCTTGCCCAGGCAAAAAAGGCAGGCAGGAATGCCTGTCCCATAGAAGATGAGCACGGAATTAGATCACGCGAGGGAGATTGCGGAACGAATAGCGCGTCGCGTTTCCACTGACGCTCCCACAAAGGCCAACTTGGCCCAGCCTACATCGCCAGCCCAATCAAAGCCCGAACTTACTTCAGAACTCGCCGCCGTTCGCGCCGGACTAAGTGAACTTCAAAGAAAGATTGCACAACTCGAGGCGAAGATCAGCTCAGAACCAATCGAGAGTCCCCCAAGCCGAGGAATGTCGCACACACCACCTTCCGTAGCGGACAGCAGGGACCGGGTGCCTTTGACACATTCACCGTGGCTTGCCGGAGTCAACGCAAGCCTTTCACATCCCAGTCAGGAAAAGTTTGGCGTGGAGGAAGCGGTCGTCTCCGAGCTCGTCGACTACTTTGAGAAAGAAAAGATCTGTAGCGTCGAACCTGGTGGCAAGCCCTGCGACCATTGCGCTATGTGCAGCACTCGCGGCTTCTAGACCGCCTTTTACTGGGACCGCGGGCGTCTCGCCCGCACTGAGCGCGCAGCGCGAACAACCCTAACATAAGCGCCCGCAAGCCTAATTTAAAGCATGAACCGGAACGGCACGACTTACCGTATGCCCGCGGATTGCGAAAGGGTTGTTCGCGCTGCGCGCTCAGTGCGGGCGAGACGCCCGCGGTCCCAGGAGAAGCGGTCCCAGTAGAAAATGGCCCTCTTCTTTCGAGAATACTACTTCGAAGGTGCCGGCGCTGGAGTTTGATTCTGGCGCAGGCTGTTTGAATCAATCTTAGGTACCGTCGTAGCTCCTTCTTCAGCTTTGAAGTAAGGCTCTTCCTTGAATCCAAACAACTTGGCCGAAATCACCGTAGGAAAGCGCGCGCGCGTGGTGTTGTAGTCCTGCACGCCTTCGTTGTAATCCTTGCGCGCAGTTGCGATACGATTCTCCGTTCCCACTATCTCATCCTGTGCCTTCAGGAAATTCTCGTTCGACTTCAGTTGCGGATACTGTTCCTGCAAGACAAGCAACCGGCCAATAGTGCCGCCAAAACTATTTGCAGCATCGATAACTGCCTGCTTCTGTTCCGGAGTCTTATCGCCGGCTTCGCCTTGAGGGGCCTGTTGGGTTGCGTTCAGCAGCCTGGATCGCGCCTCTGCAATCTTGCCGAAAACTTCCTGTTCCTGCACGCCCGCCAGTTTCGCCGTCTCAATGAGATTGTTCAGTAGGTCTCCGCGACGTTGAAGCTGGGCCTCCACGTTTGCCCATTTGGCCTTTACGTTCTCGTGCTTTGTGGTCAAGGTGTTGTAGCCGCAACCGCTGGCCGTGGCCGCCACGAAGACTACCAGAGCAAGCAAAACTAAACGTCGTCGAGTCATTTTCAATTCTCCTGATTATTCGCACGATCAAATTCATCAACCACCTGGATAACGCGATCGATCTGCATCATGTAAGCGGCGAAGATGTCGTTCGCTTCCTTCTCACTTGGGGGCAAATAGTCGCTGGCACGAAACGCAAAGATCTTTTCAAACGGTTCTTCATCCAGTCCAAATCGCCGGACCGTCGCCCGCACGCAATCGGGCTTGGCCACTGGTGCTTCCTCACCATGCAACATAAGCACAGCGCGAAACAGAGCTGCAAAGCTGGCAAGGCTGTCGCTCATCAAGTCGCATAACTTCTCACTAGAAACAGAAGCGGGAATGTACATACGGCGCAGTTGGATCAACTTGCTGCGCAGCTCATACTCAGTTTGATGTCTCAGGTTCGCGTCCGAGAGTTTGATAAACTCAAAGGGATCTTGTCCATAGAGCACGACGCGCGCGTTTGCCATCTGATGAAACTCAATTGGGAAAACATCGGCGGCGTCCGAAAGCTCCTCAGTCGTGAAATAGACCGGCATCGGATGTCCGAGCCGCCGCCATTCGCGCATCGGGGCTTGGGCCAGGCGAAGATCTTCAGGAGTAATGCGCTTCAAAGTTATCAATAGATTGTAGTCAGAACGCAATTCGACGTGGTCGCCCGCGGCCGCCGAGCCGTAGAGCACCACTGAAGCGAGATTTTCGCCATGAGTGGCGCGCAAATCCCTCAAGAGCCCGTTTAGTGCTTCATGAACAACTGCTTTAGCCATTTGTTTGTTCGGATGCTGAATACTAACAGAAACCCGGCCTCGTATAATAAGACGCACAAGACGACTGCTCTACTACCAACTACCGCCCGACCCGCCGCCTCCGAAACTTCCGCCGCCACCAAAACCGCCACCGAATCCGCCCCCACCGCCGCCAAATCCGCCTCCGCCCCAGCCGCTGCTGGAACTACCCCAGCCTCCACTGCGGCTGCCCACGTTGAGCAGAGAACCAAGCAAGAACAGGTTGAGACAGCCACCGCCGCCACGGCCACCCCTTCTCGACAGGGATATCATCAGTATCGCCACAAAGAGAATGACGAGCAGGGTGCAACAAGGACTGGGAATTCCGCCCGCTCTGGAACCAATGCCTGATCTTGGCGACGACTCGTGGTAGGCATAACTCTGATCGATTCCTTCAATACTGAATCCCCGCTTCTCGGCCAGAGTCGCAACGTATGCCTGAATAGTGTCGTAAATTCCCTGGCTGTAATTTCCTTTCTTGAATTGCGATACTAACCGTGCGCGTTGAATCTGGCCCACCAGGCCATCGTTAAGATCCCCTTCAAGATGATCGCTAACCTGGGTAAAGTACTTCCGGTCTTTTATGGCCACCACCAATAGAAAACCAGCCTTCTCACCCTCCTTTGACCCGATTCCCCAACCGCGAGCCACCGCCAATGAATAATCGAAAATGTCCTGGTCGCCCGTAGTGTCAACCGTCACCACCGCGAATTCAATATTCGCGCGCTCTTTCAGGTTTACATAAATAGACTCGAGTTTTTGCCTGGTATCAGGATCGATGACGTTAGCGTAATCAACGATCGGCGTGAACGGAGAAGGAAGAGGAATGGGTGAACGACCAGTCTGAGCAACAGCCGTGGTTGCAGAAAATAGAATTCCGCAAGCTAGCGTCAGCAAAATCAAGCGCGAGGCAGAGCGACATCTGATATCTGAACCAGCACATAGAGTTGCCGCTATCGATGAGAAAAAAATTCGCATTGTCTGGAGGCGGCACTTTACCGCTGGCACGGAATCGTCCGCGCTCTAAACATCAAAAACGCTCAGCCCTCGATCAATTTGTGCAATAGGTAAAAAAGTGCCACTCCTACAAAAACGACAATTGAGACCGTGGGGTTCTTTTCTTCTTTGCGATTTACCTCAGGGATCAGATCACTGGCAGCGACATAAAGAGTGACACCGGCGGAAAAGGGAAGAGCATAACTCACTGCGCTATTCGTCCTTGTATCCAGAATTGCCACCGCGATGACGCCAGCGAGCGTAGCTGCGCCGATTGCGGCCGTCGCCCAGAGCGCCTTTCCTGATGATCGTCCGGAAGCTAGCATGATCGAGGCCACCGTAAAACCCTCCGGCATCTTGTGTAGCAGGATGGCAATGAAGACCAGCAGACCGACTCTAAAGTTAACCAGGAACGCCGCCGCTATTGAGACGCCGTCGAAGAAGGTGTGAATCCAGAGACCACCGACGGCAGCATAAGCTGCGGAAGGGCGCATGAAAGACTCTGGATGTGTTTCCTCGCCAAAATGGAAGTGAGGCGCCATCGTGTGCTCGAAGAGTTGAATGAGCAGGTACCCGGCCAGCAGCAAAGTCATCGCGCCAACCACCGCTTCTGCTGCAGCTTGGCCCTCAACGCCTTCGGTCCAAATCGCAAAGCTCTCCGGTACTATCTCGATAAATATTGCGGCCAGCATGAAGCCCGCCCCGAGGGCGACCAGGTATTTAAGGAAACGTTCTCCAAACCGCAGCGCACCCGATCTGATTAGGACGAAGCCACCCAGCAGATTTGCGCCGGCAGCAAGCAAGCCAAATAGAAGAAGCCCTGCAAATCCTCCGTGCTCAAGGTTCATTAATTGTTAGTCAGAGAAAAAGTGTTGGTCATAAGCATGGCGGGTCAATATACATCAGGGTCCTACGGCTGCCTATTAGAGAGTTTCCGGAAGGTTGCTAGCCGTCGCACACAGCGACGAAAGGGCAGACAAGAGGCGAACGCTAACTTCGCCACACCACCTCAGAAGTGCAAAAAACCTAAGGATTTTACGGAGTTTTCTATTGACACCCAAAATCTTGGAGCGTAGTATCCGGCTTGGGTGGTCGGAAGTGGTCGGAAGTGGGTCCAACCTCGTAGCTAACGATCACTTAAAATCTTTTCCAGGAAGGCCACCCCCAATTCTATTGACCAGTCTTCTTTATGCTTCGTGGAAACTATACGGCCCGCATAGATGCGAAGGGTCGGCTAAAGGTGCCGACGCCATTTCGCCGTCTGGTTAACGAGAAGCACGGCAGCGAATTCTACATAACAAGTCTTACGGGTGACAACGTTCGCATCTATCCGCTGCCGGAGTGGGAATCGATAGAGCAACGTCTTTCCCTCTTGCCGACGATGGATCCAGCGCGGCGCAAGTTCCTTGACAGAACGACTTACTTTGGTCAACAGGCCACGATAGATGCCCAGGGACGCCTTCTGATCCATCCGCTCTTGCGCAAGAGTGCGGCTGTCATGGGAGATGTTGCGGTGCTGGGCTATCTAACTTACCTGGAAGTTTGGGAGCTCGATGTGTTCAAGGCTCGCATGCTGGCCGATCCCTACACCGAGGATGACGAAGCGGCAATTGCGAAGCTGGGGATCTAAAAGGCAGTAGGCAGTAGGCAGTAGGCAGTAGGTAGGTGACGAGTGATGTGCTGCTGTAGCGACAATAGGTCATTGTACTCATCACTCATAACTCATCACTCATCACTCAGGTTTGAATTTAGTTGTTTGAACAAGATCACGGGGCGGTGGTGATGGCTGCGCCTTTGGGGGGCAGAGGCGCGCCCCATCGCCCCGTGCTGCTGCGAGAAACGATGCATTTCCTCGCTCCCGAGCGAGGGGGTCTCTTTGTCGATTGCACCGTAGGCCTTGGCGGACACAGCGAGGCAATTCTGGAGTCGACAATTGGGACTCGTGTCATCGGGATTGATCGCGATCAGGCAGCACTCAGCTCTGCGAACGAGCGCTTAGCCCGTTTTGGAAAACGCTTTCGGGCTGTCCACGCAGACTTTCGCGAGATTGGCCGCGTTCTAAGCGAACTCGAAGAGGGCGAGCCGAACGGCGTGCTGGCGGATCTCGGTGTCTCGTCACTGCAGTTTGATTCACCGACGAGAGGCTTTAGCTTTCGTTTTGACGCTCCGCTAGACATGCGGATGGATCCGGAAAGCGACGAGGAGACCGCGGCGGATCTTTTGCTTCGGCTGTCAGAGGAGGAAATAGCCGCAATCATTTTTGAATACGGTGAAGAACGAAACTCCCGTCGCATCGCCCGTTGGATTGTTGAGAGTCGTGAACAGGGGAACCCGATAAGGACCACAAAGGATTTAGCTGATCTGGTGGCCCGCGCCGCCGGAAAAAGGAAACGGTGGCAAATCCACCCGGCAACGCGAACCTTTCAGGCTTTACGAATCGCGGTAAATCGGGAGCTCGAAGGTTTGGGCCAATTCGTCACTACGGTAGTTGATCTTTTACAACCTGACGGACGCTTCGTTGTTATCAGTTTCCACTCCCTCGAAGACCGAATAATGAAGCGAGAGCTTCGCCGCCAAGCGGGCCACTGTCAGTGTAATTCTCCAAGGCAGGTTCAAGCCAATCTTTGCACCTGCGGGGCGCGCAAGGCCGTCGAAATACTGACTAAGCGCCCAGTAGTACCCGATGCTATTGAAATCGATGCGAATCCCCGATCGCGTAGCGCAAAGCTACGCGCATGTCGCAAGTTGATCTCCTGAGATCTCAAATCTCAGATCGCAGGTCGGACACTTTGAATTTCAGATTTGCGATTTCAGATCTCAATAAAACTTACTAAGACCGGGAGTTCACCGCATGAGAAGAGTTCCCTCGAAGCAGCGCAATTCCAAGATTCATCGCGATCGCGACGTGCGCGCCCTCTCCCGACTCGCGCTACTGTTGTTCTCTGGTCTCGTTCTGGCCAGCGGTTTCGTGTTTGCGGCGCAGCAGCACTTCGCAGCCATTGAATACGGCTACAAGAGCGAGGGGCTGCGGCGTGAACGCGAAAGGCTTTTAGAAGAGAAACAACAGTTAATGTTGAAGAGGGAACAGGCCTTTGCGCCGGCGCGGCTTGCAGTGGAGGCGCGCGAGCTTGGCCTGAAGCCCCTCACGGCCAGTCAGGTTGGAACTCAGAAGGCCAGCAGACAGAGCCAACTGCCCGTTGCGCCAGCTCTGGTCAATCCTTCCGCTTCGTTCCAGCGCTAACATGGCCACTGCAGTAGGTAGTCTCAGACCTGAGTTCTCGCCCTGCTTTTGTTTGAGATCTCAGAGGGGCTCTTCATCGAGTTAGTTGGTAAGGAGGGATACATCCAGGGATGGCGCGTCTTTCCCGTCAGTCGGAAGCACAACCAGATGTTTCGTTCCGCCGCACGCTTTTTGTCGCGGCTTTTGTCGTTTTCTGGATGTTAGGAATCAGTGCCCGACTTCTTTACCTGCAGGTTTCACAACATGATGAGCTAGTAGAACGCGCGCATAAACAGCAGCAAGATGTGGTCGAGACCATTCCAGCGCGAGGGCGAGTGCTCGATCGTCAAGAGCGAGAGTTGGCCCGCACCATCGACACCACGTCAGTCTTTATCGCGCCCGATGAGTTCAATAAGAATGAAACCCAGGCGATGGAGGAGATCAGTTGCACTGCTGATGTACTGTCTTCCGTCCTACGTTTAGATCAAGGAACACTTGTCAATCAGATACTCGACGCGAAAGAAAGTGGCCGGCGTTTTCTCTGGGTTGCGCGCCGCGTCGGTCCTGACCAGGCGCAGCTGCTGGGAACGATGGACCTTGCCGGAGTTCACACGCGGAAAGAGCCGAAGCGTTTCTACCCCAATGGTTCGCTGGCTGCCAACGTGTTGGGTTTTGTGGGCCTCGATGGAAACGGCCTGGCAGGAATCGAGCAGGTATATAACGAAAAGATCACTGGCGAACCAGGCAAGCTTTTCATCGAAAAAGATTCGCGCGGCAGAGCGTATGAAAGTACGGAGATTTCAGGGCGCCCCGGCCAGACGATAATTCTGACAATCGATCAGTCAATTCAATATCAAGCGGAAGCGGCCTTGATGACGGCGATCGAGCAGTCGCGTGCGAAGGCTGGGACTGCGATTGTTCTCGATCCACGTACCGGCGACATTTTGGCGCTGGCGAACGCGCCAACCTTTGATCCCAACGACGTGGGCGCAGCCTCTCCAGCAGCTCGCGCGAACTGGGCGCTGCAAAATATCTACGAGCCGGGCTCGACTTTCAAAGTGGTCGCCTTCTCGGCGGCGCTGGAAAAGGGTTTGGCAAAACCCGACGAGCGCATCGATTGCCAGATGGGCTCGATCACCGTTGCCAAGAGAGTGATCCACGATCATAAGCCCTTTGGAACTCTGACTCTCGCTGAGGCGCTCGCCAAGTCGAGCAACGTCGCTGCGATCAAACTGGGTCTGCGTGTGGGCGACCCGGCGATGTACGACTACATCACGCGCTTTGGTTTTGGCTCGCGAACCGGAATTGAATTACCGGGTGAGACTGCCGGTCTGGTTCGTCCGCTCAGTCGATGGCAGCCTTCATCGATTGGCTCGATAGCTATCGGACAAGAAGTCGGCGTCACGCCATTGCAAATGGCTGCAGCCTTCGGCGCCCTGGCCAATAACGGAGTGCGCGTCGCTCCTCATTTGATTCGTGAGATTCGGAATCCTTCGGGTACCACCGTCTATCGTCCGAACCCTGATCAGCACCGCGTGATCAGCACAGAAACAGCAAGTGCGTTGCGGGGGATGCTTGAAGGGGTAACGCTTAACGGAACAGCAAAGAAAGCGCAGTTGGATGGCTATACGGCGGCAGGAAAAACCGGTACAGCGCAAAAGATTGACGCCAAAACAAAAACGTATTCAAAGACGAAGTTCGTTGCATCATTCGTCGGCTTCGCGCCTGTTAGTAATCCCGAAGTAGTGATCATCGTGGTCATAGATGAGCCCGGTGGCTCATATCACGGCGGTGATGTTGCTGCACCCGTGTTCCGTCAGATTGCCGAACAGATTCTGCCGGAGATGGGTGTAATTCCGGACACAGATTTCAAGGGCTCGGAGCTGGTGGCGCGCGCAAAAGAGACACCGGCCGAGATCTTGAAACTACGCGAGGAAGAGAAACGTCGGGTTGAGGAGTTCCGCGAGCTGGAGTCCAGAGCAGCCACCATCCCGGTAACGGCCCGAGATAACAAAGGCGGTGAGATTGTCTATGCGGTCGCGGAGGGTAACGCGATTGTAATGCCCGATTTACGGGGGCGAAGCGTAAGAGATGTAGCTCGTGCCTGCGCCCAGTTAGGCATACAAGTTGAGGCTCATGGCGATGGCGGACGCGTTGTGGGACAAACGCCCCAGCCAGGGGCAGAGTTGCGGCAGGGACAGGTTATTTACGTGGATTTTCGCAGGCTGGATTGAAGGCTCAGACGTAATGGAAGTTGACAAGTACCATATTTCGGCTGTCACCCCCACGAGGTTAGGCAGCTTCGCACGCAAACAGGAGGCTGTTTGCGTTTACACCATTCACGGAGCAGGCAAATGATCTCCCATCGATTGCTAAGCAATGAAGTCTGTGGAAATGGATTAAGGGACAGAGTGACGGCTTGCAGGAAACGGTTGCGGGACAACCGGGTGGCACAAAAGGCACCAGTTCACAATGACTCCGAGGCTATCGTCTCGGAGGCCGCTCCGGTTTCTCGGTTTCGCGACTATGTCTCCGGCAATCCGGCGACCCGTTCCACCATGACGGCATCAGTTGTGCATGTGAACTCACGTTGCAGTGCCGCTGGGGCGGAACCCGCGGAGAGCGAAACGTTGCTGTCGGTCGCCGAAGAGGTTGGAATAACGTGAAGGTTCGCGAAGTATCTCTTTTGATGGGCGCTAACGCTGAACACGTAAGCGCCGCGTTGTTTGACAAGGAAATCAGAGATTTTTCCATCGATTCGAGGTCGGTTAATGCGGGCGAATTGTTCTTCGCTTTATCGCAAGACGATTACACCCGCGCCGGCTTTAACGGAACTTTCGCTGACGGGCATAAATACATTCAGGACGCCCTTAGCAGAGGAGCAGTCGCGGCCGTGGCGCGAGCCGATAGAGTACGCGGCGATCAGGAACTCCTGGCTATAAGAGATCGGCTTCTACTGGTTGACGATGCCATCGTTGCTTTACAAACCTTGGCCCATCGCGTTTACGCGCGTTGGGGCAAACCGGTGGTAGGCATTACCGGCAGTGCCGGCAAAACGACCGCGAAGGAGTTGACCGCGCACTTACTAAGCGCTGCGGGAAAGCGCGTGTTGAAGAGCGAGCGAAACTACAACAATGGCCTCGGCTTGCCGCTGTCGGTTTTGCGAATGGTGAGCGAAGGAAGATCACCCGAAGAGTTTGATATTGCGGTGCTCGAAATGGGAATGTCGTCACCGACGCACGAGATCCAACGCCTCTGTAAGATTACCCCTCCCGATATCGCTGTAGAGTTGATGGTCGCGCCCGTTCATCTCGAGTATTTGGGCAGTATCGAAAACATTGCGGCTGCGAAGGCTGAACTAATTGAGGGCCTCAAGCCGGATGGTGTAGCTGTCCTGAACGCAGATGACGAGTGGGTAATTAAAATGCGCGACAAGCACAAGGGGCGCACGATTACTTTTGGCAGCGACAACTCGGCGGATGTCGCGGCGAGGGAGATCGACATTAGTCATCTCGGTTTGATCAAGTTTCGTTTGCAAACGCCCTTGGGGGAAGCACCCGCGACGCTGCATATGAGTGGGCGCCACAATCTCATGAATGCGCTAGCAGCCGCGGCCGTGGCCATCTGTTTTGAAATCGGGCCGAAGCAAATTGCTGACGCTTTGAGTACGGCCACACCTCCGCGCATGCGAGGAGAAGTGCTTGAGTTCGCTGCAGGCTTTCGAGTTATTGACGATTCATACAACTCGAATCCGCGTTCTTTGATAAACATGATCCGCACAATCACCGAGGCCGGGAGTCGCTCCAAAAGGCGCATCGTAATTGCCGGTGAGATGTTGGAGCTCGGGCCTGACGAGGCTGCGCTGCACCGCGATGTGGGACGCGAGATTGGCCGTGCGGGCATAGATGTTCTGTGGGGTGTGCGTGGTTTGGCTGCCCAAATCGTTGCGGGCGCGAATGAAGCCGGGTTGAGCCGGACAAGGTTTTTCGAATCCTCCGATGAGGCGGCCGGCGCAATTGTTGAGGAAGTTAAGCCAGGCGACCTCGTTTTAATAAAGGGCTCGCGGGGCGTAGCAACAGACAGGATAGTTAAGGCTATTCGCGAGCGTTTCCCCTTGGTGGTATCTAACAAACTCGAAGCCTCTGAACAATGAGGACAGTCAATGGTTCGGGAGTTACTATTAACCAGGCGGCGGTCAAGGCGGCGTCCCCGGGATGCCTCGCCGACGTGCTAATCCTCCTGGTTAGTATTTGAGTTGCGCCATCGAAGATCCGAGACGCGAAGACGCCAATAGAGAATGATTTACTACGTCCTATACGAACTGCTTTACAACCATTTCAAGGAGAAGGAATGGTTCTTAATCAAGGCGCTCAACGTCTTTCAGTACGTAACGTTTCGTACAGCATATGCCTCGGTTACGGCGCTGCTGCTTTCGCTGATGTTTGGCGGCAAGCTGATCACGGCTTTACGAAAATGGAACATCGGCCAACAGATTCGAGAAGAGGGCCCGCAAGCCCACATGGCAAAGCGAGGCACGCCAACGATGGGCGGCGTGCTGATCGTCGGGTCGGTGATTATTTCAACCTTGCTTTGGGCGAGACTTTCGAGCGTCTATGTATGGATCGTTGTGATGGCTACGCTGCTGTTCGGCGCAATCGGCTTCGTGGACGACTATTCCAAAATGGCGAGGCAGCGCAGTCTCGGTTTAACCGGAAGGCAAAAGTTAGTTGCGCAGTTTTTAATCGCGGTGGGTGTTTGGGTAGTGCTGTTTATTTTGACCAAATACTTCGCGAGCGATTATTCATGGAACGTCCTCTTTCCGTTCCTGAAGTTTACTGCCGATCCATTCGGAAGAACTTACATCGGTCCCTACCTCTATCTGGTGCTGATCCTCATAGTGCTGATGGGTTCTTCAAACGCGGTGAACTTAACTGACGGCCTGGATGGCTTGGCCATCAGCGTAACCTTCATCGCCATGACCGCTTTGACAGCCTTTACTTATTTCAGCAGCGATGCGCGATGGGCACGGTACCTGGAACTGACGCACCGGCCTGAGGCTGCTGAGTTGACAGTTTTTTGCGGCGCCATGGCGGGCGCGAGTCTTGGGTTCCTCTGGTACAACGCGCCACCTGCAGAGGTATTCATGGGTGACGTGGGCAGCCTGGCAATTGGTGGCGCGATTGGCACGGTGGCGGTGCTCACAAAGCAGGAGTTCATGCTGCTGATGGTGGGTGGCGTTTTCGTAATAGAGGCGCTCTCGGTATTGCTACAAGTCAGCGTCTTCAAAATGACTAAACGCACGACTGGTACTGGACGCCGGCTGTTCATGATGACGCCGCTGCATCACCACTTTGAGATGCGAGACTGGAAAGAGTCGAAAATTGTGTTTCGTTTTTTGATTCTGGCGATTCTCTTTGCGCTGCTGAGCCTTTCGACATTGAAACTGAGGTAGCGGAAAGCAGAAAGCAGAAAGCAGAAGGCAGAAGGCAGAAGGCAGAAGGCAGAAAGCAGAAAGCAGAAGGCAGAAGGCAGAAGGCAGAAGGCAGAAGGCAGAAGGCAGTCTGGTTGTAGGCATGACGCGTTATGGAGAAATCGACTGGCGACTGGCGACTGGCGACTGGCGACTGGCTTCTGGTCGGGAGATGAACGTTGCGGGCAAGAAAATTTTGGTGATGGGGGCGGCGCGCAGTGGCATAGCCTGCGCGAAATTTTTAGTGGCACGGGGCGCGACAGTGGCGCTCAACGACGCGCAGCCGTTTGAGAAATGGAGTGCAGAAGCGTTAGGGCTGAAGAGTAACGGCGTCGGAATTTTGCCAGGCGAAGTACCGGGTTGGCTGCTCGACAATCTTGACTTGGTGGTGATTAGTCCCGGTGTCCCCACTAAAGCGATTCCCCTCCGCTATGCGGAACGTGCTGGAGCTGAAGTCATTGGCGAGGTTGAGCTGGCTTCGCGTTATTTGAAGGGTCGGATAGTCGCAATCACCGGCACAAACGGCAAGACAACGACGACGACGCTGATAGGAGAAATACTGAAAGACGCAGGAGTGCCAACGCTGGTCGGAGGAAACATCGGCACGCCACTGATCTCGTTGGTTGAAAAATCGCGCGACGACGGTTGGACGGTGGTGGAAGTGTCTAGTTTTCAGTTGGAGACCATAGAGGAGTTTCATCCGACAGTCGCGCTGGTTCTCAACGTTACGCCAAACCACATGGACCGTTACGAATCATTTACTGACTACGCGGCCGCCAAGCACCGGATCTTCATGAACCAAGGGCCTGGCGATGTCGCGATTCTTAACGCCGATGATGAGATCGTTTCGAGTTGGGCGGGTGGGTTGCAGGCACATGTCGCGAAGTTCAGCGTGGAGCGACAACTCGATGAGGGTCTGTTTTTGCGGGGACGCGAAATTGTTTCCCGTACGGCGACTCGCGAAAGGGTTTTACTGACTTCGAACGAAATGAAGCTACGCGGTCGTCACAACGTAGAGAACGTCCTCGCAGCACTAGCAGCCGGACTCGCTTGTGGCGCCGCGCCTGAGTCGATGCGCGAGACTATCAGGCGTTTCGAGCCAGTCGAGCATCGACTTGAGTTTGTCTCTGAAATCGAAGGCGTAAAGTTTTACAACGACTCAAAAGCGACAAGCGTGGATGCGACTTTGAAAGCGTTGGAAGCATTTGCAGACGAGGATCAAGAAGAGACGGGAAAAATCGTTTTGATTCTTGGCGGGCGCGGTAAAAAGGCCTCCTATGCTCCGCTAGCCTCGCTGATTCAGAAAAGGGCGCGCCGACTCGTTTTGATTGGCGAAGATGCGGACACAATCGCAAACGAGCTGGGACAGTTCGCTCCCAATGAACGGGCCAGGGACATGAATGAAGCGGTGACCCTCTGTTTTCAGGCATCACAACCGGGCGACGTGGTTTTACTTGCACCGGCTTGCGCCAGCTTCGACATGTTCGAGAGTTTTGAACATCGCGGAAAAGTATTTAAGGACGAAGTTTCGAGTTTGGAGTTTCGAGTTTCGAGTTCAAAAACCAATCATGAAATCGAGCATCCGGGTGAACCGGAAAACTCGAAACTCGAAACTCGAAACTCGAAACTTACTTAGTTATGGCAAAGAAGTTATATCCAGACAAGTGGCTCTTCGCAGCGACAATAGGATTGGCGTTGTTTGGCGTCGTGATGGTCTACAGTGCCTCTGCGCTGTTGGCGCAAAGCGAGAATCACGGCCATTTTTACTATGTAACGAAGCAGGCGATCTGGACTGCCATCGGCTTCGTCGCGATGCTCATTGCGATGCAGTTTGACTACAACCGGCTGCGAGATCGTCGCATGGTTTACGGCCTGCTGTTATTGACAGTCTTCTTGTTACTTGTGGTCTTTGCTTTTCCGCCGTCCAACGGTGCACGTCGCTGGATCAAACTCAACAACTTCTCGATTCAGCCTTCGGAGATCTCAAAGCTTGTGCTCGCTGTTTTCCTTGCGTACTTCCTGGAGAAACACGCCGGCGAGGAACGTGAGTTTTGGCGAACGTTTGTTCCCTGCGGCGTGGTGACCGCACTGCTGGCGGGACTGATTGTCATTGAGCCGGATTTCGGAACCTCCCTGATGCTGGCGGTAACATTCGTCGTGGTTATCTTTACCGCCGGAGCGCGCTTGTCACATCTGGCGATGGCTGCCGCGCCCGCTTTTGTTGTGGCCGCTGGACTCTTGATTTTTGTTCCCTGGCGGTTGACTCGACTGGTGACGTTTCTAGATCCCTGGGCTGATCCACAAAAAACCGGATTTCAAGTGGTCCAGTCGCTGATCGCAGTTGGTTCGGGTGGCACCAATGGACTGGGTTTTGCGCAGGGCAAACAGAAAATGCTGTTCCTGCCGTTTGCCCATTCGGATTTTATTTTTGCGGTTATTGCTGAAGAGCTGGGCTTGCTCGGCACGCTGGCAGTCCTGCTCATATTTGCGATCTTTCTCTGGCGTGGCGTACGCATATCGTTGTTGGCGCCGGATCGGTTTGCGAAGTTGCTGTCCCTGGGCATCGTCACCAGCATAGTGGCACAAGCACTCTTCAATATTAGTGTGGTGCTCTCACTGGTGCCGACGAAAGGGATTCCGTTGCCATTCATTTCGTACGGCGGTTCATCGTTGGTGCCGACGCTCGCGGCCGTTGGGATTCTGCTGAATATCTCGCAGCATGCAACGGGTTCGGTTAGCCAGGGACTATCGAAATCAGCGCCAGAGCCACGCAGCAAAGAACCGAGAAGGTTACGCGTCACACCCGTCAGGCGAATAGCTTTTTTGCGCTTTGGATGAACCAAAATGCGGGCGCTGATTGCCGCCGGTGGAACCGGCGGACACATTTATCCGGGAATTGCGGTAGCCAAAGAGATCTTGCGTCGCGAGCCGGAGTCAGAAGTCAGGTTTGTTGGCACTGCTCGTGGCCTTGAAAACAAACTGGTACCACAGGCAGGTTTTGAACTTTCGATCATTGACAGTGCAGGTCTTAAAAATGTCGGAGCGGTTGCACGCGCGCGGGGATTGCTGGTGTTACCTAAGAGTCTCCAGGGGGCGCGAGCTTTGATTAATTCGTTCCGCCCCGATGTCGTGATTGGCGCCGGTGGTTACGTCTCTGGTCCGGTGCTTTTAACCGCGGCTTTCTCGAG
>DATBRN010000339.1:0-7853 GCA_036560225.1 Pyrinomonadaceae bacterium | reverse complement strand
ATCAACAAGGCGAGACGAAACGAGATAAGCCAATATTTACCGAATCCGCAGCCGTCAAAGGAAGCTACATCTTGCTACATCTAAGCACGCCATCGCGCCATAATCGCGCCATCCGCGGTATTGGTCTCCGTCAGTGTGAGTAAGAAATCAATTCTAAACAACAGCGTAGCTCTGCGCAGCCTGCTGATCAATCTCCGCAAGAATCTCGTTGAGCAGTAGACTTCTGGCTTCTTCTTTAACCGTCTCCGTGCTATTAAGGATCGCGACGTTGGGCTGAGTTGGCACACAACCGGCACACAAGCGTTGGCCAGGACGGGGGCGACCTGGCTGCTTGGGCGGGTGCCGGTTGCTGAAAGACCGGTACATTATTGTCGTTAAACTAAGGGAGGGTTGCCGGATTTTTTGCAGAACCTAAAAAACGTCGGTTTCAGCCAACTTCAATTCAAGCCTGTTCTTATCGGCTGAAGATTACATTCAGATGTGAGAAAAAGCGGGAGTCGCAAAGCGCCGTGTCAGGTAGCTGACTTGCCGCATAACGAAGGAGCATTTATGTCGTTACTCCGCGTCAGTATTTCTGTGTTCACACTCGTGCTGTGCCTGATCGTTATCGCTGCTCCGGCAACAACGCAAGAGACGAAACCTGATCCTCGCGCGCCGTACCTCAATCACAGGCTGCCATTGGAACAGCGCGTCGATGATCTCGTGTCGCGCATGACGCTCGACGAGAAAGTCTCGCAGATGATGAACGCCGCGCCGGCAATTCCGCGGCTCGGCATTCCTCAGTATGACTGGTGGAACGAAGCTTTGCACGGTGTTGCTTTCTCAGGCGTCGCGACAGTTTTCCCGCAAGCGATCGGACTCGGAGCCACATTTGATCCGCCACTGGTCAATCGCGTCGCCACGGCGATCTCCGACGAGGCGCGGGCCAAGTACCACGAAGCACAACGACGTGGTAACCACGACCGGTTTTACGGTCTTACGTTTTGGTCGCCAAACATCAATATCTTTCGTGACCCACGCTGGGGACGTGGGCAAGAGACTTACGGAGAAGATCCGTACCTCACCAGCCGTCTCGGTGTGGCATTCGTCAAGGGACTCCAGGGTGACGATCCGAAATATCTGAAAGTTGTTTCCACTCCCAAGCACTACGCAGTTCATTCTGGTCCAGAGCCCGAGCGCCATCGTTTTGACGCGGCTGCAAGCGAACGCGATATGCGTGAGACTTACTGGCCTGCTTTTCGTGCCACTGTCATGGAAGCTCGGGCTGCCTCCGTGATGTGTGCTTACAACCGCATAAACGGCGAGCCGGCCTGCGCAAATACACATTTGCTCGGCGACATGCTACGTGGCGAGTGGGGCTTTGATGGGTATGTGGTTTCCGATTGTGGCGCAATCGACGACATCTACAAGCGGCATAACTTCGTCAAAACCGCTGAAGCTGCTTCGGCCCTGGCGGTCAAGCGGGGCACCGATCTCGAATGTGGCGACAGCTACAAAGCACTCGTCAATGCGGTGAAGCAGGGGTTGATTTCCGAAGGCGAGATTGATCGCGCGCTGAAACGATTATTTGCCATCCGCTTTCGACTCGGGATGTTCGATCCACCTGAGCTCGTGCCTTACGCAAAAATCCCGTTCTCAGCAAATGATTCACCCGCACACCGCCAGCTCGCACTCGGAGCTGCACGCGAGTCAATAGTTCTCTTGAAGAACGATAACAACACCCTGCCGCTGGGTAAGGATCTGAAGTCGATTGCCGTCATTGGACCAAACGCAGACGACGTTCAGGTGTTACTCGGTAACTACAACGGCCAACCGTCGCGCGCAACCACACCGCTGGCAGGCATTCGTTCACACGTCTCATCGGGTACGAAGGTGTTGCACGCCTTGGGCACGACGCTTACAGAGGTTTCCGCAGTACCCGTGCCTGCGGCTAATTTGCGGGGACCCAACGGCGAACCGGGTCTCAAGGCTGAGTATTTTGCCAATAAGACACTCGCGGGTGCGCCGGTCTTGACGCGCGTGGATCCAGAAGTGAGCTTCGACTGGGGAATGTTGAATCCGGCGCCTGGCATTCCGGCCGATGATTTTTCCGCACGCTGGACCGGCAAGCTCGTCGCCACCATGACTGGTAAATATCGTTTCGGCGCAATCGCCGACGATGGCGTGCGCGTCTATCTCGATGGCAAGTTGATCGCTGAGGACTGGACCGACCACGCGCCGACAACTGTGACCGGCGAAGTCGCGCTTGAGGCGGGCAAGAGCTACGACATCAAAATGGAGTATTACGAGAGCAAGATAGGTGCAGTTGCGAAACTCGCGTGGCAACCTCCTGTCGGCAACACTGGATCGCCGTATGCCGAAGCTGTCGACGCGGCGAAACAGGCAGATGCGGTGGTGATGGTTCTGGGCCTTTCTTCAAGCCTTGAAGGCGAAGAAATGAATGTCCGTGAGCCGGGTTTTCTCGGCGGCGATCGGGTAAATATCGATCTCCCGGTGCGCCAGCAGCGCTTGCTTGAATCCGTTGCGGCAACCGGCAAGCCTGTTGTGCTCGTTTTGTTGTCGGGCAGTGCGCTCGCTGTGAACTGGGCCAATGAGCACGTCGCGGCGATCGTGCAGGCGTGGTATCCGGGTGAGGAAGGAGGAGCTGCAATTGCGGAAATCCTCTTTGGGGATTACAACCCGGCAGGACGGCTGCCGGTGACGTTTTATAAATCAGTGGACCGGTTGCCAGCGTTTGACAACTATCAAATGGACGGAAGGACGTATCGGTTCTTCAAAGGCGAACCGCTTTATCCGTTTGGTTATGGTCTCAGCTACACACGCTTTAAATACTCAGGCTTCAGCGTTTCATCGGTGCGCACAGCGCCAACAGAAAATGTGACCGTGAGTGCGACGGTTGAGAACACGGGCACTCGGGAAGGCGATGAGGTGGTGCAAGTTTATGTGACTGACTTAGCAGCATCTGTTCGGGTGCCGATTCGCTCTCTTGCGGGAGTCGAACGAGTACATCTGAAGCCAGGTGAGCGGCACGTCGTCAAGTTCACGCTCGAGCCACGTCAACTCGCGGTGATCACAGATGACGGCCGAACAGTAGTCGAACCAGGCGAGTTCAAGGTAACCATCGGCGGTAAGCAACCGGGTTTCACCGGCCAAGCGGACGCGAACACGACCAGTTTCATCGAAGGCCGCTTCTCCGTGGCCGGCACGGCGACGGAAGTCAAGCGTTAATCGGTTGGTGCCGGATAATGGAGTGCTAGCAAATGCGCTAGGTTGAGTGCTCGTTAACGCAGCAGTTCAAGCGCAAAGGATAAGAAGGTCCGGACGCGGCTAGGTGTTTTGCGAGCGCAGATAGAAACCATGCCAGTAGCCTCTCTTCCTAAGATCTATTGCTCAACCGCTCAACTAGTGTTTCGCGAAAGGCTTAGTGATGCGAGCATCACGCTCACACTCGATGTTTTAGACAGTCACGTGTTTCGGACATTCAGAAAGCGGCCACAGACAAGCTGGAAACCATCCTTTTCAGACGCACTGGCACACTATAGGCACACAAAACAGAAATGGGCGGCTTCACCGCGGCCCGTTACTGCTTGATTCCATTGGTGCCCCCGCAGGGATTCGAACCCCGAACCAACAGATTATGAGACGGTTTGAGGGGCATCAACAAGGTGAGAATAAACAGGATGAAGCAGTATTTACGGAATCAGCAGCCGCCAAAGTTGGTTACATCTCGCTACCTCTTAGCACATAACCGCGCCAAAATCGCGCCATCGAAGAACCATGTCCTTTCAGGAACGAAATCCTTCAGTTATGTTGATGTGGGACAGCCTCGAGTCCGACAATCAATTGAACAATGCTTGGCTGTTCTTCAAGTCGAGCAAACCAGTTTCACAACCGCCCGGCCATTCTGCTCAGTACTTAAAAACCAACGCACTGTGCAAACCCTCAAGAAACCGCGAGTGTGACCGAATATTTTGCACGCGATGATCGCGAGCAAAGCAACCTTTGCTGCCGCGGATATTATCCTAACTATTACGTCCTCGAGTAGTAATAGCCGGGGGGGTGAAACATGTCGATCAAGGGTTGGAGAAGATTTGCTCCTTTCTATTTCTACGCGGCATTAGTTCTTTCGCTGGCCGCTGCTGTAAGAAACAACGGGCCCTCCAAGGGCGCCATTTTCATTCTTCTCCTATTTGGGTTTCTGAGCTGGGGGTTACTTGAGTACGTTCTCCATCGCTTCGTTTTCCACTTTGAAGCGGCCTCAGTTTTTGGCCGCAATTTAGTCTACTCGGCGCACCGAACGCACCACGAAAATCCGAAGTCGATCGAATATCTCTTCGCAGATCTGCAAATTAGCTTGCCCATCGCGACGGCCTACTGGCTGGTGGCGTGGGCCGTGCTCGGCACTTGGCGGGCTGCATCTTGTCTGTTCATCGGTCTCGTCGCAGGTTACTTCTGCTACGAATCATTACACTTCCTAGCACATCAGGGCAGCTTTCGTCTGCCGCTCTTCAGGTATCTCAAGAAGTACCACCTCCTACACCACTATCGGACTCCTGATCTGCGCTTTGGAGTAACATCTCCAATCTTCGACTTGTTGTTTGGAACTTTTCGACCGGTGCGTGACACGGTCAGAAACAAGAATAAGAAGGGCGAGCAGGCGTCACTGGTAATTCGAAGCTAGTCACTGATCGCCGAGCTTCTTCCAACTGCCATACGACATCTCCTATGTAATCGTGAAATCCCCAGCCGATGCCCTCGGTGATCTGCTCAACTCTTGCCAGGCGCTCACTTAACTGTGCACGAGATCCATTCCGGACAACTCTCCTCACGCTCGGTGATCTTTTTCATAATCAGGTCTTAGGTCAAAACGCCTTTGGCCCTAGACAGTCTGGGTAGTTTATGTTATGCTGGGCCCTAGACTATCTAGGAGGTATGCTTTGGTGAGTAAAGCGAAGGCGGGCTTACTTCAGGGAACGTTGGACATGTTGATTTTGAAGGCCTTGTTCCTTGGTCCTCTTCACGGCTACGGCATCGGGCAGCGTATTGCCCAAATCTCCGGCGACGAACTGAAGATCGAAGAAGGTTCGCTATATCCTGGACTGTACCGACTTGAGAGGCGGGGATGGATCGAATCTGAGTGGGACGTCTCCGAAAATAATCAGCGCGCGAAGTTTTACAAGCTAACGCGCGCGGGACGCAAACAACTAATCATCGAGGAACAGAATTGGGAGCGACTCGCGAGCGCAACCATGAAGGTCCTTCGCGCGAACTGAGAGACGCAAAACGAATGTCCCGGCTCAAAGCCACAGTCAATTTCATTCGCACTTGGCAACATCCCGATAAGATCGCGGACGAGGTCGACGCCGAATTGCGTTTCCACGTTGAAATGCGGATGCGCGCCAACATTGAGAAGGGAATGTCGCCCGCCGAAGCAGGACTTGCGGCCCAGCAAAGCTTCGGCGACTTCGACCGAGTCAAGGACAGTTGTTGTGAAATCAAGCGGGGTTTCCCCTTCGATTTGAAACCTTTAAGAATGGGACTGTACATTGCCATCGCCTGTATCGCGGGTGGCGTCGCCCTGTGGGCAGTTAACATTCCGCACGATAATGTGTTGAGCGTTTTATGGCAGTTAGCCGCGATCGCCGTTTTGATGTGCGCTTTCCTGGTCGGTCGCAGAAATAATAGACCCCGCCACGATTAACTAATTCCTGAGGGAGGATGGATCATGTGCCTTCGCATTGCGCCGAAGATCGTCATACGTGTATCTACAGCGTTGATATTGAACGCGAGTTTAGTTAGCGCGTCAGTTTCCTGCGGACCTTACGGAGTCAATACCGTCAGCGCGTTTCCCAATCAGGAAAGCTCGCGAAACGTTGGCGTCCAGCCCTTAAGTCCGCGGCTGGCGGCTCTTCAGGATCGACTCAAAGCCGGTGACCGGAATGCGCTTGATAGTTTTTGGAAAGAAATCGAGCAAAGCGGCACGCCGATGATTGAACCCGCGGCGGGGAGCGAACGCGACGTGCTGGTGACGATCCTCTGGCGAGCCACGGAAGAAACGAGAAGTGTCTTCGTCTTTCAACTCCCTGGCATTGACAAGCCGATGGCGCGGCTGCTTGACACTGACTTGTGGTACAAAACATTTCGACTTCAAAAGGGAGCGCGCTTTGTCTATCGACTCGCTACGAACCTCCCGGACTCGAAAGAGTGGGTCAGCCTCGCCCGTTTCGGAGGTGCAATGCGAAGGGACCCGCTTAATCCACTTGAGTTTGCCGAGCGTGCTAACGAGCTCAACCCGTATGAAGTGACTTTCTATTCTGCGGCCGAACTGCCATCCGCCGAGTCACAATTCTGGAGCGTTGCTCAGCCCAAAGTTCCTACTGGACGAGTGCAGCGGGACAGATTCACCAGCAAAGCCCTCGGCAATGAGCGACCAATTTGGATTTACACTCCGCACGGCTACGCTGCCGACAGGAAGCCTTATGGTTTGCTGGTACTTTCTGACGGTGGGCTCTACGTCAATTCAGCTCGGGTAGCGACCACTCTCGACAACTTGATCGCCGCGGGTCTGATACCGCCCCTTGTAGCGGTGATGGTGGACAATCCTGATCGCGGGCGCGAGTTATCATGCAGTTCAGCGTACGCCGACTTTCTGGCCCAGGAGATCGTTCCCTGGGCTCGCGTTAACTACCACGCGACCGACCGCCCTGAGCAGACGATCATCGGCGGAGTGAGCCTGGGAGGATTAGCGGCCGCTTTCGTCGGGCTCAAGCACCCTGAGGTTTTCGGTAACGTGCTTTCCCAATCCGGTTCTTTCTGGTGGAAGCCGGAAGAGGAGAAAAACTGGGAATGGCTGACACACCAGTTCGCCGCAAGCCCGCGTCTGCCTTTGCGCTTCTCCTTCGAAGCTGGACTCTTGGAAAACACATCTGGTGGGCCGCCAGGGCGACCGATCCCACCTCCACTGCTCGTGGCCAATCGTAATTTGAGAGATACCCTCCAGAGCAAGGGATATTCGGTCCACTACACCGAATTTAACGGGAACCACACGCTATTCAATTGGCGTGGAACGCTGGCGAGTCACCTCATAGCACTCGTCGGTATCAAGCCCGAGCCAAAGATTTCTGTGTTGGACAACCAGCGCGTCGTGCGATCCTCAACGCCCCGGAAAACGATCGCGAGGGCTCAAGTTAAAGTAACTCCCGGTCTGTTGTGGCAGTACGTTGGTAGATATGAATTGGACCCGAAGTTCGCCCACGATTTCGTTATCTATGTAAGCGTCAAGGATGACTCTTTGTGGGTGAAGCCTTCATACCTGAGGGCGCGCCGGGTCATGGCCGAATCCGAGTCGAGGTTCTACGACAGCGAGATTCCAGATCTTCACCTCGCCTTCATTAAAAACGAAAAAGGCAACGTCATTGGTCTCACTCTCAACAGTGGGCAGGGAGACATGCGAGTGAAAAAGATGCCGCCTCCAGTACCCAGTCTCACCGGCAATACAACCTTTAAGCTGACGGGGCACACCGACGCGGAGGCCGTGGCTATCTACGGGTCGTTCAACAAATGGATCCAGACCAAGAACTATTGTGCAAGAGACAGCGGCGGGTGGGTCTGTCGAATTGATCTAGCGCCCGGCAAATACACCTATAGGTTTCTGGTTGATGGTGTAGGCCTGACCGATCCGACCAACCCTGACACTGAGGATGACCGGTACGGTCACGTCGATTCGGTAATCGTCATTAGGGAGAAATAGATTGCTCCAATCAGGAGTTGCACACCGCGACGCGCCGGTTGATTGGTGCCCCCGCAGGGATTCGAACCCCGAACCAACAGATTATGAGACGGTTTGAGGGGCA
>DATBRN010000338.1:0-6686 GCA_036560225.1 Pyrinomonadaceae bacterium | reverse complement strand
GGCGCAATTTCCCTAAAGCCCGACGAGGTTGAGAAAGGGCGCGCGATCATGAAAGAAATCGTCGCGGAGTTGTCCTATCCTGACTAACGGAAAATACTTTTTCGGCGGGTGTCTTTCTTTGATCGTTTAGAGAGCGGACTTGTCCGCCCGACGGGGCACAAGTGCCCCCTCTAAACGGGAAATATTTTTTCGGCGGATGTCTTTCTGGCGGATGTCCTAATGCGCCATCAGGGCTTCAATCTCTTCGGCGTGTTTCGGCACTTTCGTAGTCAATACGCGCGGACCATTGGCGGTGCACAACACATCATCCTCAATGCGGACTCCGATGCCGAGATATTGCTCGGGAATGTCCTTCGAATCAGGCGCCACATAAATTCCCGGTTCGACAGTCATCACCATGCCCGGCTCCAGTGCGCGTGACTGTTTGTCGTAATAATAAATCCCGACATCATGAACATCGATCCCCAGGAGATGTCCCAAACCGTGCATGTAAAACTGCTTATACTTTTCTTCCTTGATGAGATCTTTAGGTTCTCCCTTCAAGAGTCCCAGCTTGACCATACCTTCCGTCAGCATTTCCACTGAGTGTGCCTTGAGCTCGTCGTGCGTCACGCCGGGCCTGACCTTCTCCACGCACGACATCTGCGTCTCGAGCACCAGGTCGTAGATTTCACGCTGAGCTTTCGAGTAGCGTCCGTTGATCGGAAAGGTGCGCGTAATGTCAGACGCGTAGCCCTTGTATTCAGCTCCAGCATCTATCAACAGTAACTCCCCATCGCGCAGTTCACCATCGTTGTTTATGTAATGAAGCACAGTCGCGTTTGGGCCTGCTCCAATGATTGAGGTATAAGACGGCCCGGCTGCGCCCTGCCGGCGAAATATCTGTTCAATGAGGGCTTCAACTTCGTATTCCTTCATACCCGGCCGCACTGATTTCATAGCTTCGACGTGGGCCTCGGCAGCGATGTCGGCAGCGCGCTGCATCAACTCGATCTCTTCAGGAGACTTGAACACGCGCATCTCATGAATGATTGTCGCTGGATCGATGATGGTGGATGGTGGGTGAATAGGTTTGCGATTGAAGGCACGCATCTGCGCGATCTTTTTGATAATGGTCGCGTCGAGGTCGGTGTTGACGCCAAGGCGATAGTAGAGATTTTGGGCGCCGTTTAGTATCTCCTCGAGCTTCTGATCAAACTCCGCGATCGCAAACGACTCGGCAGCGCCAAACTCGCTCTTCGCTCCTTCAAGGCCGGCACGGCGGCCAACCCAAATTTCCTGGTCCGGATCACGCGGGCGAACAAACAACGTGTATTTGTGTTCTTTTGCGGGCGCAATAACCGCGATGGACTCAGGTTCTTCGAAGCCGGTCAGGTAGTAGAAGTCAGAGTCCTGACGAAAGCGATACTGCGTATCATTGGACCGGGTGGCTTCGCGCGCGGAGGGAACGATGGCTACTGATTTCTGATCCATGCGGCGCATGAATTCCTCGAGCTGCGGTCTAATCATGGAGCTGCTCCTAGTTTGGAAACTGCAGGATTTGTGAGAGCGCATTGTAACCGACAGGAATGAAACTCAGAAACCATTGTGCAGAGAAGGCACTGGCGATTCTCCAAAGCCTCTTGAAAAGCCCACCTTCCTAACCTGAGAGGCTATCCAGCTGGAGCGAAGTTTTAAAAGGGGTAGCCGCGATGGCGGCTTTGTTGGATAATCAGATGCGAATGAGCACCCAAACCTTACCAGCGCAAGAGAGGAAAGCCAGCGAGATCATTTCCTACGATCCCGCTACCGGCGAGGAGATTGGCCGCGCTCCATTCGCTTCCGCTGAACATGTCAAAGAAGCAGTGCGCAGAGCGCGCGCGGCGCAGCCTGCCTGGGCTAGTTTGTCCTTCCGTAAGCGGGCTCGCGTAATCCTTCAAGCGCGCGAACTGATGCTGGCTGAACGCAATGACTTCGCGCAACTGGTGTCCAGAGAAACCGGTAAGCCAGTCACCGAAGCGCTCTCAATGGAGATAGTGCCGACGCTGGACGCGATGCACTATTTTGCCCACGCCGCAGAAAACCTTCTTCGCCCGCAAAAGATTGATATTGGACAGTATGGTTTGATGGGCCGTTCGTCCAGGATTGTGTTCCGCCCGCTGGGCGTCATCGGAATCATCTCACCGTGGAATTTTCCACTTGCTACGCCGGCCGACGAAGTGGTGATGGCGCTCATGGCGGGCAACGCAGTTGTCCTCAAGCCCAGTGAACTTACGCCGCTGATCGCGTTGAAACTCGGCGACCTGTTCCGCCGTGCCGGTTTGCCGCAAGGCTTATTGGAAGTTGTGACTGGTGATGGTTCTACAGGCGCGTCACTCATTGACGCGCGCGTCGACAAGATAATGTTCACCGGCAGTGTTGCTACAGGCAAACGTGTTGCGGAAGCCGCCGCCAAATATCTCACTCCTGTTGTCCTCGAACTTGGCGGAAAGGATCCAATGATCGTTCTCGAAGATGCGGATGTTGCCAACGCGGCGCGTGGCGCAGTGTGGGGTGCATTTGCTAACGCGGGACAGGCTTGTGCATCGGTGGAGCGCTGCTACGTGCAGGAATCGCTCGCGGACGAGTTTATCAAACAGGTCGTCGCCGAAACCCGCACACTAAAGCAGGGACAGGGAAATGAAGACGGCGTAGACATCGGGGCCATGTCGAATGAACGTCAACTCCAAATCGTGATTGATCACGTGAAAGATGCCGAACAACGCGGCGCGAAAATACTCACCGGCGGGCGGCGCGGTGCGAATCCTGATGGCCTATTCTACGAACCTACAGTGCTCACCAATGTCGATCACGACATGACAATAATGCGTGACGAGACTTTCGGACCGGTGCTGCCGGTGATGACGTTCAAAACGGAAGAGGAAGCAATCAAGCTCGCAAACGACAGCGTTTATGGATTGACTGCCAGCGTCTGGACAAAAAACGTAGCCCGGGGACAACGCATTGCCGAACGTATCGAAGCGGGAACGGTGATGGTCAACGAGGTAGTCTACACACACGGAATAGCGCAGACACCGTGGGGTGGGGTTAAAGACAGCGGCTATGGCAGAACACATGGCCGTATGGGTCTGCTGGAGTTGGTCCATCCGCAACATGTTCACGTCAATCGTATTTCGTTTCTGCCCGATCTTTGGTGGTTTCCCTACAGTCCGAAAGCTGCGAAGCTTTTTGGCGGCCTCGCCTCGAACTTCACGACTGGTTCAATTCTTAAGACCTCCCGGTTATTACCCCAAATGATTCGCCGGCTCTTTAGGCCACGCGAATAGTGTTTACTGTCGAGTACTGATTCATTTGCAACTGATCAAGAATCGGGAGCGCCTTTTAATATAAAGAATGGCGACGATTCTGTATGCAACCTTCAAACTACCCCCTGCGGCTCTGCCGCCCCACAGTGCGGTAAGGCTCTGCCTTACCGTCAAATCTTTAAGAATGACGGGAGGCTACGCCTCAGATTACGAGGCGTAGCCTCAAAAAAGGAGGGAAGCTGCGGAAAGGCAAAGCCTTTCCGCACTGTGCGGCGGCAAAGCCGCGGTCGTTGGTTGAATAGTGCGTCGGAAAGTTCCACGTTGGTATCAATCAGGTCCGCTTGATCTCGCGGTCATGCGCCTTTAGGATTGCGGATTCGTCATTGACCTAGAAAGGACTTAGAGGTACCCGAATTTTGTGGAAAGCATTCATGCACGGGCGCGAACGCGCGCATCACGAGCGAGATAACAATCGACTCGTGCGTCCCTTTGAATGGGGACTACAGTTTATTACCGACCACGTAAACGGAGACGACCCGCGCCACGTATTGCAAAGGCACAGCCGACAGGTAACGGCAAGCAGCGAGACATTCTATGCGCTTCCCGAAATTTCCGACTTTGAGCTTCACGGTGATCAACTAACGTGGACTAGCGCTATTCGCACGCCATCGGCGGAAAATAACTTGGCGCGGGCCCGTTATTTTCCAGTTAAGCCAAACCGCGCGAGGCAGCCGCGTACAGCCGTAGTTGTGTTGCCCCAGTGGAATGCGCAACCAGAGAGTCATGTTGAAGCTTGCCGGATTTTTAATTTCATCGGTATGTCCGCGTTGCGGTTGACACTTCCCTATCATCAGGAACGGCGGCCTCCGGAACTACAGCGCGCTGATCATCTGGTGAGCACAAACGTCGGTCGTACTATTCAGTCGATGCGGCAGGCGGTGCTGGATACTCGCGCCGCGGTGCGGTGGCTGAAGAACCAGGGTTATGAGCGTGTCGGAATCCTCGGCACCAGCGTCGGATCGTGCATTGCATTTCTAGCCTTCGCCCATGAACCGAATATAAATGCCGGCACGTTCAATCACGTTTCCGGTTATGTGGCTGATGTTGCGTGGCGTGGACTGTCCACGCGTCACCTGCGCGAAGGGTTTGGGGACCACTTAACCTTGGACGAACTGCGCGAGTACTGGGCGCCAATTAGTCCTGTGCCTTTTATCTCTCGCTTGCCACAGTTGGGCCAGCGTCCTATGCGTTTCATTGCCGCGCGATATGATTTGACCTTTCCTCTTGATCTCACACACGAAACAATTGCTGAAGCCAGGCGCCACGATTTGCCGCTCGATGTAGTCTGGCTGTCATGCGGGCACTACACGATGGCGTCGCTGCCGTGGAAAGCGATTGATGCCTGGAAGATTGCCACGTTCATGCGGAAGCATTTGAGATGAGTTGATGAAACAAAGCCTGGAACGTCTTCTCGATCAACTTGAAGAATTGAAAAACCGATTCGGAGAGAGCGAACGGAAGAAGGTCGAAAGGCTACTCTCCAAGCTGTCGCGGCTGCAATTCACGGAGCCGGAAGTTTTACTTCGCTATCACGAAATACTTCTCTTCCTGCGCGCCTACCCACACAGCCACCGCATTCTGCGCTTGGCGGATGTAGAACTTTCCGGCTTTACGCAACGCGTCAAACAACTCGAAGCGAGCGAGGTGGATCTGAGCACTCTCGATACGCCTGAAGTTTCCGGAATCGCCGGACGACACGTGACTGACACGTTCACCTACCCAATAGTTCGCCGGTTAGTAAGATTGAGGAGTCAAAAGGGTCGGGTAGCATTCGATTGGGAATGGTTCGAAGACGAAAACCGCCTGGCTGAGACCTGGCCAAGGTTCTTACCGTTGCTTGAGGAAGATGCCTTTGTCGAAGCGAACGTCCCCTACCAAACCTGGTTGCGTTCGGCGATTACCGGTTTTGGCGAACACGGTTCGGGAAAGGATCTTGTCTGGCTTATTCAGCAATTTGAATCCCTACCAAAAACAGAGAAGGAAAAAGCTGAGTTGTACGACTCGCAGAAACTTTACGTGCGCTGGACGCCGGCGTATCGCGCCACACGTACAGGAATGCGCCTCACAACCTCACGCGGAGCAGGGGTCTTTTACCACCACGGTCCACTCATTCAAAGAAGAGATGTCTCACTGGAGCGCGAACTTCAAAGTCCTCCGAATGTTCTGACCCGACTCTCGGCGAAGCAGGGCGAAGCGATACTCGACATGACGCGCGCGGCTTCTACGGTGCGCTATCGTGAGCTGTATGGGTTTACTCATGGTGATCCCGCAAGAGTTTTGAAAACAAATCTCGGACGAGGTGTCGAGGTTTTTGTTGTCGGACTGCCGCCTGGTGTTCGCTTGCCTCTGCGTGCTTATCACGCCGCCATGATTTTCAAGAACTCGGTACCAGTCGGCTATTTTGAAGGCATCTCGCTTTTTGAGCGCATGGAAAGCGGGTTCAATCTTTATTACACATTTCGCGACGGCGAAACTGCGTGGCTCTATGCGCGCATTCTAAACATCTTCCGACATTTGTTGGGCGTGACAGCTTTTTCCATTGACCCTTATCAAATCGGATACGAAAACGAGGAAGGCATCGAATCGGGAGCGTTCTGGTTTTATCGCAAGCTCGGATTTCGACCCACCCAACGTGACGTATTGCAGTTAGTTGTAAACGAGGAGAAGAAGATCGCTTCAAGATCAAAGTATCGTACGCCGGCAAAAACCCTTCGCAACCTGGCCACCGGGCCCATGATTTTTGAGCTCAATACATCGCCCGATAACTCAAGGATGGGCGACTGGGATCGGTTCTTCGTACGAAACATTGGCCTCAAAGTGGCACAGCGAATGGGTTCAAAGTTCGGTGGGAATGCGGAAAGATTCCGCGCGGAAGCGGTAAAGAAACTAAACGCCGTGCTTGGCTTGAGTTCTGAAGATTGGCGGAAGGCGGAAGTACCGGGTCTAGGTGACTTTGCTGTCGCCTTGTCTCTGGTAGAGGACCTGCACCGTTGGACTGATAAAGAGAAGCAAGGACTGGTCGGAGTTATCCGCGCCAAGGCCGGCGCGGATGAGAGCGGCTATTTGAGATTCATGCAGAAACACGCCCTTTTGCGCGAAGCGATGATCGATCTAGGATCACGGTAGAGGCGAAAGGTTGTAGGGGTGGCCACGGAGTTGTTTGTTGTCAAGACATCCTTTACAGATCGTTATCAACACATTCTTTACACTCTTGCCTTTTGCTGTCACTACGGTCACTGGAGGACTTGAAGGAAACTCGAAGGTTGCGGCTCTGCCGCCGCACAGTGCGGTAAGGCTGTGCCTTACCGTTGCGTTTCTAAATTACCGGAGGCTACGCCTCGG
>DATBRN010000337.1:0-24150 GCA_036560225.1 Pyrinomonadaceae bacterium | reverse complement strand
GGATTACTATTCGCTTCTGTCTAGTGGTGATTTGTTGGCTCATTGCAGTTGGCCGGGCGCTGGTGACAGCTGTTTGTGCCACAGCTCAGATGGCGGGAATGCTAAGGATGAGTAAAATGATCTTCGCCGCCCGCATGATCGATCTCCTTTCGTTTGATCACGACATCATACTCCGCTCAAAAGAAAAGCCCCGCCAATTTGTGAATTCACGGGGAGTTCCTTTTGGATTTATCGCTCACTCTAGCTGAGAAATTGAAAGCTTGGGCCCCATGTAAGATTCTGGGGTAGGCGTCGACTCAGTCCATTTTGCGGACGAATGACAATAGCCCAGCAGTTCACTGCTGGGACGGGAAGGAAAAGAGGCGAGTCCGCGAAGCGGACGGCCGAAGGGTAGCCCAGTGTACAGCTCCTTTCAGTCGTCCGTTTCACGGACTGGACACAACATTCGTCGTCCCCAGCGATGAATCGCTGGGCTACTATCATCCGTCCGCTAAAACGCGGACTAGCCGCGCGGGGGCTGAACCAGTTGCGGGTCCTTCGTCGAACGCTTTCACACTGCAACTCGATTCCGGCGATGAAAAATGAAAAATGTAAAACGACAAATGAAAAATTCTTACTATTACTCTCCTACCGACTGTTATTGCCTCCTGCTCCTGCCGCCTGCACCTGTGTTAGCGCCGCCCAATGCTTCCACAAGCACTCGGCCCGTCGAGCTACTCGGCGCCTCAACTCCCAACACTGCAGCCAGGCTAGGCGCAATGTCTGTCGGTGCGGCCTCCCGCAAGTAACGACCCCGATGAAAGGATCTTCCCATAATGATCATGGGCACATGCGTGTCGTAAGAATAAGGCGTGCCATGGTTGGCTGGATCGGCCGAGTCGCCGAAGTACTTAAATGGTTCCTGCACGATGATCACGTCGCCGCTTCGGCCAGGATAAAACCCGCCCAGCACGCGCCGCGCGATGGTATCGGTCGCTGATATTGCGCCGCTTTCCAACTGCGAGCGCGTGAAATACCTGGCAATGCCTTTCACCGTCAATGCTGCCTCGCCTGCGACCTGTTCAATTTCTTTTGGCTTGACGCCGTCGCGCCGTAATGCCGCAAGATCAAAGTACACATTGCCGTTGATGATGCCGTCCTTTATTTCGCCGTCGTCATCGTACTTGAGAATGTAATCGAGGGTCGGATCCGGCGTCTTGTGTTGCGGGTTGTAACGCGCGCTGATAGCAGCGCGAATCGCGTTCATGACTACGGTGAATGGTATGCGCGCACCACCAAGCCCGAGAGCGGCCGCATGCTCCGGCAGCGGCGAGACGCCGTGATCGGCTGTGAAAATAACCGTCGTGTTGCGCAAGCCCACGTGAGCATCGATAAAATCCAGCAGGTCAGCTATGTCGCGATCCACGCGCAACGTGACGTCCATGACTTCCTGACTGTAAGGACCGAAGCGATGTCCGACGTGGTCGTTCCCCGAAAAACTAATAGAAAGCAAGTCCGTGTCGGAATCCTGCCCGAGTTGTTCATTTGTGATGGCCTGCTTCACGAAAGACAACAGCAGGTCGTTTAGGAAGGGTGTATGATCGAGCTCATTATAGAAGTCACCATTCGGCCACTTTGCGCCTCCCGTAATTATGTGGGGAAAGGCATTCGTTTCACCTTTTACATCTCCGATGTTTTCCCACGAAGGTGAATCAGGCCCGGCGCGCTTAAGATATTCGCTTTCTGGAAGCAGCCGCTCCCACTTTGCGCCGAAATACTTATCAGCCGGGTGCTTCTGATTGAATTCCACCACCCAGCGAGGCAGCTGCGAGAAGTAATAATCTGAAGATACAAACGTGTCTGTCTTAGAGCTGAGCCAGTAGGCGGCATTGGCATGTCGGCCCGCGGGCAGAATCGCCGCGCGGGGTTTGTCGGAGATACCAATCACTCTTGCACGGTTGTTGGCCAGGCGCATTTCATCTCCGAGCGTCGAGGACAATAGCCAATGCGGACTATAACGACTTTCGTTTGGGCCACCACCTAGTGCTTTCACCGTATCGTCGCCGACGCTTGTGACCTTCTTCGCCGAGTCGCGATCAATCCATTCATTGCCGACCATGCCGGTGGCAGCGGGTGGTGCTCCGGTCATTATTGCTGCATGCCCCGGGCCAGTTTTGGTGGGCATGTAATCGAAATTTGCGTTTACCCAGAACGCTCCCTCTCGCATCAAACGCTTGATGCCGTGTGGGCCAAAGAGGTCGCCAAAACGTTCTAGATAGTCGTAACGAAACTGGTCGACGACGATAAGAAGAACGAGGCGCGGCCTTGCGCCGGTTGCCTCGGGAGGCCCTGCTCGTTGTGACTTTGCACCTCCGCTCTTGGCAGGGGCCGGACGCTGAGATTTCCAGCCTGGCGGACTCGGCGCTGTGGTGCGGCCCGGGTTGCAAACGAGTTCAGTCGGGGACGGCTTGGTCGGAAATGCCTTATTCGGAAAGCTGCTGACGAAAACTACGCAGACTAGAATGAACGTGGTTAAGAAGCGGAGCGGGGAGCCCATGGCAAAGCAGTATGAGGTAACAACCACTCAACAGCAAATTCGGCGACGCGACGTAAACACATCTGAACACGATTCGATTACAAACATGTTAATGGCGGAGATTGTAGGGGCGGCACTCCGTGGCCGCCCCTTTTCTTGGGGTTCCCTCATTTCTCGCAGTATCGAGCAATTAACCGAAGGGCGGCCACGGAGTGCTGCATTACAATCTCTAATTCACCATTTACCATTCACCATTTACCATTTACGATTTACCATCCACCTGTTCATTGTTGACTATTTATGTCATTCCACCAATCGCCCCCCAGTCTTGGCAACCAATACGAAGATGACCGGGTCCTCCGTTCGTACCTCGCGCGCGTGCTACCCGAGACAATGCTTAGCGAGCTAGAACCTTCGCTCATTGAGCTGGGCCAGTTGGCCGGCGGCAATCTCTACCAGATGCAACTCGCCGATAGACCCAACGAGCCTACATTGATTCAATGGGACGCTTGGGGCCACCGCATCGACAAAGTGGAAGTGACCCCCTTGTGGCTTGAGGCTGAACGCATTGCTGTTGAATACGGATTGGTCGCCACTGCCTACGAGCAACGGCATGGAAGTCTGTCGCGTGTGCATCAGTGTGCACTCGCCTATCTCTTCACACCCTCAACGGATATCTATAGCTGCCCGCTGGCGATGACCGATGGCGCAGCACGTACACTCCTCAGTTCGGGAAACCAGGCATTGATTGATCGTGCAGTGCCACATCTTCTCAGTCGCAATCCGGAAGACTTCTGGACCGCCGGGCAGTGGATGACTGAAATAACCGGCGGCTCCGACGTGGGCCTATCGGAGACTCGTGCGATCAGAACCGCGAGCGGACCGGAGTCTCAAGCCGAGCAGCCCGACTGCGGTGGTGCTAGTGAACGCCCCGACAAATCTTCCGGCGACGGTGATCTCCAAAGCCAAAAATCCAGGGACCAAAGTCGTTCTGACTCATCAGAGACGTGGCATCTCTACGGCAACAAGTGGTTTGCTTCCGCCATCACTTCAAACATCGCCTTGACCCTCGCGCGCCCTGAAGGCAATTCTCCCGGTGGCCGTGGACTCGCGCTCTTCTATGTTGAATTGCGAAACGCAGCTGGTCAGCTGCGCAATATTCAGATAAATCGCCTCAAGGACAAGCTTGGGACACGCAAAGTGCCGACCGCCGAACTAACTCTGGCCGGGACACCGGCGCAGCTCGTGAAGGGAACGACTGAGGGTGTCCGCAACATCGCGCCATTGCTCAATATCACTCGACTGTGGAACGGCATTAGCGCAGTGGCTCTTATGCGCCGCGGGCTTGCCCTCGCAATGGATTACGCGCGCAAACGCGTAGCCTTCGGTGCGCCGCTCGCCGAGAAGCCGTTGCACATGGATACTCTCGCGGGCTTAGAAGCCGAAGCTGAAGCCGCCTTTCATCTCGCCTTCTATGTTGCCGAGTTAACCGGTCGCGCTGAAACGCAAAGTGCACTCGATCAGGAACTCGAAACAGTATTGCTCCGTCTGCTCACACCGGTAATGAAACTAACGACTGGCAAACAAGCTGTTCTGGTTCTGAGCGAAATAATCGAAGCTTTCGGTGGCGCCGGTTATGTCGAAGACACGGGCCTCCCGCAACTGTTGCGCGACGCGCAAGTGCTGCCGATCTGGGAAGGAACAACCAACGTGCTCTCACTCGACACCCTCCGCGCTCTCGATCTAAGATCGCGGATGCCGTCGCCCGCAACGAGTGGGCATCGCGAAGCGAGTGTTGATAAGCTGATGTCAGCATCTCAAGCCAGAGTGGCTCAGTCTCAAGTAACAATCTCTCAAAAAGGAATCTCTCAAGTAGGAGTGTCTCAGGGTGAGGAAGGCGGGCATCCACCTGCTGAGTCCGCGGATTCTTCCATTGCATTCCAGGCATTTAAATCGGCAGTTTTGAACTGCCTTACTGAAGCTCATAATCCGCACCTTACTGAGCCGGCTCGCATGGCTCGCGCGACCCTGGATCATGCTGAGCGTTGGCTCTCAAACGCGAGGAACCCAACAGACTTGGAATTAGGTGCAAGGCGATTCGCCATGACACTGGGTCGCACAATGGAACTAGCATTACTAATCAAACATGCTCAGTGGTCACATGATCACGAAGCCGACGGAAGAGCCACAGCCGCCGCCCGGCGTTTCGCCAATTCCGGGATCGACCTTCTTGTCGATCACACGTTTGAGGATATACGTGCGCTACTCCTATAAGATTAGACAGGAACGGAAGTACTGCGGCTTTGTTAACAGGCAACCTAAAGTTTGAACTCCGAACATCGGGCTCGTGTTTAGAGTACCGCATACTCCTATGCGCAACCGAGAGATTTACCGACTGACCCACCCGCTACCGCGAGGTGGTACTGACCTCATGACACGTCGACGAGCAGTTTCACACAGCCTCAACTAATCTTCACTCGAAGGAGTAATTGAATGGCTCAAACCTCAACCATCGCCGCCATAGGTCTCAAACCGAAAACCGGCCGCGCCGTTGCTGTGGTCCTGTCAGGCCCAAGGAATGCGCCAGAACTCATCAAGCGCAAGGAACTGACACTCACCGACCCGCGCATTCCCGCAACTTTTCAGCCCTATCACGAAGTTATGGAGATGCCCTGGAAGGAATCAGAGAAAAAAGTGAAACCCTATATCCGCGCTATTGAGAAAGTCGCAGCCAAAGCACTAGAGCAACTCGTCCACGAACTGCGCGCTGAAGGTTTGGAAGTTGCCGGCGTAGGCATCGCCGGCACCGCCGATCGCGAGCTGGCAAAGATCGGCAACTATCATATTCGTGCTCACGCAGCTGAAGGTCTTCTATTTCGTCAGGTACTCGAATTCGCCGCTCGGGCAAACAAACTCGCACAACGCACGTTTATCGAGAAGACTTTACAAACTCAGGCGGCCTCCGAACTCGGTTGCTCGATCACAAAACTAAACAACTCCCTCAAAACGCTCGGCCGTTCCGCCGGCCCTCCCTGGCGCACCGATCACCGCGTCGCTGCCACCGCCGCCTGGTTGACGTTAACTTCTGACCTCTGACTTCTGATCCCTATTTACTATTCGCAATTAACGTTTTACGATTCACCCACAGACCCGACCTAACCAAACTTTGAGCGACCAACCTTTCTCCAAAGAACTGCTTTCAAAACGCCTGCTCGATGCAAGCGTGGATGGCATTCTCGCGTTTGACCGAGACTGCCGCTACATCGTCTGGAATCGAGCCCTGGAGCGCATCTCCGGCAAGAAGAGCGCAGAAGTGCTCGGCCGGAACGCGTTCGAAGTCTTTCCTTTTTTGAAAGACACCGGTGAGGACAAATGCTTCTATGAAGCCCTTGAGGGAAAGACATCAGTATCTGAGAACCGGCCTTACACGATTCCAGAAACCGGCCGCGAAGGGTTTTTTGAGGGCTTCTATTCGCCGCTCTACGATGAGCAAAACCAGGTTGCCGGTGGTATCGCCATCATTCGCGACATCACCGAGCGCAAGCGCGCGCAAGCTGAGGCGGAGGAAG
This sequence comes from Pyrinomonadaceae bacterium, assembly GCA_036560225.1. Taxonomy (GTDB): domain Bacteria; phylum Acidobacteriota; class Blastocatellia; order Pyrinomonadales; family Pyrinomonadaceae; genus PSRF01. The sequence goes on along the minus strand of DATBRN010000337.1, from coordinate 18,066 downwards.
TTCATCAGCGCCTGACCTTTCATGTTGAGAACTCGCCGCTAGCTGTAATCGAATGGGATAGCGACTTCCGCGTGTCGCGGTGGTCGGAATCGGCGCAGCGTTTGTTTGGCTGGGCCCCCGAAGAAGTAATTGGCAAGCACGTCGGTGATTGGCATTTCGTTTTTGACGAAGACGTAGATGGTGTCGAGCAGGTGACGAATCGCCAGCGCATGGGCGCGGAGCACCTTGGAGTCCAGCACAATCGCAACTACACCAAGGACGGATCGGTCCTTTACTGCGAGTGGTATAACTCCGTACTGCATAATGAGTCGGGCGAACTCATATCTGTGCTGTCTCTCGTTCTTGACGTGACAGCACGAAAACGCGCGGAAGAAGAGCGCGCTGAACTGCTCGTCAGAGAGCGCGAGGCACGCCAGCTGGCGGAAGAAGCCGATCGACTGAAAGACGACTTTCTCGCGACTCTCTCACATGAACTGCGCACTCCCCTAACTTCTGTCCTCGGCTGGGCCACCCTGCTGCGCAAAGGTGAGGTTGATGAAACTAATATTGTCCGGGCAGTTGAAACGATTGAACGGAACGCGCGCTCACAAGCGCGACTCATTGACGATCTGCTTGATGTTTCTCGCATCATTACCGGCAATCTACGTCTCGATCTCCGGCCGACAAATTTTGTGTCGATAGTGGATGCCACAATTCATGCTCTGCGCCCCACAGCTGGAGCAAAACACATTGAATTCAAGATTGAATTTGATTCGGAAAGCTGTCTCGTCAAAGGCGATGCAACCCGACTACGCCAGGTTGTTTGGAATTTGCTGATGAATGCGATCAAGTTTACGCCTCATGCTGGCATCGTCACCGTTCGCCTCGAATGTGGCACCAATCGAAAATCCGAAATCCGAAACCCGAAATCCGAAATTCCTACCTTCGTTCTCCTCATAGTTACTGACACCGGCGAGGGTATCACCGAGAGTTTCTTGCCGTTTGTGTTCGATCGATTTCGCCAGGCTGAGGGATCAATCTCTCGCAAACAAGGTGGACTCGGTTTGGGTCTTGCCGTGGCCCGTCATCTCGTGGAGTTACACGGTGGCACTATCAAGGCGGAAAGTGGTGGTCTGCAGCAGGGTTCTACCTTTACCGTGGAATTGCCGCTTGCAAGTGAGAGGCGCGACCCGGCGCGTCAGCAAGAGCGGCAAAGAGAAATTGAAAGAAGAAAGACTGTTTCCGTTGCGCGGAGATTAGAGGACATTCGCGTCCTCCTTGTCGAAGACGATGAGGACTCACGCAGTCTATTCAGCGTAATGCTCTCGCAACAAGGCGCGGACGTCACGGCCACCCCATCGGCGGCCGAGGCGCTGGCTGCGTTGGAACTAGCTGCGCGTCAGCAGATTCTACCGGACGTCATCGTCAGCGACATCGGCCTTGCTGCACAGGATGGCTATGAGTTGATAGCCAAGGTTCGAGCGTTACCTGCGGAACAGGGCGGGCTGACGCCGGCTCTCGCCCTAACCGGCTATGCCACACGACGAGATCGGGAACGTGCGTTGTCCGCGGGCTATCAGTTGCATCTTGCCAAGCCGGTGGAACCGCCTGAGCTGGTGGCTGCCGTTGCAAGCCTGACTCCAAGAAAGCAGTAGGCAGAAAGCAGCAGGCAGAAAGCAGGTGGCCGGAAAAAACCATTTTCCATATCTCATTTCTCATTTCTCATTTTTCATTATCAAAAGACTCGACTGCGAAGCTCTCAAAATACGAGCTGAAACAGACATACGCAGCAGTCTGCAACCGCTCGGCAGTTGAGAGCCGCTCACTCAGCCGATGAAAAATGAAAAATGAGAAATGAGATATGGAAAATGGTTTTTCTGGCAGCCACCTGCCTACTGCCTTCTGCCTACTGCTTTCTGCCTACTGCTTTTCCTACCCTGGAGCCGTTACAACCTTAAACGCGGTCACAGGATGAATTTCCCATGAGGTTGCGCGCCAGATGTTTTTGCCATGGGGATTAGTGTTCTTTGCATTGGTCCTATGCACAACGTCATTCATCATCCACCCAGTAAATTTGACCCAGTGTCCTTGGAGCGCCGACTTCACCGATGCCAGATTGCCCAGCTCCGCCTGAAAACGCGGCGAGATTTCCACGATCATATATTTGGAACTGATGTCCTTGTCAGCCTCATTCAGTACGACCTCGATATGAATGTCAGCTATGTCTTTGCGAGAGCAGTTACAGGTTTCTTTAGCCTCGCCGCGCTTCACGTGTGCTACGTAGCCGACGATCTCCGCTCCCATTAAGTTTTTGAAACTCTTATCTTCACTGGGCGTCAAGATTCGAGCCAGAGTCACAGAATGGTCAATGACGTCCGGAGGGGTATCGCGGTTCTTGAGAAGATTAAGGTCCTGCTTTGGTTTCGATAACTCACCGTGCGGGTGGGTTGCGGTTATTTTGCCACGGCCTTCAGGGGGACAGCCCTCGAAGGGCTTTGGCTTGGTGGAGTAAGCGTTAGCAGCCAGAGCAAAACAGAGAACAGCGACAACGATGAATGCTTTTTTCATACTATGAAGCCTCAGAAATCTAGGAGTTCAAGCAGGAACACAACCCGCTTATACATCTTGCCTGTGAGTTAATGCAAGAATCCTTGTATGGGAATGTGGTACGGAATCTTTGTGGAATTCTTGAGGTACGGGAAGGAATGTTCGATTAACTTAGTTTAGCCTTGCGACAAAGCGAAGAGGTGCTTCGATGCCCGGCGGCATGAAATCACTCGGCCTTTGAAGGGCAGGAAGGTAGGCCAAAGTGTTCAATTCGCGTAGCGAAGTCTGAAAGTCGCTCTCGATTTAGACATCGCTCGTTCTACTTCTTCAAAATGATCTCGACGCGACGGTTCTTCTGTCGTCCGTCCGGATCGTCGGAACCATCGGGCTTAGTGTTTGAGGCGACCGGCTTTTTCGCGCCAAACCCCTGAGTCGTAAACTGTTGGTTTCCCAATCCTTCTTTGTTGATGAACCACGCCTTCACAGCGGCAGCACGCCGCTCGGAGAGTTTCTGATTGTAGGCATCATTGCCCTTGGAATCGGTATGGCCCTCAATCCGCACCGTGCCCTTGGCTTTTTCCTTGATGATGTCCGCAGCCTGATGCAACGTCTTTTGTGCCGCGGGCCGCAGGTCAGCCTTATCAAAATCGAACAGCACATCAGCAGCCAGCTCGATCCGGATCTCCTGGCCGGTCTCCTTGACTTGCAGGTCCTGGACCTTGCCACCAAGGTCCTGCACAGTAAAGACCAGATCGAGGATCTTGTTTTTCGAAGGGTCGGGCACCTGGTTGCTTTCCTGCGCCAAGGCAATTTGGCCCACCACCAGGTAAGCAAAAGCCAGGACGACCCCCTGCAGCAACATGCAGGTGAACTCAAGCCGTTTCATAAGTAATCCTCGATTTACCTCAGCGACTGATCGGGACATCATCGATTGGCCCGAAATGCGGAATGACGACGCTGATCTTTTCCACGTCATCTGGCGGAGCGGGAAACTTGGCCCACAGACTAACGCGAGAACCCGGATTTATATCTTTAAGATCGCGGCTGCACAGACAATTGTTTTCGGTGTCGCGAACTACAAAATATTTCTTTTTGCCCGTACTATCTACCAGGTTTACGCCGCCAATGCTGTCGAAGTCTTTGATGTGGTTCGCTTCGTCGCCAAAGTCGTAGCTAAAGGGTAGTTTGTCCGGACCATCGTTGACCATCTGAAACTTTAGCGTCAATGTATTATTGCTTGTCCGCTTGAGTTCAGTTATCTCCACGCGCGTGCCTTGTTTTTCTCCGTCCGCCGTGGCGATGGCCCTGACTGAGGGGGCCGGCTTGAACTCCGGACTCGCCGCTGGGTTCGCATTCTGTTGTGTTGTTTGCGCTGTCTGGGCTCCATTGTTGTTGGATGATGACGATGTGGGGCCTTCCTTCTTGACGCAACCCCAAAAGATTATCAGCAAACCGATTAAGGCAAGCATGCCAGTGCGCCTGGACTTAAACGTTAGTCGCATTCGCGAAACCTCCTTCCGCTCTACTCGTGACTCACGACTCATGACTCACGATTTATGTCTTAGTACTAAGCGAGACTGTAGGGGGCACTCCGTGTCCGCCTCTCCGCAGCGGAATATAGTTTCCTGGACGTAAATGGTCAATAATAATTGGACCCGAGCCTCGCCGGTTTTTCAGAGCCCATCCGGTTTCCTTGCCTTTACTGGAGAGCAGTCTCCCTTCCTACCTGAAACGGCGTAATCAGCGTAGTCTGTGGACCATCTGTGGTTTCAATGTTGGCTCGTTAATGCGCTTTGTCAGCGCTTAGGGAGGCGAAGACGACGCTGGTCCTGGTGCAGAGCTTGAATGGTTTACGGGTGACCCAGTATAAGTGGCAAACCCAGTCCGGCAACCGGAGGTTGTTTCATGAAAGTTAGTCTTGGTGTGATCTTCGCGGCACTTTGCGTGCTCATCACAACGGTTCAGGCGCAGCGGCCCGCCTTAATTACAAATATTGATGGCCGGCAGACGATCAGCCTGGATGGGCGCTGGCAAATAATCATCGACCCCTACGAGACCGGTTATTTCGACTATCGGTTCGAACCCAGCCCCAATGGCTATTTCAAAAACGCAAAGCCTAAAAGCCCCAGCGATCTGATCGAATATGACTTCGACAGTTCCACCCAACTAGATGTGCCCGGCGACTGGAACTCGCAAGATCAGCGATTACTGTTTTACGAAGGGACCGTCTGGTATAAGAAATCCTTTGATTATCAAAAGAAAGATCACAAGCGTCTGTTCGTCTATTTCGGAGCGGCGAACTATCTGGCGGATGTATATCTAAACGGAGAGAAGCTTGGTCGTCATGAAGGCGGCTTCACACCATTCAATTTTGAGATCACAAACCTTGTCCGAGACAAAGACAACTTTCTCATCGTCAAGGTAGACAACAAGCGCCATCGCGACGCGGTGCCTACTCTCAATACTGACTGGTGGAACTATGGCGGCCTGACCCGCGATGTCAATCTGGTTGAGGTGCCTGACAGTTTCATCCAGGACTATTTTCTGCAATTGAAGAAAGGCTCAATGGATGAAATTGAGGGTTGGGTACAACTCAACAACACTCCTGGTAAGGCCATCACGATCGAGATCCCGGAAGCATCTGTTAAGCAGTCGGCTACGACCGATGAAAATGGTTTGGCCCGCGTCAGTTTCAAAGCCCGTCTGAATCTTTGGTCGCCTGACAATCCAAAACTCTATTTAGTCAAACTCTCGGCTGGCGCCGACTCAGTCGTCGACCGAATTGGCTTCAGAAGTATTCAGACCCGAGGAGCAGACATTCTCTTGAACGGCAAGCCGATCTTCTTGCGCGGGGTTTGCATCCACGAAGAATCGCCGCTGCGAGGTGGGCGGGCTTTTAGTGAGGACGATGCGCGTTTGCTTTTAAGCTGGGCAAAAGAGTTAGGCTGCAACTTCGTGCGTCTCGCGCATTATCCCCATAACGAGAATATGACAAGGATTGCGGATGAGATGGGGATTATGGTGTGGTCCGAGATACCCGTCTATTGGACCATCCTTTGGGAGAATCCTGAAACCTTCGCAAATGCGCGGAACCAACTCGAAGAGAACATCACCCGAGACAAGAACAAGGCATCGGTAATCCTTTGGTCGGTGGCAAACGAAACGCCGGTCAGTGAAGCACGAGTGAAGTTTCTGAAAGGCCTAATTGATCAGGCGCGCAGGCTGGATCCGACGCGCTTGGTGACCGCTGCCAACGAGCGGCATTACGTTGATGCTACGACGCAAGTGATTGATGATCCGCTCGGTGAATATCTAGACGTGCTCGGTTGCAACGAATACGTCGGTTGGTACGATGGGCTGCCGGAGAAGGCCGATGCCTTACAATGGAAAGTACCCGATAAGAAGCCGCTCATCATTAGCGAATTTGGCGGCGATGCACTCTTCGGGTACCACGGCGAACCGAACGTACGATGGACTGAAGAGTACCAGAAGAACCTGTATGAGCATCAGCTCAAGATGTTGAGGAAGATTCCATCTCTGCGAGGTATGACGCCCTGGATCCTCACTGATTTTCGGTCGCCGAGGAGACCCCTGCCGCGGATACAGGATTTCTACAACCGTAAAGGACTGATCTCCAGCCGAGGCGAACGGAAGCAGGCATTCTACGTTTTGCAAAATTTCTACCGCGAGTTGATCCAGGAAGGCCGCTAACCGAACGCCTCACGAGGCGGCGGGCGCGATTTCGTAAGTTTTCTCGGCGCAATAGTGACGTCGTGTCCGGTTGCTGACCACATAGCGCATGGATGTACGCAAACGGAGTGATAAGTACTGAGTACTGAGTACTGAGTACTGAGTACTGAGTGCTGAGTAGACGGGTGGATTCGTCTTGAGAGGCGCGCCTCGGGCGACCCACCCGCTACCGCAAGATGGTACTGACCTCAAAGCGCATCTTGACAGGACTTCTGCCGAAAGTCAGGTCAGCAGCCGCATTCAGAAAATGGCTACTCAGCACTCAGTACTCAGCACTCAGTACTTAGTACTCAGCACTCAGTACTTGCGTTCAAATCACTTCTTCGGGGACGGAGAGGGTTCGGGTAATTCGATGCGGACGTAGAAGACCTCGGTCTTCTTTGTCTTTTCATCGTAGGCCAGCACGATGGCCAGGCCTTCCTCCTTCGTTCCGGTCTTGCGCTTAAAGAAACAGACCGCGCCGTGGCTCTCTTCGTCTTCACTGTCGCTGACACAGCCCTTTTCGCTAGGAGTCCAACCAACTGCTGTCATGCGCTCCTTTGAATAGAAGTTTTGCACGTCTTGTGCGCTCTGGTCGGTAGTGAAGGCGATGAAGTTTATCTTTCCCTGCATCATTGCGCGGATCGCCAGGCGCGCGGCGAGCGGGATTTCAAGGTCAGCCTTCGTCGCACCCGCTAGCGGCGGTACGTCGGGCCATAAGGTGCTGACTGTTCCGGCCTTGGGGTCGCCGGTTAGGGTCTCGGCAAGCTTACAAGAAAGTGCGACGGCAAGAAAAAGAATAAGAGCAAGAATAGGGGAAAGTGCTCTCATGTTCACCTCCGCGGGAAACTGAGTTATTGGCGCGGGGATTATAGATCAAAATAGTCATCAGTACTGAGTACTGAGTACCGAGTTAAGATCCTTCCAGACTATGCGGATTACCCGGAACTAGTTTGACGCCTCCTTTTCGTCGTCTGAGGTTGATTCATCAGCGGTTAAGGATGGGTCATCGAATTCCAAGCCCGGAAATGGGTCTGGATCGAAGAAGGGATCGGGTTCCAGCTCTTCGCCGCGGGCGAGGCGTTCCTGGCGTTCTTTCCAACGGCGATCGAACTCCTTATTGAACTCCTCTCGATTGCGGTTTTCGGCTTCCCATTCCTCGCGTGTCCGGTAGGCGGAGAAGGCAAAATCATCATCCATGTTACAGCCGTCTAGGTGCCAGAAACCGACGCCCATGCCAAGAGGAGAGGTCTCATCGCCGAACATCTGGCACATGGGGCAGTCTTCGTCAATGATCATGTCGCGCGGGCGAAGTGCGATTGGCAGGCGCCGGCGTTCATTGTCGATCAGAATCGCGGGGATGCGGCCGTCGTAGTCAGGGTGTGGTTGCTCAAGCCAGTCGCATTTGAGCTTGTTGAGTTGGGCCAGGAGAATCTCGCGAGATTGGGGACTGAGGGTGACTTCCTTTGGTGGGATGAGTGTTTCGTGAGAAGCGTGCGGTGACAGGTCACCATGGCCAAAACTCCGACAGGTCGGCGCACTCCATAAGGTCGGAGCACTCCAAAGAAGGTCGCGAACCAGATCGTAGTAGATAACCCACTCGTGAGTACCGAAACCTGCATAGCGGTAGGCGAAAGAATCTGGTGAGAGGCACGGTGGACCTTCGTTCTGTAGACTCCACTGCAGCGAGCGAGTGTGGAGATCAAAGTCGATGAAGTCCTGCTTGGCGAGCATGACGTCACGCGGCGACTGCCCGCGGAGATCTTCTCGGGGGGTCATCAACCAGCGAGCATGAATCGCTGAGAGTTCTTTGGAAATCGCGTCTTCGATTGGGTCGGAGGCATCTGGGATTGGCTCACTGGCACCTGGGACTGAGCTTGACGGCTCTGGCATTGCGCTGGAGAAACCCGGAATTGATTCCGAAGGTTCTTCGTTTGATTTGGAGGCGCCTACGATTGAATTAGAGGTGCTTACTATTGAACCGGACGTCACTGCGACAGAACTGGACGTGCCTACACTCAAACTGGACTCGCCTCGGACCGAACCGTTGCCATCTGCGTCAGTTTCAGGGATCTCGATCTTCCTGCATTCGTCGATAATGAAATTCAACAACGGGGTGCCATAAAGAACTTCACGAGCGTCGAGGGGGTTCTGGGCGCTGCGCTTCTCGGCTCGCCGCTCGCGCGACCATTGATAGGCCTCGACTGAGTTAACAAACAACCAGTCATCAGGCAGCCGGTACATCACAGCTATGTCAGTTGCCTTAGTGCCATCGTGATAATCGACTTCTCCTTCAGGCGATGGTTGGGAATAGGTTGATTCAGAGGCCACGATGCGCGCCGTTAAGTCGATGACCACGATCCCTGCATCCCACGGTTCCGTATCAAGCGCCAGGCTCCCAAGCGAAATGCCGGGCCTTGAACTGAGAGAGGAATGAACTGAGGAATGAAAGGTGGCAAATGGGCCGCTGTCATCAAGTGGCTTCATGTAGCGGGCCAATGCCGTACTCAGCTCGGCAATGGTCTCGGGTTCAGCTGACAACGCCGCTACACAGCGATCAGCTATGGATCCATGGATTGTGCCGTGAAGGACTTGTTGGTTGTCGATGAGGTTGAGTTTGACTTCGCTCATTTCTGGTTATCCTTTCGATTTGCACGAGCGGTAATCCAGCGGAATGTTTGAGCGGGTGATGGCGTAGCATTGTGCATGGATTGGGTTGGCAATGCGAGCGTTCTGTAAAACCTTCAGTTTTCGCTCTATGCAAGAGCTTCTGCATACACGGCTGAGTGAGTAGTGCAGGCAGTGGCTACTCCGCACAGTGCGGTAAGGCCCTGCCTTGCCGCAAGACCTCAAGACTCACTGGAGGCTCCGCCTCACATCACGAGGCGAAGCCTCAAGAAAGAAAAGGATGCCGCGGAAGGCGGAGCCTTCCGCACTGTGCGGCGGCTTAGCCGCAGTTATTTGCGGGTGAGGTCGGCTTTGTAGAGTTGTTGGTAGACGCGGTAGTTGTTCATAACCTTTTGGACGTAAGCTTTCGTTTCGTCGAAGCCAACTTCTGAGGTAAACACGCCCGGGTCCTTTTGTTTCGCGCGTTTCACCCAGCGAGCAACGTTGTCTTCGCCACCATTGTAGGAAGCAGCCACGGCTTCCGGCAGGTTAGGAAACATTGTCGACAACTCCCCCAGGTATTCGCCGCCGAGACGGATTGACGTTTCGGGCTGATAGAGTTGACTTTCCTGGACCCCGCCCATTCCCGCATTCGAGGCATACTTCTGCGCGGCGTCAATCGTTAGTTGCAACAACCCGCGCGCGCCGGCGGGAGACTTTGCGAGCGGACGAAAGACGCTCTCCTGACGAATGAGAGCCAGAATAAAACGTGGATCGAGTTTGCGTGCTCTGGCCGTCGAAATGATTGTCTGACGGTATGGCGCCGGATAGCGATCGGCAACAGACGCTGACTGCGATCGATTACGTTCCGCGCGCTCCTCAACCAACCCACGCCGGTTCGCATCGGTGATAGTCGACAGTCTGTCAGTGGCCAGCCAACCGTAATACGAGTCAATTCCTCCCGGCACGGCCAGGTAGGCAGCAAAAGCGTCTTCGTGACGGCCCAGGCGGTCCAAACTATACGCCTTCAGGTAAGCAACTTCCGACGGGCTGGTAGCCACCGCCTTTGAAAAACCCTTTCCTCTCAGTTCATCGGTGGCAGCGATTGCCCGCTTCCAGTTACCCTCGGCGATTTCTAATCGAAGCTGGGCAAACAGAGCATTGGTGTCGGTTGGCGTCCCCGAGAATCGCTGTCGAGTTCGCGCAATCCAGGCGGCGGCGTCCCCCAAACGGCCCGCTTCCCTTAACGCATCGATTGCGTTGAGGTGAGCAGTGTCGATTCTTTCGCCGTCGGGATAACTATTGATGTATTCAATGTAACGGTCAGCGGCATCGGAAGCTTTGCCCATCCGCAGAAGGGAGGCGGCGCTGAAGTTGAGTCCCTCGCGGCCTTCTTTAGTGGAAGGGTAACTGCGGGCGAGTCGATTATAAGAGTCATAGGCTTCGCTGTACCGACGCTCCTGAAAATAGGCGCGGCCCATGCCTAAAAGCGCTGAGGCCACACGAGGATCATTTGGGTAGTAGTTCATCAAAGCTTGCCAATGTTCGCGCGCCTCATCGAACGCGCGGTTGGCGTGGTAGACGCCGGCGCGACGAAGGTGTTCTTCCGGCGTAAGTCGCGTAATTATTCCTTTGGCGTTTCGGGCAAGCCGATCCTGCTCTCTCACGGCTGCAAGGCTCACGTCACTATTGCTTTGTTTGCTTTGAATGGTGGGAAGAGTGGCATTAACGAGATGGGCGAGGGAAGTCACGCCAAGCACGGCGACCAGGAAAAAAACGAGGAAGGACCGACGACGGACAACCGACGACGGACGACTAGCGACGAACGACCGACGACGAACGACCGACGACGGACGACTAGCGAGCGACCACTTACTGCTCATTGCTCCACGATCCACTTCAACCACTCCTGCTCCTGCCGACTGCTCCTGCCGCCTGGCGACTGGTCGCTATCCTTCGATGATCTCAAAGCTGGAAACGATTTCCGCTGCCGGCCTTAATGTTGCCGCAACGCTACAGTATTTCTGCTCGGAGAGCTCAATTGCCTGTGCCACGGATCGCTCTGAAACATTGCGCCCGGTGACAATGTGATGCACTTCGATTCGCGTAAAGCTTCGTGGGTGATCCTCTCGCCGCTCGCCGCGCACCTCAACGCGATAAGCACTTACGCTTTCGCGCTTCTTCGCAAGAATGGAAACCACATCCACGCCCGTGCATGAGCCCAGCGCCAGTAAAAGCAATTCAATCGGACTCGGCGCCAAGTTGCGCGCGCGATCCGTGTCAATCGTCACCGCATGACCCGAAGGGCTGATGCCAACAAACAGCTCGTCCCCTGCCAGTTGAACAACCGCTTTGGGTTCCCGGGTACTCATTTACGGTGCCTCCCTGTAAGAGAATAGCACACAGGGTAGCTCGAAAAAGCTCAGCAGAATCGCACTCTGGCTACGGCTCTTCATTGAATTACTACAGTTTTGCCACGAAAAAGTCTTGTGCTCGGCGTGGCACAGTCTTTGTCTTAACCATCATGTTCCTCGCACTGCGTTTTGTTTCAAAACTGTGACGAAGCGTCGTGCGAAGGTGGTTGCGGGGGTTAAGCAAACTGTTAGTTTGCAATGGTCCGGAAGTCACAACTGAAAACTGCAAACGTGTTTCTGTAAAGCATAACTGTTAGTTTGCGATGCGAGCGCGAAGTCAATTAGCACCGCAAACTAAAAGTTTGAGTTACTGTAAACCTGGGAGGAGAAATAATGATCACAATCAGAAAAACGCTGCTGGCATTTCTCGCGGTGGCCGTAGTGTCCGCCGGAGCGACGTTTACTCAAGCTCAAACCTATCGAGGAACCACTCGTTCGGTGCGACAGCTAATACTTCGAATCGAAAACAGCACGGCCGTTTTCCGCAACAACGTAAATGCGCAGAATCGCGGCCGCGGGTACACCGGCAATCTCATTAGCCTGACAGACGATCTGGATCGGGCCGTGGTTCAGCTACGAGAACGCTTTGACAGTCGACAGTCAACGAGCGCGGATGCGCAAGAGGTTCTCAACCGCGCGGCATCAATCGACAATCTCATCACGAGCCGAAATATTCGTGGCGCGGCAGTGCTCCGCAGTTGGAACACCCTGCGTGTCAACCTAAATCAACTGGCGACCACGTACCGTCTAACATGGCCGACAATTGGCCAGACTCTTCCAACTAATACTTACCCGACCAATCCTTACCCAAATAATCAAAATTCCTATGGACTGAGTGGGACCTATCGCCTCGATCCGTCCAGGAGCGACGACCCAGGGCAAGCAGCTGACCGCGCACTGCAGTCGGTTTCCTTCGGTAATCGTACTCGACTGCGCGATCAACTGACCGCACGGCTTGAATCTCCTGATCAGATCGCAATCGAACTGCGTGGCAGGAATGTGACACTGGCATCGTCACGGGCTCCGCAGATCTCTTTTTCGGCGGATGGTATTGAGCGAGTAGAGACTACGCCTAGCGGCCGCACGATTCGGGCTCGCGCCATGCTCAATGGCGACCAGCTGACCGTTAGTTCAACTGGAGATCGCGCCACAGAGTTTAGTGTGACCTTCAGTCCAATGGAGAACGGTCGGAGATTAAACGTAACTCGACAAATCTACGTCGAGGGACTTTCACGGCCAGTAATGGTGAGGAGCACCTACGACAAGATTTCGGACGTCGCCCGGTTTGATATCAATTCGGGAAACCAGACGTATCCGAGCGACAACTACCCAACTGGTACAGACTTTATTCTTACCAACGGCGAAACGGTGGTGGCTATGCTCGACAATGGCCTTTCCACTTCGAATGCCAGGGAAGGGGATCGTTTTACAGCTACGGTGCGGCAGCCTTCCCAGTATGAAGGCGCCATAATCGAAGGCCATGTTTCAAACGTCGAGCGCAGTGGCCGCCTAACTGGACGGTCGCAGCTCAATCTAAGCTTTGACAACATTCGCATGACCAACGGTAGTACTTATCGTTTTGCCGGGATCCTTAATTCCGTAAGGAATGCGCAGGGAGAGATGGTCAAAATAGACAACGAAGGAACAGTTAGGGACGACAACCAGACCACCAAGACCGCTCAACGAGCAGCCATTGGTACCGCGGTGGGCGCGATTATCGGCGCTATCGCCGGCGGTGGTAAAGGTGCGGCTATAGGCGCTATCGTCGGCGCCGGTGGCGGTGCGGGATCTGTTTACGTTCAGGGTCGTGACGATCTCAATTTGGATCGAGGTACTGAATTAACTATTCAGGCAACCGGTCCACGCTAAACAATCGAGAGAGAGTGTAACGGACCATATTAGAGGGCCGGCGACCAGGAGTCGCCAGCCCTCATTTTCTTGCAACCCAAACTGTTAGTTTGCTCACACTCGCACGGCAGTCAACATCGTCGCAAGCTAAGAGCTAGCTTTACAATTCATTTCCTTGTAACGCAAACTGTTAGTTCTCTGGACAAAGCCCAAGTATTTATCCTCGCAAGCTCACAGCTTACGTTACAATGTGGCGTGGAGGTCCAACACATGCCAAGAGTTCTGGTAGTCGACGATGACGACACCATTCGTGACACCCTCTACGAGCTTCTCTCCGAAGCATATGTTTGCCAGACTGCTGCGACGGCAGAAAAAGCGCTGGCCAGGCTGGAGGGTGACGTTTACGACGTGGTGTTGACCGACATCTCGATGCCCGGCTTGAGTGGAGTGGAACTACTCGGACACATACGCCAACGCTTTTCAGACACTCCAGTAATAATCATTTCCGGTATTGACGATCGGGAGCACGCTGAAGGCTTAATCAAGCTCGGAGCTTTCGATTTTCTCATGAAGCCCTTCACGCTCGAAGGTGTCGAGGAGAGCGTTAAGAGAGCCGTAGAGTATCGCAGGCGTTTACTGAAATCTCGCGCAGCACACGAAGCGACTGATGGAAAACAAGATCAGGGCTCAAAAGGGGATTGGACGATTGTGAAGGAAGATTCTCGCTAGCGCCGGAGCGAAAGCTGAAGGACCCTAAATCATGCTGCAACGTTAGAGAAGGCCGCTCGCTTAGCCACCACGCTGCTTTTCTTCGAAATCTCCTGGACCAGCTCACTGATCCGCTCTGCCCGAAAGGGCTTTGTAACAACCCAGTCAACCCGCGCTTCCTTCTGTTCGTCGGAAGCAACTGCTTCGCCCCAGCCCGTAATCACCGCGATCGGGATGCTTTCGCTACATTGACGAATGGCGTGAGCGAGTTCCCAACCGCTCATTCCCGGCATGCCAACATCGGTGAAGACAGCATCAAATTGTTTCGATCCAAAAAGGTTCAAGGCCTCACGCCCACCCCTAGCCACGTAGACTCGGCAACCGTCACCTTCAAGCAAGTCTTGCAGCAGGTCGCGCACCGATTCTTCATCGTCAACAACCAGGATCTTGGTCTGGTATGCTTCGAGCGAACGCGTCTCGTCCGGAGGCGCCGCCTCAATATGAGGTTTCGGCTTTTCGCGTTCAACATCGAGAGAGATTCGCTCCTCTTTCGTCGGGGCCTTGGGAAGAATTATCTTGAATCGCGTGCCAACACCGACTTCGGAGTCTACCTCAAATGAGCCTTCATGCCGGCGGATGATTCCAAAGCTAACCGCCAGGCCGAGCCCCATTCCAGACTTGCCCTTCGTGGTGAAAAACGGATCAAAGATGCGGTTCTTAACTTCGGGCGCCATGCCGATGCCGGTGTCGCCAACGGAGATCACAACGTTGTTGCCAATGTCCTCTGCTATGAGCGTTAGGTTGCCGCCCTTCGGCATGGCGTCAACAGCGTTGAAGACCATATTGACCAAAACTTCGCGTAGCTCAGATTCATCACCCATCACCTTGGCCTTTGAGCGAATCTGAAGATCAAGTGAGATTTGAACGTTTGCTGCCTCCGCACGATCCTTCCAGCGTGGCCTGGTGATTTCGCTTACATCAAAGAGTATTTGGTCAATACAGACAGGCTCAAAATCATGGTCTCGCCGTTGCCGCGCGAAGTCTTGAATTCTTTTTACTGTCTTCGCGCCGTCTTCAGCAGTCTTGATTATGATGTTTAATCCTCGCTCAATCTTTTCAGGATCGTTTGTGCGCAGTATCAGCTGCGCGCGTCCGAGGATTCCGGCCAGGGTGTTATTGAAATCGTGAGCCACACCTGACGCCAACTCGCCTAGTGCTGAGAGTTTTTCCATCTGCGAGAACTGTTCACGAATGCGTTCTTGCTCGGCTATAAAGTGGGAAAGCTCTTCGACGTGGCGCTGGGCCTGCTCCGCTTGTTTCGCGGACGCTTCGATATTCTTAAGGTAAGTCTTATAGGTGAAGAAAACGATGGCGATGATTGGCAGGGTTATGATCAATGCATAGAACCCCAGGGGCCCCATCAGTTTGACTATCAACGCGGCGGCTGAGGCCCCCGCGAAGTAAGTAACCGAAGTCCACAGGTAATACTTCTTCCATGTTTGCCAGACTGCAGTGCCGGCTTTGAGCGCGGCGCCCACGGCGATGATGCCCGAGTTTGTCGCGTACTGAACAAGGGCCATGAAAGCGACTGCTGTAATGAATCTACCCGACAAAGGGCCGCCACGGAGTTCAATGGGATCGCTGTAGAAGAGGCGGAAACAGTAGGAAGTAACACACGCCGACAAGGCAGCGCAGCCCCAGTTGAAAAGAACCGTTCTTGGTACTCTGCTAAATCGTAATGAAGAGAGGAG
Organism: Pyrinomonadaceae bacterium; assembly: GCA_036560225.1. Taxonomy (GTDB): domain Bacteria; phylum Acidobacteriota; class Blastocatellia; order Pyrinomonadales; family Pyrinomonadaceae; genus PSRF01. Next base: position 2,483 of record DATBRN010000337.1, on the reverse strand, counting down.
TGCCTCAGTGGCGGCCAGGACAATTGCTGCCTCGCAGCCGTAGAGCATGAGAATCAAAAAGATGAACGTGTCCGAGACCGAGATCTCCGACTTAAACTGCGGAATACTAATACTTAATCGCGAGCTTAGTAAGACAGTAACCGCCGCCAGGACTGAGAATTGAAGGTCGACGATGCCCAAGTCCATCCGGTGGCTGGCCACAAAATAGACCACACCGCCCGCGCATGCAGTTACCCACATGTAGGCGGCGACAAGTTTCGGGTTCTGGATCTCGGTTTTGTCTGACATCTGGAATCGACGACCACGGAGGGCCGACAGCTAAACTGCAATCAGCAGTCTATCTGGTGTAACGCTGTCGTCCTCGAAATCGTCCGCTGAATAGGATTGGGAGGAGCCATACTGGGCTGGTGAGGGCAACTGTTCAAGATCGCCTGTTTCAAAATCGATAGGAAATACATTCGCGAGGACGGCTCGCATTTTTACCTGGCCCAGCAGAGTTTCAACATAGCAGCGAAACTCGTGCAGTACTTGGTCCAGTTCATCTTGAGTTGCTGCAAGCTGGATTCTTTCGCAAAAGCCTTCAAATTGCGGGCAGTCGGAATATCTCAAGCGGTCCATGCTCTCAAGCCGAAACTTTTCAATGCCCGCTGTAAGGCTCGCAAACGCTGGTTCGGTTCCTCTCTCTGAGTACTCCTCAACCAGCTTCAGAAGCTTTGACAGGTCTGCGCAAAGCTCAAGGGCCTGACGGTAGAGCATGTCCGAATTACCGAATAGCTTGGTCCCTCCAAGTTCAGGATCAAAGAGTGTGGCTAAACTGATGGTCGCCTGTTGCAGACAATTGGTCAGCACATCGTGGGCGCGAAACAACTTGCCAACTATGACTCTGCCCGTGTTTTCCTCAATAGCCCCGGGTAGCTTAGTCTCGAACACTCTTTGCAAATCGTGACTAACCGCGAAAGTCATTCCGTCGAGCGTGTCAAACAGGTCCTCGCTGAGCGCTTCGCAGGTCAAAGCATCTTCAGTTATGGACTTGACCAGCGCGGAGGCCTCGTCGTGGATGAATTGAAACAAAGCAAATGTTTTTTCCGCCTCATCAACCTTATAGAGTTGGCTTTCAAGCGGACGCAGGTAGTCCAGCAAGCGAAGTAAATCCGAAAATACCGCCTGCACGATTCTGCGAACCTTCGGAGGGTCGATCCGTTTTACGACCTGATCGAGACGGTAGCGGCAGGCTTTCGCTGCGAAATCAGTATTCACGGGCTCGGCAGATTCCGGCCGTCGCGGCGCACGTAATGATTCTGCGAGCTTTAGTTGATTCAGGATGGAGTCGGCTAAGGTCATATCCGCACTGTTGTGACCCTTTTGAGAAGGGTAGTTAGTTTAAAAAGATAGTGTCGTAGATTGCGCGAAGCTTGTAACCCGCTCGCTGATAGAATCGGTGGGCCTTTTTATCGTTCTCATTTATTAGAACGCAAACTGAGTTGGTGCGACGCAGCAAGGTGCGCGCGAGTTGCGACATGCAACGCAGGCCGTACCCTTGAGAACAGCGATCCGAGTTTGTCCAGACGCTCTCCAAGTAAATGACCGAAGAGGCGTAGGAAGTTACGTCCGCCTTGAAAACAATTTTGCCCGCGTCGGCACAAACCCAGGTTCGACCTTGTTCAATACGACGAGCACACCGCTGGCGAGAGCTTTCAGCGTTTCCCAGCAATGCGCTCTCGTAAAATGCCACTTCCGCGGGTATTTTTGCGACCAACTCGAGATCAGCGGCCGAGGTTGCGAGTCGGAGATCGGGTACGTCGGGGAGAGCTTCGACCGGCCATTTCAGTTCGAAGAGCAGTTCACGACGGGCGTGCCTCATGCCCTGGCCAGCTTCGGCATAGTAGTGCCAGAAATTGTTTATGCGTTCCTTCTCACCAGTGATCATGTGGGCAGTCGTGCATGTCTGGGCCACAGCAGCCAGTGCTTCCGCGGCGCGGTCAGTGGTTGTTTCCAATAAAGTTGAGTGGCCTATCAACGCAACTCCTTCAAGCTGGCCTTCCCGGTTGCGGCAGCCATAAAAGGTGCCGCGATTGAGCTGACTCACGATGCCGTTGTCCTGAATAAACCTGACCATGCCCACTGTGTGAATAGGACGCTGTGAAAGAAACTCAAGAACTTCTTGCTCGTAACTCGCGTCTAGTTCAATGACCTGAATCAGCTGGCCCGCGGAATCCTGCGGGGAAGATGTTTTGGGTATTGCTGAGGAGTTTTGTTTGCGCATGTTTATTGTCCTTTGAGTGGGTCGCGGACAAGTTTGACTCTACGGTGCGAGTTATCCAGGTGATTTGTTTATAGAAGCCTTTACCTCTTTCATCGAATGCATTCTTCAACATCAGTTACGCTCGTGCACCACCCCGTAGGACATGGGTGGACGGTCCCGTATGGGCATAACCTGTGCCAAACCGTCCGCTGATACACACCTCTCCTGTTATAGGCGAATC
>DATBRN010000336.1:0-4012 GCA_036560225.1 Pyrinomonadaceae bacterium | reverse complement strand
GTCATAGGAATCATTCAGCGCGCAAGCGGTGTGTCCACGAATGCAATCGAATTCACCGGAATGCACAGCAGGATTGTAGAGGCAGAACCGGCTCGGATCGGCGAGCATGCGAGCAGGCAGCAAACCAGGCGCATCGAAGTTGTATGGCGGGTTGCCAAAGATAGTTTGGCCCAATACTCGAACCGGGTTACTTCGTCGCTCCATTAGGAGCGAAGTGTTCATAGTAACGACGCCACGTTGTTTGATCTCTTCGCTCCGTTAGGAGCGGAATGTTCCGCTCCTGACGGAGCTAAGAGTGTTTCGGGCCACGATGTTTCATAAACATTTCGTACCTAACGGCGCGGGGAAAGCGGTGACAGGTCACCGCACTCCAAAGAGTTGAGCTCCGTTTAGGAGTCGATTGCTTATCGGCACGACGTTTTTTGATCTCCTTGCTCCACTTGGAGCGAAATTTTTTTAGTAATGACTAGCAGTGCTTCTCACTGTTCCTGGTTGGTGATATAACCCCTCATCTTAACTGGAGAACAACTTATGCAGCCCCTCAACGCGCGCATATTTGCCGTGGTTCTGATTCTCGTTTCCATCGGTCTCATCTATTACAACTGGCATCAACTGATACAGGAACATCAGTACTCCATGAAGCTGGCGGCGTTTGCTCCCGTCTGTGTCATCGGAGGACTTTATCTCCTTATGTTTCCTTCAATGGCAGGAAAGCCCACCACTGCCAGGCAAAAGATAATCATATTAATCGTCTTCGGAGTTGGGTTGGCGGCAGGATTAATCAACTGGTATCTGATGGACCCTGGCTTCTTCGGAAGGTAGGAGGCGCTGCGACGGAGTGCGCTGACCTGTCAAGCGCTTTGGTCGTCTGCGACGTGAGCACCCCAGCGCGGCTGCCGCGCCGGGGACCCCGCCTGTCGCAGCCGTCGGTACCTGGCAGGTGTTCAACGGCCAACTGGGTGGAGAATCTGCTCTAACGGCTCTCCTCCTAATAGTCTCCCAGTTCTTTAGCCCCGAGCCACTTGCACCTTTGTCCCGTAGTCGAGCGATGCATACCACTTGCCTCGTCCCTGCGGCGTCAGGTCCATTACATTCCAAATCGGGTTCAACTCATCAATGCCTCGCTCTTTGACGTCGTCGGCCAGCCAGGGATGACCACTGTAAAAATGACGCAACGTGCCATCACTGTCTCGTGTGAAAACTGAAATCGTCGAGTCCTGACCCCCTTCGCGATCTTCGCTGCCGAGGTCGTACTTAAAAGTACTATCGCCGGCGCTCAGCAGACGCAGTTTGTTCCAACCTCTTTTTCGCGCGTGCGCGCGCAGGGTGGAGGGATCTGCCGCCGCAACAATCGCCAGGTCAACGTTTTGAGCGAGGTGGTGAGCAACTCCATTGAAGCTATCAATCCACGCAGTACACATTGGGCACGCTACGGTCTGCTTCTTTCCATACATGAAGTGATAAATCACGAGCGAACGATCCGGCGCAGTAAACAGCTCGCTCAGCCGTACCTTTCGTACCGGTTCGTCGCCCTGGTCGAGGGAGGTTGGGCCTTCAAGAAACTCGTAATCCTGAATCGTGGCACCCTTTGGAAGTTCCCGCCGTAACGCGGCGACTCTTTCACGCTGCTTTAGTAACTCAATTTCTGCCAGCCGCACCTCCTCGCGCTTTGCAAGGTATTCTGGCGACTCGTTCGGCAGATTAGTTTGACGAAACGTCCCATCAATCATTTCATGAACCATTAGTACACCTCCAGTAGTCACATCTCCGGTGACGAACGCGGGTTCTCTAGCTTCCGAATAGATCGAGAGCCAATCGAAGGAAGTCAGGACGGAAAAGTTGCCGGGGGAACGAAAGAAATATAGCACGAACTCGACATTTGGAGCGGCAGGAGAAGGTGCGCTCGTTCTTTCAAATCCGAAATTCGAATTCCGAAATTCATACCTAGCTCGTTTTCCGGCTCTGATCTGACTGGTGTACTCTTCATCCTTCATCCTCCTCTTCAGGCCGGCGCATTTGTTACTTCATTCGGTTGTACTTCCTCAACGCTGCGACGACGCGATCTCCAGGCAAGCCAAAGGCGCGGATACCGTCCGCGCCGGTCATCGTTTGCGCCGCCAACATAGCGTTGACGACGGCTTCTTCGGTCGCCTCGATCGTCGCTTGAAAAAGTGGATCGATCCGGTCGTTGGGCAACATGGTTAACGACGGTGTACCCTCGGGTTTCGCCGCGCCGGCGTTTGCTGTCGAAAACGCGAGAAACAGATCACCGGACGAATTACCCGCGAAACTACCCAACCGGCCGAGTCCAAGGCTGACGCGCCGCGCGATGCGCTCTAGTTGGTGTGGCAACAGCGGCGCATCGGTAGCTACTATAACGATAATCGATCCGCGACCTTCGTGTTCAGCGACGCTACCTTCCCCATTAGTATCTTCACGGGCACCACGTCCGCTTGCGGGGCAAGGTGGAATGCCGACCGTCCAGGGCCTACTCAACGGTTGCGGAAGCACTGTGCAGGTTCGAAGGTCGGTGATCTCGGAACGAATCGGCACACCGAGTATTCGCAGGTCGCCACCGTAGTTGCATTGCACCAACACGCCGATGGTGTAGCCCCCTTGCGAGGCTGTCAGCACCCGCGACGAGGTGCCGATGCCGCCTTTGAATCCGTTGCACCCCATCCCGGTACCGCCGCCCACGCCACCTTCTTCGACGCGGCCGGGCTTAGCACGATCGAGCGCCTCAAATGCGTGAGCCGCCTTCACGTGCTCGCCGTTCGCATCATTTAAAAAATCAAACGTCTCAGCGACGATGGGGTAAGTGAAAATAAACTTGCGGCCGTTCTTTAATTGCCATTGAATCGCGGCGTCGCGCACTGTCCCCACGCTGTGAGTTCCGGTCAACAAAATCGGCCCCTCAAGAAAACCAGATTCCTTGATCCAGTTGATACCGGTCATGTCGCCATTACCGTTCTGGTTGAACGTTGCCGCGAACACGGGATCCCAGTTGCCGCGCGGGCGCGGAAGTATCGCCGTGACACCTGTCCGAATCGGCCCCTTGCCGGGTACGAGTTTGCCGTCGCCCTCGATGAGCGTTACGTGTCCGACAGCAACGCCGGCAACGTCCGTGATCGCATTCAATGGACCGGTCTGCCCAGGGAACGGAATTCCCAAATCGCGACCGCGCGGCCGGTTCTGTGCCACACTCGGGATTGCAGTGGCTGCGGATAATAAGAGCCAAAGTGCAAGTCTCATAAGAACTGCTTTCGAGCGCCAAGGCGAGAGTCTGCTTTCAGTGTTCATCGCACGTCCTCCAGGAAGTTGGCTCAGGTCAAAGTTGATAGCGCGGATTTTAAAGGATCAATTTTTAAGGAGGAAGGCAAAGCGCAACCTGAAGGTTGTACTCTGAACACCTAGCCAATTCTCGGGATTGCCCGAGCGTCCCAACGGGTGTGTGGCCGCAGCTGCCCGAGTTGGTGTAGTGGCCGCCCTAAATGGGCACTTGACTGCTCTTGATTTCGGCTGACTGGACCTGAAGCCACCCTAAAACCGCCTGAAAACCTCAGGAGTATTCTAATAGATCACGACCCGGCACGGTCGTTGCTCGTCGTGGCAGTAACGTGGGCGCTGAGAGTCCTTCAGCGAATATTAGCGAGGAGTGACAGACTATGAAGCCTACACGACGAATCCACGACCCTTATCACAACCCCTTCCATAATCGATTCCACGTTCCAGTACATTCGCGACTTGATGAGATGCAGGCCTTCACGCATATGACCTGGCTGAACGAGCCAGACGCGTTGGACCATCAGAAAGACGGAAACCAGCACGCGCGACACTGGGGACGTGCGCTCGCCGGCGTCTTTGCGCTGGTCCTGGCCGTGATATTTTCCGCAACGTTACTTTCGAATTGAGATGAGTCCGCGGGGCGGATTGAACATTCGCGGAGCGATTGCTTCTTAGTCCGCGGAGCGGACGGCGGCATAAAGCCTGGGGTGGAGCGCAGCGAAACCCC
>DATBRN010000335.1:0-3928 GCA_036560225.1 Pyrinomonadaceae bacterium | reverse complement strand
ACTATCATGCATTTTGTCCTTTTATATGAAATCGTAGACAACTTTGCTGAGAAGCGGACGCCCTTTCGGATTGAGCATCTCGCAAAGGTCCAGGCGTCGCATGCTGAGGGCAAGCTGGTCCTCGCAGGCGCGCTGGCCGATCCGGTTGATGGAGCAATGCTGGTGTTTCGAGGCCCGACGGCGGAGGCTGCGGAAGTATTTGCCAGAGCCGATCCCTACGTCACGAGCGGCCTCGTGACTAACTGGCGAGTACGCAAATGGATGACCGTCATTGGAGACGGCGCTACGATGCCCTCGGTCCCAGACGCCACAGGTTTCTCCGGATGAAGAGTTCATCCATTGTTGAGATACCGGCGGCTGATAATCGTTGGTTAATCTTAGCTTGCTAATCAAAGCTGGAGTGCGATCGCTAGAATTGCTGTCCTTTCAAGGAGTGTCAGATTATGGAAGAATTTGCCAAACAATTCATCGCCGAGTCTCGCGCGTTTCTGATTTCTGACTACCTTCCGAAGATTGAGAGTTGTTTGCGCAGACTAACTGATCAAGATATTTGGTGGCGCCCTAATGAGGATTCAAACAGCATCGGCAATCTCTTGATGCACCTTGAAGGCAGCACTCGTAACTGGATCATCAGCGTGGCCGGTGAATCGTACCGTCCAAGGGACCGACAACGAGAGTTCGACCAGCAGGAACAAATTCCTTTAGCGGATTTAATGGCGAGCCTTAAAAAGACATTAACAGACGCAGACCAAGTGCTGGCCCGGATAGATACTAACCAGTTACTGGAGAAACGACAGGAAACGTCGGAGGAAGTCACGGTACTGTGGGCCGTTTACCATGCAGTCGAACACTTTTCGATGCATACCGGGCAAATAATCATGTTGGCGAAGATGTTGTCGAAAGAGAAATTGAGACTTTCAGATTAGGCCGACGATTCCGCTTTCACATTACGCAACAGCAATCGAGTTTGCTGTTCGATCAAACTCGCGTTTACAGGCTCAATCCTAACTGGCGGTTAAGTGCTTTTTTCCCTTCCAACGTCACGCGAATACATCTTGCTGTTCGCGCCCTGGCGATATAGTTCAGCTTTAACATACGGTCCAACAATGCCGCACCGAGGGCCCCGGCCACGTGGTATCTACGCTCGCTCCAGTCCAGGCACTGCAACGCGAAGTTCCGACGAGTACGATAGAGTTCGTCAGTGTCAACGCCTAATGCGGCAAACCATTTCTTGCCAACCTCAGTGACCTCATAGGTTCTGCCTGACCGGACCAGATATTCACGATCTTCCAGGCTACGAGCGATTTCCACCGCTACTTTGCCGGCCAAGTGGTCATAGCAAGTCCTCGCGTATCTTACGGTCTTCAACTGCTCAACAACGTCTCTCGACTCAGACACGCGGGGGGTTGGCGCCAGACTCGCGAGCGCCTCAATCGCGCGACCAACTTCATCGTTTGCCAAACGATAGTACCGGTGGCGCCCGTGCCTTTCGACAGTCAGCAGATTTCCAGCAACCAACTTCGACAAATGTGAACTCGCTGTTTGCGGAGATATGTACGCTTTGGAAGCTAATTCAGTGGCGGGAAGCGCTTCCTTCCCCATTAACGCAACCAGGATGCTGGCGCGTGAAGGGTCGCCAATTAACGCCGCGATCTGCGCTATTTTCGGTTCTGCAATCATAATTCGATGATAGGTGAAACATCGTGGCCTGACAAGAGCTATATTGATTTCCTAACCAGTTACTAGCTAATAAGGGACCACTATGTTTATTACTCGTGAGCCAACCTCAATTTTGTTCCTAACACGCACACCACTGGTCATCGCCTTGATGGCTTTCAGTTCCTTTGCTTCGAACGCGACTACGGAAGAACAGTTTCGGATTCCTGTCGAGCCTTCGCCGCTCAAAGTATTCTTACGTCATCTTGCGCCGGCGCGTCGTCAACCGGTACGCGAAGGTCGCGTGGTTTTGATTCTACACGGAGGAACACTGCCATCCGGGGCTTCGTCAGCGTTTCGCCTGGACGGCCATTCCTGGATGGACGATCTGTCCGACGCGGGGTTTGATGTGTGGGCGTTAGACTACCTTGGCTATGGAGGATCTGATCGTTATCCCGAAATGTCTGCCCCGGCTACGGCGAATCAGCCATTAGGACGAGCTGCTCAAGCCAGTCGTCAGGTAAGCGCCGCCGTCTACTTCATATGCAAACGGCAAAAGGTCTCGAAACTGTCGCTCATTTCGCATTCGTGGGGGACGTTGGTGGCTGGTGTATTCGCCACACAGGAGCCCAACCGAGTCGATCGGCTTGTGCTGTACGGGCCGGTGACGCTGCGGCATCAAGACATTCCTCCGACTACGCTGCCTGCATACACCTATGTAACTGAAGAGGAACAGTGGAAGAGGTTTTCCGGTTGGGCGCCGTCGAACGAAGAACCGGTTTTGGAAAGGCGTCACTTCGATGTCTTAGGACCTGCTTATATTGACAGCGATCCTACCAGCCGCACGCGGACCCCTCCCAGTGTTCAGGTGCCTGGCGGTCCGGACGCCGACGCCACCGACGCTTGGACCGGTAAGTTTCCATACGATCCGGCGAAAATTAAGTCACCTACGCTGATCATTCGTGGCGAGTGGGAAACGATCACCAGGGATGAAGATGCGCATTGGCTTTTCCGAGCGCTCACTAGCGCGCCAATTAAACGGGATGTGCTCATTAATCGGGCTACTCACCTAATGCATCTCGAGAAGAACCGTTACCAGGTGTATCGCGAGGTCGAAGTGTTCCTTGAAGGGCGCGATACTGGGAACAGGTCGAAGAATTAAGGGCAACCTGAACTGAGCGTAGTGGTTCTCGAGTCTTGCGATTGGGGAATCTATTTTTTGTGCACGCCAGTGAAAGCAGTGGCGGCCCCCAAACCGATGTAGACGCTACCGGCGAAATAGCGTTGTGCACGCACAAACTTAAGATTACCGCGTAACCAATTACCGATACTGCCCGATGCGAGCGCATAGAGCGAGTCGCTCAGAGTTCCGAGAAAGATCAAAATCGTACCCAGAAGGATTACCTGCAACGCAACCGCACCGCGCCGCGGTTCAATGAATTGCGGCAGAAATGCGAAAAAGAACAGTGTGGTTTTCGGATTAAGGACGTTGACGACCACCCCTTGATAAAAGATGCGGCTTAGTTTCGCGTTTTTTACTTTCGCTTTTTCGATCTTCTCCTTTGCCAGAAGGGTCCGCAAACCCAGAAATACCAAATAAGCGGCGCCGGCGTACTTAACAACGCTAAAAGCTACTGCCGACGACAGCAACAATGCCGAGAGCCCCAGCGCAGCGGCGACCATATGAACCATCGTGCCAATCTGTACTCCCAGACTGGATACAAACCCCGCCAAGCGCCCCTGCTGGATACTACGAGCGATGATGTAAAGCGTATTTGGCCCCGGCATGAAAACAAGAATCGCAGCTACTGAGATGAACAAGGACAGGCTGGACCAATCGAGAATAGTTTTCATGACTTGAACTTTGTCATGTTCCGCAGTGAGTTTTTTTGAGCATCTCAACCAGGAGCGTACCCAACTCTTCGAGTCGCGCTTTCATTGTTTCATCGATCATATCTTCATCGTCGCCGGCAAATTTTTCTTCAGCAAAAGCCACTGCGATCTCCTGGGGCAACACGTTGACGCTCACACTCGTCAGCACTCCTCGGAGGTGCGCCAGCGAGCGAACTCCGCCTAATGATCCTGGCGATGATGACATCATGGCAGCAACCTTTCCCGCGAACACGGCACTCCTCGGATAGACATCGCTCGGACGCGACACCCAATCGATCCCGTTCTTTAAGGCTGCCGGGAGCGACCCGTTATATTCCGGTGAAGCGATCAATAGTCCGTCATGCTGTGTGAACAGCCCTTGAAGTTTTAGCGCATTTGC
>DATBRN010000334.1:0-12095 GCA_036560225.1 Pyrinomonadaceae bacterium | reverse complement strand
ACGAGCAGAGTGAAGCTCGAGGCGAGGATTATTGCTATCGGAAATAACGCAAAACTCAAAAACGTGAAGATGACAAACGGCTTCCGTCCAATGCGATCAGCGATCTTGCCGGCCGGCAAGTAGACCACTATTGAAGTGATCATTTGAATTGCGATAAGTGTTCCGTATCGTGCAACGCTGAATCGCTGGACGTTGGTGACGTACAGAATTATCAACACGCCGGTCATGCCTTCGCAGGTCCTAACTATGATGTCAGAGATTAGTAAGCGCTTAAGCCCACCATGAAAGGAACGCCAGATACCGCGAATGTTTGTGGCCTGAGCAGGAGTGATAGTGACGTTGATCTTCAGTACCAGCAAAAGCGTAATCGCAGCCAGAACAAGTGTAAGTATCAGTCCTGTGTGAATACCCTTCAGGATGCCCAGCGAGGCAACCAGAACACCGCCGATGATTGGCGCGATCACGATTGGCAAGCGTTTCAGAATCGATTGAAGAGTAAAGCCCATTGCGCGCCGCTCAGGTGGTAAAGCATCGCCTATCACAGCGAAGATTGCCGGTGATGCCATGCTTTGCCACGCCATCACCAGAGCGAGGCCGAGAAACAACCAACCCCATGAGGAGCTTAGTAGATAGACGAGATAACCAAGTGAGGCGAGACTAATGAAGATCAGAAATGCGCGCCGGCGACCGAGCCGGTCAGCGATCCAACCGCCCGGATACTGGTAGACAGCGTCGACGAAATCCTCGGCAGTGCCGAAAACACCAATTACCGGAGTAGTTGCCCCTAACGCTTCAAGATACTTGGGAACAAATTTCTTCCATAACTCTTCACCAAAGCCGAGCAGGAACACCGCCGCCGAGGCAATCGCAACGTTGCGTTCGAGGCTGAGATAATCCACCAGCTTCGCGTGCCAACGTGCGGGTCGATTTATCAGAAGACCCTCGTTCATTGTTTATTATCCGAGTTCTCGAGCCAATGCATACAGAATTCCTCCCGCCATTGCCGCCAGCGCAACCTTTGCCACGTCAAGCTTCAATACGACGATTACCAGAAAAGCAATTAGCGCTAAGGCAATAGTTGTCAGGTCCACGAGTGCCGCAGGAATGAGATCGAGCGATACCACAACGATCACGCCAACCACGGCTGCACTCGCGCCAGCAAGGAATGCTTGTATCGAACGATTGTTGCGCACCATCTCGATATATGGCGCACCGGCCAGAACGAAAACAAACGATGGTAGAAAGACGAAGAACGTTGCAATGATGGCTCCCCTTACTCCACCCGCAAGAAAGCCCGTAAAGGTAGTGAACAGCATGAATGGACCAGGTGTCGCTACGCTCAGAGCGACGCCATCCAGCAGTTGGCTGCTGGACAACCACTGGTGCTGCTGAACTGCGCCGCGTTCGAGGAACACGATCGAGGCATAGGCGCCGCCAAAACTGAACAGTCCGGTCTTAAGGAACAACCACGCCATCTGAATCCAGCGAGAGTCTGCGAACGGCAGTAGCATCACCACGCTGCCGATCACTGTTGGCAACGTAGTTCCAGGCCGTCGGAAAGTGGACCGACCTTCCAGCATTAAATTGAGCAAACCGGCCAGCAGCAGAATCAACAGAAAATTGATGCCCATAAAGCGCATCCCAATGAAAGCTCCGACCAGCAATACCCCGAGGAAAACGTTTTGGATCGAAGCTCGACCGAGTTTGATTATTCCCGCGGCGATGATTCCCAACACTGCCGGCTTCAGGACGTACAACACATCATTGACTTGCGGCAGACTGCTATACGTAACGTACAACCAACTCAGGACAATCATTATTGCGGCGCCGGGAAGAATGAAGGTCAGGCCCGCCAGCATGCCGCCCAGGACTTTTCGTTTCAGGTATCCAACATAGATGGCCAATTGCAGCGCCTCCGGACCGGGCAGCATGTGACAGAAGGCCATGATTCTTACGAACCGTTCGTTTGAGAGCCACTTCCGTCGCTCGACCATGTGGTTGTACATCATCGTGATCTGCGCCACTGGTCCTCCAATATTGACGAACCCCAACATCAGAAAATAAGAGAACACCTCCCTCCATGAAGGCATACGATCAGAATCGACCATTGCAGTTGGTTTCTGTTTTACGTTGTGGTCCACTAAGTCGCGTTTCCTGACCGATGTCATGAATAGCGTCATCGCTTTCTGGCAGGTCTGCCGGAAGACACTCGAGCGCGCTTCCTTTTGTCCGCCTGTTTGCTTAACAGTTCGTACAGTCCATCAAAAACGATGCTGGTCTGTTGCATCAGCTTGCGATCGTCTCGCAGCACTTTGCTCAACCCATCAATGATCGCGTTGAAGCCCGCCGCCTCAAGCCGATGAAACTTGTCGTCTTTCAGATCAATGTCATGGACAATCTCGGCAATTTCGCGGAGGCCCGTGCGACCTTCCAGCCCGAAGTGCTTAAGCATCGTCTCAAACGTGCAGTCTTCACCATGGTGAGTGAATTCAGCTCCGAACATATCAAAGGGAACTGCCCCTTCGACCGTTTCGCCCTCGGCCACGAAGTAAAAGCGCGGATGCTTGTCGACGAACTGTTTTATCAACCAGGCCGAAGCCAGCCGGTCTATGTGCAGATTGCGGCGGGTGACCCAGCGCCGACCCTGATATTTTGCCGGGTCGTGCGATCTGCTTTTGGTTAGCGAAAGTGCGGCCTTCTCCGCAGGACCTTGCGCGGCGTGAATGGCTTTCCGGCAACGCTGATAAGCATCGAAAGCACTATTCCGGCCACGAGCGTCAAAAAAGTCGTTGGCAGCTACGCGCTCGAGTTCCGCATGCAACTTGTCGAGTTCAGTTTCATGCGCGGCGAGTCGGCCGGCTGAGAGATGTTTGCCGCGCGACTGCTCTCTAATTGCTCCCGTTAAGCCATCTAATTCGGCCGCGATTGCCGCAAACTCCTCATCACGGGCGTTTCGAAAAGCAGTGATAATCTCTTCATCAGTTGTTCCCTCGACAGAACCCGCCTTGAAAACTGCAGCCTCGCCGCCCGCCGATTCGATCTCCTGCTTCAGCCATCGAAAATCTTCATATGCCTTTTCTGTCGCCGGCAAAACGTAAACCGAATTCTTGATTGCCACTGCGCCGAGCTTCTGGAGCTTGCGCCAGATGCGCACGCGGAGATTAGTCGGCTTCGGCGGCAACTGGTGAATCAAGAGTATCCAGTCCTGGTTTGATGTTTTTCGTTTGCTCAGCATTGTTCCGTAACAGAAGAGTGAGTGTAACGAGTGTTACCCTCAAATGCAAGTGGGCTCGATGGCGATCGGGCGGCTCGTCCACGAGGGTTCGGCGCACTCTAAACCGTCTGAGTACAAGCGCATTTAGGTGGTGGCTACATCTGCGGTATGATCGTACTTCCACCCATCCTGATGATTCGACTCAGGCTTTTGTCGCAGGCCGCGACCGTGCGTCCGACGTCAAAAATGATCTTATAAGGTGAAGGAAATGAGCAGGTACGAGTTCCTGGTAGAAACGTACAGAACCGAGCGAATCAAAACCCTTTCGGTCTGGTCGCAATTCGACGACAGCGACATGGAATTTCGACCGGAAGATCGTGCCAGAACTCCTCACGAGCATATGGTCCATCAGTGTGTCAGCGAAGATAACTGGATGAAGAATATGCTTGGCATAGATGCGGACGAGCCTGCGCTTCCACTGCTTGAAAATAGAATGGAGTTTCTGAAGCACTACGCAGCGCTTTCTGATATCAGATTCAAAGAGCTGCGAACGAAACCGGACGAGTGGTTTGAAGAAGAAACGAAGTTTTTTGAGGTGGTTAGAAGCAGGGCCTGGATTTTAACCAGACGGATAGCTCACACCGCGCATCATCGAGGTCAACTAACCGTTTACCTGAGGATCTTAGGCAAAGATCTGTATTCCACTTATGGGCCTAGCGCGGACACGGGCGGTTTGCCTCAGAATAAAGCAAGAGTGATTTATCGCTATCAATCGACCGAGGAAATGATTGCCGCAGAGGAAATCGGAGGATCGAAACCATTGCTGCCTGGTCCAGGAGATCTCAAACCAACCGAGAGACCAGACGGGTAGATTTAGCTAACTGTTCCCGGCGCCGTTCGTTTCAGGTTCTTTCCGCCCAAAAGATCCATTCGGCGCCGTTTTTGTGCTTGCGGCGCGACGACAGCAAGCCGTTTTGCTCGAGCAGTGTGCGTGCGCCGCGATAAGTATTTGCGAACAGACACTGGGTGATGTCAGACAGCTCCCAGCCTTGTTCCGCGAGCCCGGTCTTGCGAAAGGCACGTTCCATCTTTGGGCGTTTCCTTTGAAACAGGGTAACCAATTCTCTACTCATTTCTTCGCATAGCTCTTTAAACTCCGCGCATTCCTCACCCCTGAAAACAGGAAAGTTCGGCTCATAGTATCGCTCCGCCGGATGCGTCTTCTCCCACTCGATGGCCTCGCGCAGGAGTTCGCTGCGCACCATCTCACTAACGTGTGTATGGACAGTGGGTGCGGAAAGATCGAGTACTTCCGCGATTTGAGTGATGGTATTAGGTCCCTGGGCCAGGACATTCAGAATCTCTTCTTTGGTACCGTCCGGCAACAGCTTGTTTTTGGTGACCTCGGCCCAGGGATCGCTGTAGCCAGCTCTCCTTGACGAGACACACTCACAGGGAAAAAGCAGTCCTTTAGAACCGGCAGGTATAGTCATGGCTTAGTTTTCCTATGGTTGAGTGGAATCTTCAGGGGCAAAGGCCGGAATTATAGAGGAACCAATCGGAGCGAGATACTTCGCGCCGAAAACGACACAAATTCTTTAATATTTTCTGAGGAAATGAACCTTTACATTTTCATTATTAGGGCTTAGCCTAATATTGCTTCAATCTTAGGAATATCCCCCGAGAAGCGCAATGCAGTGGCGGACTGTACTGCCCAATGCAGCTGCTGAAGAGTGGCCTTGCTGAGCAACAATCCGCCTCCAACAACAACTACTGAAATTTCGATGATGCATGATCATCTCAATCTGACAACGAAAGAAGCTGTCGCCCGCCTTCATGGAGACTGGGTGGCAGATGTCAAAGCGTATGATGATGTGCATCAACAGATCCTGCACATGGCTGATGCATTGAGCATGGGGATCATCAAGCAGTTGCCAAAGAAGTTCGAATAAACAGCGAGACGTTTCGGCGGCGCACTCTCTTAGTAACCGGCGATATCGTCCTGATAGGGGGTGATATATGGCTAGCAGAGCAAGCATCGGAGGACATCCGATCCATCCTATGCTGATTCCGTTTCCAATTGGACTTTTGGTTTTCTCGTTGGTCGCTGATTTGATCTATCTCTGGCGCGGTAATCTGGTTTGGAAGGACTACATTGCATTTTACACGTTGCTCGCCGGAATTATCGGCGCTTTCGCCGCGGCTGTGCCGGGATTGATTGATTGGGCGACATTGACAGATCGCGCAGCTGTGAAGGTTGCCAATTGGCATGCGCGCGTAAATATCACCGGGCTGGTGATTTTTATCGCCGACTTCTACCTGCGGACCTCGAGCGGGACTAAGTGGATCGCGGGTATGCCCCTGCTTCCGATGATTCTTTCTGTAATTGGTGTAATTGGATTAGGCATCGCCGGATACCTTGGCGGTGAGCTTGTCTTTAGACATGGTGTCGCCGTAGACGTGCAGGCAAGCGCAACGAACGCAGAGGCGGACAGGAAACGAGCGGCCTAGCACCTTGGCGCAACACTGGGTAGCGTCCTTTCTAGAAGATTTCTTTGCGTACCTTTGCGGCTCTTCGCGTACTTTGCGATAAGTAATCCGGAAAACAATGAACCGCAAAGGTCGCTGAGGACGCAAAGATCGCGCAAAGGGTAAATTAGGACACTACCCAACACTGTCGGAAAAAAATAGTGACAGTGCTATACTGTCGATAATCAAACAACGTTAATTGTCCTCTCGTGGCGGTCGGCTAGATGACTGAGTGGTGGGACAAGCAAATCCAAAGAGCGGATCAATTGGCTGAACACGCCAATGGGTCGAAGGAACTCCTCACTTTTTACGCGCAACTACTGCGGGCTCAACGAGAAGTCTACGATGCTCTTCGTAGTCGTCGGGATTGGCTACCTTCAGGCGCGCTCGAACTGGATTTGCCTGTACTTATTGAGACGTGTCCAGAATTCTTGAAAGTAATTGAGGCTTATGGACCGCCATCGCTGGCGGCTGAGGCGCGGGATCTCTTGGAGTCAGGCGGTCGGGGCCTCGCTCAGAGATTGATGGCCTATTGGCAGAGTCCATCAGACATTCAGTTCTTCGAAAAAGCATTCCTTCAGCCGTATTTGAGATGGGTCGCTGCATCAGGAGCAAGACCAGTCGGACGTGAGATTTCATCGAGTGAACGTCTCTGTCCATTCTGCGGAGGTAGTCCGCAGGTCAGCTTCTTGCAAAACAAAGAGACCACCGCCGAGAGTGGAAACCGGGACCTGATTTGCGCGACCTGCCTGTCTTCATGGCAATTTCGCCGCGTAGTTTGTGCCCATTGCGGCGAAGAGCGACCGGCGAAACTAGGATATTTTCATTCGCCCGTATTTGATCACATCAAAATTGAAGCTTGCGATACGTGCAAGCATTACATTAAGGCGGTTGATCTTACCCGTGTGGGTTTTGCGGCTCCAATCGTCGACGAAATCGACGGAGCGCCTTTGGATCTGTGGGCCCGAGAGCACGGTTATACCAAGATTGAGTTGAATTTGGTTGGCGTCTAGTAGTTTCTCAGTTTGTCCCCGGTTTAATAACTTCCCCCGTTTGGCCCCCATTTCACAATCTGTAAGTTGGAGGACTGCTTGCCATGGAAGTCTCAAGAAGGACCTTCATCAAGACGACCCTGATCGGCGGCGCGGGCGTTACTGTCTTTGGATTCAGTCTTGCGCCGGTTTATGCGCAGACGCAGGGACTGAAGATCTCACGGACAACAGAAACCCGCAGCACGTGTCCGTACTGTTCAGTCAGTTGTGGTGTCATCATTCACACGCTGGGTGACAAAGCAAAGAACACTACGCCACAGGTTGTCCATGTGGAAGGTGATCCCGATCACCCGATCAATCGCGGCACGCTTTGTCCCAAAGGCGCTTCGCTGGAGCAGGACATCGTTAACGAGCGACGCCTGCTAAAACCGCAGGTCCGTCGACCGGGCTCGGATCACTGGGACGACATCTCGTGGGATGACGCGGTCAATGAGATTGCGCGCTGGACCAAGAAGACCAGGGACGAGACATTCATCGACAAAGATAAGAATGGTAACACTGTCAATCGTCTTGAAACTGTTGGCTGGATTGGTGGCTGCACTGATACCAACGAACTGAACTTTCTAGCTGTCAAGACAATGCGCAGCCTGGGGGTCTGCTACTTCGAAACGCAGGCCCGGGTTTGACACGGTCCGACGGTCTCCAGTTTGGGGCCCACCTTCGGACGCGGCGCAATGACCAACGGCTGGATCGACATCAAGAACACCGACATGATGTTGATCATGGGCGGCAACCCAGCCGAAAACCACCCGTGTGGCTTCAAATGGCCGGTTGAAGCCAAGAAAACTCGCAATGCAAAAATGATCGTCGTCGATCCGCGCTTTACCCGCACGGCGGCAGTTGCCGATCTTTTCCTGCAAATTCGCGCCGGCGCTGACATTGCTTTCCTCGGCGGTCTCATCAATTACGCGATTCAGAACAACCGGATCGCGAAAGACTATCTAATTAATTACACCAACGCCGCCTTTATTGTTAAAGATGGATTCAAATTACCCGAAGATGGCCTTTTTTCGGGCTTCGACGCCGCGGGTCCGACTTACGATAAAGCGACATGGAACTATGAAGAAGGCGGAAAGATCGAAGCGGCCAGCGCAGCTGCTACTGCGGCCAATCCCGATTCGCATCCCGGAGCCCAGACTTCTCAACCATCTTCTTCGGGCGGCTCCGGAGGAAAGGGGTCGGAAAAGTCGGGTGAGACTGGGGGACACCAAGCCGCAGGTGGTACAGGTGCCTCGGGCCAGGGCGGACCGAAGCCTCCACCGATGCTTCCACCCAACGTCGCTTACGATCTCTCGTTGCAGCATCCCCGCAGCGTGTTTCAACTCTTGAAGCGGCAGTACTCGCGCTACACCCCCGAGATGGTCGAGCGCATCACTGGTATCCCAAAAGATCAATTCACTAAAGCCGCCGATCTCTTCACGTCAATCCGCAAGGACGGCGACATGAAGAAGGCCGGAACGATTATCTATGCAGTCGGCTGGACGCAACACACCTTTGGTACGCAGATCATTCGCACGGCGGCTATCCTGCAATTGGTCCTGGGTAACGTTGGTCGCGCGGGCGGCGGGGTAAACGCGCTGCGCGGCCACTCGAACATCCAGGGCGCCACCGACATGGGAGGTGTATTCGACATCTTTCCCGGCTATTTGAAAATACCGCAACCGACCGATACCGACCTCGCGGCTTTCCTGAAACGTACGACGCCGACGCCTTCCAAGCCGAGCGAGTGGGACTCGTACAACTACTGGTCCAACACGCCGAAGTTCATGGTGTCTTTCTTGAAAGCGCTCTATGGCGATTCGGCAAAGAAAGAGAACGACTTCAACTATCAATATTTGCCAAAGATCGATCGCAAATTCTCGTGGACCGAGATGTGGGACGAGATGTACAGCGGCAAGGTCAAAGGCCTTTTCGCGTTTGGTATGAATGGAGTAGCGATTGGTCCGAATTCACGCAAGAACATCGAAGCACTCAAGAAGGCTGATTTTCTGGTCGTTTGCGAGCTTTATCCTGAAGAAACCGCAGACTTCTGGCAGTCTCCCGGGATCACCAAAGATGAGATGAAAAAGATCAATACGACCGTCTATCGGTTGCCGGGGGCCGGCTTCGCGGAGAAGGACGGCACGTTCGTCAACTCAGCTCGCTGGTTGCAATGGAAGTACGTTGCCCTCCCGCCGCCGGGAGAAGCGAAAGTGGATCAGGAGATTGTTGCGCGAATCTTTTTAAAAGTGCGAGAGCTTTATGGAAAGGAGGGAGGCAAGTTTCCTGATCCGATTCTGAATCTTACCTGGACCTACACGACTCCACAGAATCCTTCATTGGCCGAGGTTGCGAAGGAAATAAACGGCAAGGCCCTCGCTGACCTGACTGATGAAAAGCTCCTCCCGGGTCAAACAATCAAAGCCGGACAACAAGTCCCGGGATTTGCGTGGCTGCGCGACGACGGTACGACGGCTTGTGGCAACTGGCTCTATTCAGGTTCGTGGACCGAAGCTGGACCGCAAATGCAGCGTCGCGGAACTGACGATCCTTCAGGTCTCGGTATTTATCAGAACTGGGCCTGGTCATGGCCGGCGAATCGGCGGGTTATGTACAACCGGGCCTCGTGCGATCCGTCAGGCAGACCGTGGGATACCGAGCGAAGACAAATCTGGTGGAATGAGTCACAACAGAAGTGGGTCGGCAACGATGTGCCCGATTTCAAAGTTGACTCAAAACCGGAAGAGCACATGGGTCCGTTCATCATGAACCCGGAGGGCGTCGGCAGGATTTTCGCCCCGCTCGCGGCTTTCGCAGATGGACCATTCCCCGAACATTACGAGCCAGTTGAGAGTCCGATCGCAAATCCGCTACATGCGCAACAATCGAACAATCCAGTCGCAAAGAAGTTTAAGTCAGACCTGGACAAGCTGGGCACTCCGGATCAGGGCTTCAACGTCGTCTGCACGACCTATCGTCTCACTGAGCACTATCATTATTGGACCAAGAACAATCCGATGAACGTACAGCTTGTGCCGGAACCGTTCATCGAAGTTCCAGCTCAACTTGCCGACGAGATGGGAATTAGCGGTGGTGAGAAGTTGAAGGTCACCAGTGCGCGCGGTCACTACATCGCCAAAGCAATGGTGACCAAACGAATCAAGCCGATGATGATCGATGGCAAGAAAACCTATCAGATCGGGATTCCTATTCATTGGGGCTATCGCGGCATCGCTGAAGAGGAGGGCAAAACGGCGTTGACGCCGGCGAACCTGCTTTCGCCGGCCGCAATAGATCCGAACGCGTACACGCCGGAGTTCAAAGGCTTCCTGGTCAAGATCGAGAAGGCCTAGAAAGGAGGGGCAAGAGATGAGTAATCCACGAACATTTCAGATTCAAGAAATCTCGGCCCATCCCGGACCGGTCCCCGGACAGGGCACGCGCCGCGAGGAAGAAGTCTGCAAGTACATCGACGTGACGACCTGCATTGGTTGCAAAGCCTGCGAGGTCGCCTGCGTTGAATGGAACGATCATCCCTTCAGGGAAACCACATTCAATGACACTTACCAGACGATGCCTTCCACGGAGTGGAACTACTGGAACCTGATCAAGTTTGCCGAGGATGAACGCGACGGCAACCTGATGTGGCTGATGCGCAAAGATCAGTGCATGCACTGCGAAGACCCGGGATGCTTGCGTGCGTGTCCTGCTGACGGCGCCATCATCAAATTCGCCAACGGCATTGTTGATTTTCAGCAGGAGAACTGTATTGGCTGCGGTTACTGCATCTCGGGGTGTCCTTTTGATATTCCGAAATTCAACCCTAAGACAAAGAAAGTTTACAAGTGCACGCTCTGTTCCGACCGTGTGGGCCAAGGTCTTGAACCGGCATGTATCAAGGCTTGCCCCACCGGCTGTCTGCACTTTGGCACTAAAACCGACATGGTGCAGATCGCCCACACGCGTGCGAAGCAATTGCGCGAGCATTCAGGTTTCGCGGATGCAGGAGTTTACGATCCGCAATCGATCAAAGGCACGCACGTCATTTACGTTTTACACGACATCAAACGTCCCGAGCGATACGGCTTGCCCGCGAATCCGGTCATTCCTCCGAGTTATACATATTGGAAGTGGCTGGCGAAGCCGACCGGTCTCGTGATGGCGATGCTGGGTCTGGGTGCAGTCTTCTTCCATCGCATCTTTTATGGTCCAAAATTGCCCGAGCCTGAAGACATACCGGTGGTGGAGACACGACCGCAGGATGAAGTCGAGGCGGCGCGAAAGGAGCGGCCATGAGCACCTCTGCTGAGCGGTTCGATCAGGAAGCGCGTGGTGAGTTCGCGCGCTTCGGGAAGACCAGAGTGCATAGTGGAGAACTGCTGCGCCATCCGGTCTACACTCGGTTCCTGCACTGGTCAGTCGCGATCTTTTTCATTCTATCGTTGCTGACGGGCTTTGCGCTCTATTCACCCTGGCTCTTTCGGTTTCTCACGCCACTGTTTGGCGGCGGGCCGCGAACACGCGCCTTACATCCGTGGTTTGGTCTGCTGTTCGAACTCTTCTTTTTATTTCAATTCATCAACTGGTTCGCGCCAATGGCCTGGACCAGCGGCGACCGAGCCTGGCTCCGCCGCCTCAGGAGTTACGCAACCAACGAGCAAAAAGTGGAGTCGGAAGACGTTGGTTTTTTCAACGGCGGCCAAAAACTCTACTTTTGGGCGATTGCGCTGAGCGGGGTGCTTTTTCTGATTACCGGACTGCTGATTTGGTTCGACGACGGAGTGCCTCGCTGGCTCGTGGCGGTGAGTTATGTGGTACACGACCTGGCCGGGCTTCTCATGCTCGGCGGGTTCATCATTCACGTTTATGAAGGCACGGCGCATCAACCGGGCACGTTTCGGTCAATGACCGACGGCACTGTGACTGAGAAGTGGGCCTGGACGCATCATCCCGCCTGGTACCGCGCGGTGACTGGCCGAGATCCACGTGACGCATACGAACGAGAAAGACGCAGACAAGCTGAACGTCAACGAGCCATCAATGCGCAGGAAAGCGCACCGGAGATGCGCGACAGAACCCCACCGACCAGATCCAATTGAGGCCAAATTTAAGAACGGAAGGATCGCGTTATGAATTACCATTGCCGTCTTTTTTTTGTGTTGTTGTTGATTCCGACCGCTGCATTTCTCGTGGATGCTCAGGCATCGCGTTCGGCTGCAGATCCGGTTGTAACATCTTCGGCTGTTCACTCTGAAGCTGAGACGAAGATTGACATCTCGTTGGATAAGAAGGCCACGATCAACGATCCTTTGGTACGCGTT
>DATBRN010000333.1:0-7172 GCA_036560225.1 Pyrinomonadaceae bacterium | reverse complement strand
CTAACGGGGACCCCATTACTGTCAACGCCGTTCACATTGGTTAACTTGTTCAAGTTGGCATTGCTGGCAATGAAGCGGGCGACCCGGTCAGGACATGTTGAGATCGGCGCGCCCAGTGGTGACGCAGGTCCTTGTATTGGGTATGCTGCGCACCTGTTCGTGCCGGATCTACCCTGTAGATACAAAGCCACCGCTCCAGCGACATGTGGTGAGGCCATCGACGTCCCGCAGTTGATTACAGACTGAGTATCACTGCCACTCCAGGCAGAGAGCACATAGGAACCGGGAGCAAAAAGGTCTACTCTCCCACCGAAGTTCGACCCTGATCCGGGATTGCAGGAGAGTACGCGGCTGGCGAGAGCATCGATTGAGCCTACGGTCAGTGCCGCCGCAACACGTGCGGGGCTGTAGAATCGAGCATCGTTGTTGGCGTTTCCGGCGGCGACTGCGTATGTCACTCCGGCGTTGATCGAGTTCTGCACCGCAGTGTCCATGCTGAGACTACCAAGGCCGCTAATGCTCATGTTGGCTACCGCCGGGCTGGAAGGATTAGCGTTGTGGTGATTTGTTACCCAATTGATTCCGGCATTGAGAACATCAGTTGGACACCCATAGAAGTTGGCGGTACAAACCTTTACCGAAAGAATTGTTACACCTTTCGCCACTCCGTACGTGGTGCCGCCGAGAGTGCCCGCGACGTGCGTGCCGTGTCCGGAACAATCATTGTCACTGGCATTGGGCTTTGGAAAGATGCATGAATCGAGGTATGGTGACCCGGCAATGAAGTCAGCGGCAATGGACGCACGACTGACGAAAGGTGGTACGCCGAATTCCTGATGCGTCCGTCTAAGGCCTGAGTCAAGGACATAGGCTGTGACTCCTGCGCCAGTTGCATTGTAGACGTAAATCCCGTTGGTTGTGCCGTTAATCGCAACCGGCCCCACTGGGACGCTTCCATCGATGGCATCTAATCCCCAGGGCGGGTTAGTCTGAAACGCTTCCGGTTCATTTTGTGTTAGTTGAATCCGTCCTACTTCTTCCACCCACAGAACTTGGGCGTCTTCACTGATCGCTATAGCGGCGGCTTCGTCCTTTAGTTCAATTGAGTAGCCTTTAAGTGCGGTTTCGTAAACGAAGCCAACTTTCCCGTCGTAGTCTTTCGCGTGACTCTCGGCGATTGCGTTTATCGCCGCTTCCCGATCTTTGAGCTCGGCATCACTTGCCACAACATCGTCGTTCAGCACAACAATGTATCTGTTGGGAATCGCGTCCTGAACTTTGACAAACTTGGTAGCCAGAATCAGCGACTCTTGAGTCGACTGGGAAGTAGTAGTCAGAGGTGAAGATGCAGTGTTCAGAGGTGAAAACTCAGGCGGATAGAATATCCTATCGCCAATTGTTGACTGACTTAGCGTTGACATCGGAAGCAATGCAAGAGCGAAGATGCTCAACGCAAGGAAACAAATCCAGATGCTTTTCATAGTGACTGTCCTTTCTAAGTCTTTGCGAAGATTTAGCCGCCACCGCACCCTGCCCTAGACACTAGTTGTCTGCCGAGCCGTCCTCACAGAGATACGATGGAGCCTCTTTGTTTTCAATTCATGATGCGTTGGAGCAAAAAGAACCCGCCCCCGCCCCGCTCAAGCACGCCACGGTCACCAAAGCACTCAAGCCGACTTTCGGATTCGACGGAATTGCTGTCTTCGCATCGACTTCTGTATCTCACAGGTTCGCTCCTGAAGTGTGAGTCGCACTTTCTTCGGTCGGGGAGGTAAATATTTGCACAGAGCGACATTTCGGAACTAAACTTTCCGCGACTATAGCGACCTTGCCGCAAACGAGTCTTTGGGTAACTCTCAAGCAGGTATTAGGCCGTTATTTAAAGTTCTATGGCTGGCGTTATCTGCAGAAGGGTAGGACGCTCCTAAACGTCCGCGACTTCTCGAACTATTCCTCAACAGGTCTTCGGGTAACTCTCAGGGACTTACTAGTTTTTCAAAACGGATATGGAACGAGGGAAGAGTCTTTATCAGTTCGGTCCTTTCTCCCTGGATGCCGTCGAGCGTGTGCTGCTGCGTGAGGGGCGGCTGGTGTCGTTACCAGCGAAGGCTCTGACCACACTTCTGGTGCTGGTGCGAAACAGCGGACATTTGGTTGAGAAAGACGTGCTGATGGATGAGGTTTGGCCTGATGAAGATGTCGAGGAAGGAAATCTCGCGCAACACATCTTTCTGCTGCGCAAAGCGCTGGGGGAGAGCACTCAAACCCGTAAGTACATCGAAACTATTCCCCGGCGAGGGTATCGTTTCCTGGGAGAGGTAAGAGAGATCAATGATGCTGCCATCCCTACAACGATGGCCCCTCAATCGCGGCCAAAGGAAAGGTGGATCGAAGACCAGACCAGCCGGACTTCACTTTCACTCGCGGTGGTGCCGTTTCTTAACGTGAGCGGAAACCCGAAGACCGATCACGTATCAGACAGGATTACGGAGGGCATCATCAATAGCTTGTCGCAAGTGCCGCGCTTGCACGTGATGTCACGCAGCGCAGTCTTCCGCTACAAAGGCAAGGAGCTGGATGCACAACGAGTGGGGATTGAGCTGGGGGTAGACGCTGTGCTGTTAGGGACGATGAGTGCCATGGACGATCGACTTCTTATCAGCGCGGAGTTGGTGGACGTCGCCAATGGTTGGCAACTGTGGGGCGGGAATTTTGATCGTGATGCCGAGGAGATTATTGCGGTTCAAGGCGAGATAGCCAGACAAGTGACCGCAAGCATACGATTAAAGTTTCTCGGAGACGAAGAATACCGAGTCACCCAACGCTTCACCGAGAACACAGAGGCCTATCAATCCTATCTACAAGGCCGTCGCTCATGGAGCAAGCACACAAGAGAAGGAATGCTCCAGGCGATAGTGCACTTTCAACGGGCGCTGGAATTAGATCCTGGCTATGCGTTGGCCTATGCTGCAATAGTTGACTCTTATTTGCGACTGGCAACGAATTACCTGCCGCCGGCGGATACTGTGCCGGCACCGCCGGCAGCTAAGCAATGCGAAACAACTGATGTGCAGGTCGAAGCTACTGCGGCCATGGTAAAGCTGCGCTGTGAGTGGGACCTCAAGGCTATGGAACGGGAGCTGAAGCGCGCCCGCGAGTTAAAGTTCAACTACCCGGCAGTTCACCAATGGCATGCCGCTTATTTGTTTTCTCTAGGGCTCTATCAGGAAGCCCTTAAGACGAAAGCTGCGCAATCCCCGGACAGCGCTACCAGCGATGTTCCAGGGTCAAGTTTTGAAAGCGTAGTGCCGGATCAGTTTCAGGCGGCAAGTCTAACGCCGGCAGAAGAAGTACAAGTGTTCTGCATAATCGCCCGGGAGCAATGCAACGCCGGCAACTATGACGCAGCTTGCGTCGTGCTCAAACGCTGGTGGACTTTTGGCCAGTGGCCCAGGCTGGAAGGCTTAAACGTCACCTCGTCCGCCGACCTGCTCTTCACCGTTGGCGCTGTGGCTGGCTTTGTCGCTAGCGTGAGGCAGCTGCCAAGGGGACAGAAGCATGCTCAAGCTTTGCACAACGGGGCAATCGGCCTCTTTGAACAACTTGGCTGCAAAACAGGGTCTGCTGAAGGTCGGATCGAACTTGGCCTTTCTTATTCCCGGGAGGGGATGTTCGACATGGCGCGCCGCACCCTGCTCAACGGCCTGGAAGCGTTGACAGAAGAGGAGATTGAGCTTAGAAGTTCTGCCCTCACCGCGCTGGGTGCTATAGAGGGGCAAGCGGGCCAGCTTCATGACGCCCTTGCCCGACTAAATGGAACCGCTGAGATTGTAAAATCAGCTGGTCCCAGGGCCATTGGGCGATACCACATGGAACTAGGGACCGTGCTCCAGCTTCTCGGAAGAGCTGAAGCACGCAGCGAATACTTCGATCGCGCGCTCGTTCATTACCACGACGGCCTCAACTTCTTTAAGGCCGTGGGCCATCAAGCCTTCGCCTGCATCACCGAGAACAACATTGGCTTTACGTTTCTTGCCCTTGAGCGCCTCGCGGACGCAGAAGCCCACCTTGTTCGAGCCAGGAAGTGGTTTGATGCACTTGGTGACGAACGTAGGTGCGCTCAAGTTGATCAGTCACTAGCGGAGCTTCACGTTGCCGCGGGACGATTTGATCTCGCCGAACAAGCAGTTACACAGGCCGTTCAGACCCTCGAGACAAGTGGGCATGAGGCGCTATTTGCAGAGGCCCTGAGGACCCGGGGTCTGGTGTTATGTAAGCTTGGTCGACAACGCGAAGCGAAACGAGTCCTTGACCGTGCATTCCAGGTAGCGGAACGCTGTGGCGATAGTGAGGGTGCTGGAAGCGCCCTTCTGATCGTAATCGAAGAGATGTACGAGCAGTTGGAAGATGATGAACGGCTCGAAATCGGAGCCCGATTGAACCAATTGTTGGCCGGCTCGCAAAAAGCTTCGACACTCGAACGCCTCGGAAAATGCCTTGAACTCATCGCCGCTGCGCATGCAAGTGAACCCACCCGGGAGCGACATCATCCTGCTTAACAGGTACTGCAACTGCCTCAGCGCACGGCTTTAGTGGAGGTCACTGCAAATACCTATGGAGGTCTACTTCAAGACGAAAGCTATCTCCTCATGTAGACGATTTGGAGACGAGCTTCGCTTGATTTCTATCTGTCTTACGGCGGCTGCGACATCGAGCAGGCTACTTAGGCTTCCCGAAAAGAATTCAGTATTCAAGGTCTCTGAACCTTCCTCAGTCTTCCGACTCAGTTGATGGGCCTTAATAGCTTCCGCGTCAATTTTTCCCACGATGTCATCAAAGGCCTGCTTTCTTTGATCGAGGCGAATGAGGGTCAGATTGTCGAGCGAAGGGCCCGCCTGCAGGTCTGCAGCGGGTTTCTGAGCGCGAGCACTAAAAAGCGAATTGAGAAACTCGGGACTATTCGAGAGGATCAGTTCCCGGTCTCGCAAAGCGTAACAGAAGTGCCAGTCCAGCATCGGCAATTCGAGCTCGCGCCATGCCTCAGCGTTTGCTTCACGACTTACCCATTTCAAGTCCACACTTGGGCCGGCGACAGTCAAACGGCTCTGCGCCGCTTTGGAAATTGATTCCTCAAGAACGTCTCGGTTCAGATTTGTCGGGTTCTTCAGAACAAGGATTGCGACTCTTTGGAACTCGACAAAGAGCGGACCCTGAATTGTCCGTGGACTCGTCGCAACTGCCGCCGCCAATGGCTGTGCGGGTGCAACAGCCTGTTGTAACCCAGCCGCGAATTGCTTCTCTAACTCGTAGCCTGAAGGATTTTCTCCGGGTTCCTCACTCTCGGCAATCCTCGCGTCCTGTGGATCGTCAATAGTCGAATCAAACGCTGGAGACAGATATGAATAGCGATCAAAGACTTCATCGCCTTCATCACAGGTCGAGTAAAACTCGCTATCGCTGTACGACTCCCAGGACCAGGAGCTATTTTGCTGCCTCTCGTTGATTAATTGTCGATCCAAAAGCGTGTCATGAATCAGTTTGGTAATTAAAGTCAGATCGTCGCCCAGAGCTTCGATCTTAAGAAATGGCACATCATTGGGAACTTGCGCCTGCATCCGTGCCATCTCCGCACCACTTATTCGGAAAGCCCTCTGCGGACCTTTACCCGTAATGAGAAAGTCGCGGCGTTCTATCCATTTTCCAGCTTGCAGCTCAAGATCGAACATGCCCGCTCGGATAGACTTCAACTCGCCCACGTTCTGCATTAACCAATAGTGTTTGAAATAGTAGTCGTCGTTGAGCTTTGCCTGGTCCACCCAAACGGTGACGAAATGAGGATTAACCACCGCGCTCAGTGCATTGAAGCCGGGATCGTCCGAGAGCCTATCCTTGTGTGCCTTACCGTTTATATTGGCAATCGTGCGAAGCAACAATTGTTCATTTGTCGCTAGAATGAAGCGTCCTTTGGCTGCGGCGAAAACCAGTACTTGCTTTTGCCGGCCGCGATCGGCTTCAACTTCATGACGATAGTAAACTGTTCCGTCGGGCAGCTCCGTTTCTTCAAACCCATCCTTGCTGGTGAAGAACTTAGTCGCCGCCACTTTCTCATCGCTCATCGGCGCAACGAAGACCAGATCCAGCCTCCCAATGTCGTAGATCGCAATGGCCGCGCCGCCCTCAGCCGCGCTGCTAATGGCGGCGGTGTCGAGCGGAAAATCAAGCGCGGAATTGAACTCCTCCCACCGCTCAATCAACTTCAGCGCCACATGACTATGATGGAATTGCCGGTAGTTTGTGCTGTCCAGATACTGTTGTTTGAGATGTGATTCGTTCCACTGTTTGATTAACGCCGACAGATTTTCGAATTGCGCGTAGACCAGTGCACCCCGTGGAAAATCTTCCGCCTGCTTGAAGGCATTCTTGCTTGATCGGGTCTTAGCGTAAACAAACAAACCCGCACAAACGATCAGGACGATAATGACGATCGCGAGCGACCTCAGTCGTAGGTACTTTTTCCACCTTAAAAACATCATCGACTCCTGTTTGTATTTTTAGTCGTCCGTTTAGAAAGCAGACTTGTCTGCCGCCGCGGGGTCCACAAGTGCCCTTTCTAAACCGTGCAATTGAGATTATTGGTGGCCACGGAGTGCCACCCCTACAAACTTACCAATCTTTGGTCTATTACCAGCGAAGGCTTTGGCTGGCGTGCAATTGTTCGCTGCATTTCATGCAATCGCTCGAGACGTAACTTAGCGGTTCGCTTATCTGCAACCGTCATAAGCAAACGCAGCCTCGCTTCTTCCAGTTCTGTAGCTCGTCTTAGATCCTCGATTTGTTCGGCTGCGACGGAAAGCAGTTCGAGCAGTTCCACACGTGCATTTCTTTGCCGCACGATCGCCCGGGTACGCAGGGTTTGATACTTCTTCGCTTCAGTACTTGATTCTTCCGCTTGAACGGTTTCCTCCTTGCTTTCAGACTTGGCCTCACTTTCTTTCGTTTGCAACGCAGTAACTTGTTCAGCAAGCTTTAACGCGGCGCGCGGCTGGCTCTGTTTGAGGTAGAGTCGAATGACCTGTTCGAGCGGCTCGTCTTCACTGAAACCAAAAGCCTGCCCGACAGACGACTCGCGGCTGGAAGTCAAAACCCTCGTGAAAGTGTTCAGTGAATCCGGT
>DATBRN010000332.1:0-3574 GCA_036560225.1 Pyrinomonadaceae bacterium | reverse complement strand
CGCTCCTCTCCTTCGCCGCGGATTCGGCGGTTTTCATAGTCCTCCCTACTTTCCAAAGAATGATAAGAATTCGCTTTGAGTTCCCCAACCCACAACTCAAAAATTCCGCCAACAATCGCCTGCCTCAATCGCCGCCGCCATGATTCTATTTCAACTCTGCCCCGGGAAACCCGAAAGCCTCGATCGCCATTTTTTCCCACTGGCTGCTGGCTTGAAGCGTATCATATCCATTGAGACATACTTTTTTGCCTTTGACCTGCTTGGACACAGCACTGCCCGGAAAGTGAATGGACGCTTTGAGCGACTCTCGCTCGTCAATGATCTTCTGACCTTCGGGGCTGGCCTGATACTCCAAAAACAGGAGACCGCCATATGGATTGCGGCTCGAATTCAGGACCATTTCCGCTTCGAACAGTGTTGACGGCACGGGCTCGATAAATTTTAGCGCGAGGTTGTTCTGCGGCTTTTGCATGAGCCTCATCGTCGTATGATAATAAACGCCCGAATGAAGCGCGTATTCGCCGGCATTCATCGCTGCCAACGTTCTGCTGAAACCGCGCACCCAGACAGGCTCCTGCGCGCGGATCTTACGCGCATAGTCGACCATCCATTCAACTCCCATTCCCTGGTCCGGGCACGAAGCAAAGGTTGAAAAAAGAATCGGCCGTATATCCAGCATCATCTTTCTTCCCTTAAATTCAGGTCGCAGGAAGCCGTCCCAGCTAGCGGGGACTCTGTCACTGCTCAGGAGATTTTTGTTGTAAACAGCGACAAACAGAACCGTTGCCAAACTTACGACGTTGCGGTTCTTCGGATCTACCATTTTTGGCTCGATATTGAGCACCCGATGTTCGGCCATGCCGAGGATATCGAACTTTTTTGCATACGGCAGATATTCAGGATACCGTTCGGGCGCAAGTTGCACGACGTCGAAATCCTTTACGGTACCTGCCTGCAACTCGAGAAGAAAACGTTCGTTAGCGTCCGTACCTGTGACTTCCACCATGGTGGCGTCGAAGAATGGGTATTTTTGCTTGAAGCCACTTATCATGTAAGGAAACAGACCAGGATCAAGAGAACTGAGCACCCGGATCTTGCCTCCCTGTTGCTTCGCCTTCGCGACGATGTCGGCGTGGTTCGCCTCGAACGTGAATCCCTTCGCCTCCGACTGCTTCTTTGCAATAGCTAAACCGGCCGATGCCGCATAGCCGCGCGCCCCGGCAAACTCAAAGGCCAACCAGACAAGCAGAAGAATTAGTGCGAAGAAAGCTTTTCTTTTCACGCTCGCTCCTGAATGATAAGAATTTACTTTGAGTTCCCTCACCCGACAACTCAAAAATTCCGCCAACAATCGCCTGCCCCGACCGTGTCAAGAACCGAGGAGCGTTTCTCGAGCTACGCTGGCCATTTTTCTATGCAGACTCAAACGCGATAAACTCTGTGACACAGACGACTTTTTATTAGCGTAGACAGTTTCTTTTTGAGCATCGATTGAAGACTTGTCGAGTTAAAGCACGTTAGTTTTCATACCCAGATCGTAGGTTTTCCCTCCGCCTTTCTTCGAGGCGTTCACCGGCTGTGATCGGTGGATAGAGCGCAGGTTTAGTTGGGCTCTGACAGGGTTCCAAGCAGCTGATTACAACCTCATGCCTCGGTTCATAGAACAAAGTCGCTGAATAACGCGGACGTTGGGCTCCTTCTCCTTGAGGCGGAACCACTCTATGCAACACGGATCGGAGTTGCCCATTGGTCCAACGAGTTAGAAGATCACCCACATTGACGATAGCCGCACCAGGAATCGAAGGCGCATGGAACCAGGTACCATCCGGCCTCTGAATTTCTAAACCTTCGGCACTGCCATGATGAACGAGCAAAGTCATGGTCCCAAAATCCGTATGCGCTCCGGAACGGAGCTGTCCCGGAAGTAATGGCTCAGTGATGGGCGGATAGTGCAACAACATCACCGCACCGCTGTGCGGCTCATGTGCCGCGTCGAAATACTCTTCCGGAAGTCCAAGCGAAAGAGCAACACTGCGCATTACCTGACGCAATACCAATAGACCCGCTTCATGAAAAACTGAAATTGCCTCACGAAAATTAGGGAGTCGTTCTGGCCAGTACCCAGGCGGAAGGTTACTGTCATAGGGCGCTCTAAATCTCTCCTTAACGTCTGTGGGCTTGCTTGGGTCCAAACCGCTCAACCCGGCTCCGCGGTAACCGCCAGCTTCCGCCTTCGTTGCCTGCGGAACATCGAAGAACGCAGTACTCCGAGCGAACAACTCGTCTATAACGCTTTGAGGCACGCTGTGATCTTTCAGATAGATGAAGCCGAAGTCCTCAAATGCTTCTCGCATGCTTACAGCTGTAGCCTTACGTAGCGTCAGGTCACCAGCCGTAAGACCAGTGAAATCGATGACAGGAATTTTCTCACGAGAGCCCAATTCAACAGCGGCCTCTGACATGTCATGGCTCCTTTCAATGAGTTACTTTGGCTGTCCCTGCTTAGAAATGACTTACCTTTTTCGACGGGCAGATTAGAGGGCTTTGGTTATCTCCAGCGTATCGAGTGCGTCTTAATGATAAGCCGACAATAACTGGCACCGCGATTACAAGCGCGAACGGACGCTTACGTTGCGGTAATGCGCCGACGCTTAACGAAGCAGCAAATGCGAAAAGACGAAATTCTTGCAGCGAGGTGTCTTGTAACACAGCACCACAGTACGCATGTGATTGGTGTCCAGCGCAGTCGTACGGCCCCTCAGCTCTCCCGCATCCTTATGCGCCTTGGCAATGTCAAACACATCAAATATCTGAACCGGCATGCCAACACCTCCTAAGACTGTTTGTGCAAACATTTTTGCGCCGACAAGCCCCTGCGGGCCCCTCGTGGCGAGGCTAAAGGAGCTAACGGCTGACATTTAGCGACCTGCTCAGAGGTGAGCCGCATCGCAACCTGATTCAAAAGAATCTCGTAGTTAGTTAGGCATAGCACAGAGTCGCTGAATCACGAGGACGTTGGCTGCCTCGCCTTGCGTGACCATGGTAAAGTGACTACCGCTTAAATCGACATTGCCCCGTCAATTGATCGCTTGTGATTTTTAGCACCAACAAGAGCGGGGTGCTGGCCACATTCCTATAGACTGTTGGTGAGACGCGTTGTCTGTCGGCAATAGGCTGCGCCCGTTACGTTTCCAGCGTGGTCGGGTGAAACATTTCTTCCGGTTCGAACTTGCGCGTCGTCAAACCCTGCCTGTGGCAATATTCGAGCAGCTTGGCTACTTCCGGTCGCGTGCTGCGAAATCCCCATACGTAAGGATCATTGCCTGCAACCGCCTGCTCTTCCTCCCACAGAGCGCGGTACCACAGCGAAGTTTGGTGAACGCGCTGCCACTGGAGCCATTCGTAGCATTTGCTTTTTGATTCCTGCCAGGCGTTAAACATGCTCATGGCGACCCACGGATCCTTCTCTAGGACCGAATTCTTGATGATCAGCGTGTGCATGATCGGAAAAAATCCGGTGCGCTTGAAATAGTCACGTTCAAGCTCGGCGTAGTTTGGAAACAGGAAGTCGACG
>DATBRN010000331.1:0-6763 GCA_036560225.1 Pyrinomonadaceae bacterium | reverse complement strand
TGCAGCATTCAACTGCGCAAGGGCCACAAGCGCAGTCCCAACGGGCGTGAATACGCTCGTTTTGATGTTAGTGACGCAACCAAGAGAGCCAAGGTTGCGCTGTGGGCAATGAAAAGCGGCCACGGAATAAAACTGTACGTCATCCCAGTAACTCATTTGCGAAACGTGTCGTCTGTATATATTCCCGTTGAAGGCAAATACGCTGTGGGCAGCAGCAACAAACCCGTCAAAGACTGGACTCGGTATGAAGAAGCGTGGCACCTGCTTCGCTGAAGTATCAAACATTTTAATGAGTT
The DNA here is from genome assembly GCA_036560225.1 of Pyrinomonadaceae bacterium. Taxonomy (GTDB): domain Bacteria; phylum Acidobacteriota; class Blastocatellia; order Pyrinomonadales; family Pyrinomonadaceae; genus PSRF01. The sequence goes on along the minus strand of DATBRN010000331.1, from coordinate 6,467 downwards.
TCGTCTTTGAAACCCTGGCATTTTTGTTGTATCAGAAAACCCAAGAGGAATTCGACCGTCACTCGGGAACATCTCGTAATCTCCAGGCTTGCGCAAACCGACGCACTTGCAGCCTGGGACTCCTGGCTAGACCGCGATCTGCGGGAGTGAGCTTTACACCTTCACGATTATCACCACGCAGGCGAACGCGCTATTGCGGCCGATCCACAACCGAATGCCCGTGATCTATGACAGAGAAATGGGCCACCAGTGGCTTGATGGACCGTTTTCGCTTTCATGTGGGTTTCTGCTCGCCGTGTTGCAGCCGTTGCCGTCAGAGCTAATGGAAGCGCACGAGGTTTCCACGCTCGTCAATTCGCCTGAGAATGATACGGCGGAGTGCGTTCAACCTGTTTCACCCAGCCAACGCAGTGGGCCGCAGTTGCCGCTCCTCTAGCGAACAAGCCCATCGCAACACAGCGACCTTCATAACGCAGACGCGAGAAGCAGCGACGCGAAGGCAGTGATCGTCGGCTGGAACGCCTTGTTGCGCGTCCTTTCCTAGATGCCAGTAGGCGGTCGCGTAGAACGATTTGTTAGGCCTCGGATTTACGTTCGCTTATGCAGGCCGCACGAAAAGACTCGCCTATGATGGTGATACCGAAAATCTTCTCCTCGATAATGAATCGGGCACCCTTTGGAATGTGCGCTTTTATCTCGCTTACAACTGAAAGGGCCCGTATCCGATCGTAACGCCAATCCTCTGCAAGCTTCCGCATCGCGGGAATCTCGGTCAGGCCAAGACGACACAGATTGTTGATAGCTTGTGGCACAATCGCATCGGCGGAACAGCCAGCATCCGCACCGATAGTGCTCGCGTGTCGGTAAATGACAAATTGTCCTTTTTCGGGGATTTCAAAGCCCAAGTTTATAATTGGTTCGTGCTTCTCCACTCGCGGGAGAAACTGAAGAATCTTGGCCTCGTCGGGGGTGAGTTGTTTCAGTATCTCCACGAAGGCAAGATGAGCTTCGAGTGCAGTAGCAGAGTCCATCGATGTGGCAAGTAGATTGGCATATTGCTCCCTTAGCGTGGTGTAGCGTAATGCTTCAATGGCTGGCACGGCAACATCCGGATTCGGGGTGGTGATGCGTTCCTTTGGAACGCCACGTTCTTCGAGCTTTCGCTCTATAGTAGCCGATAGCCACTCCTCAATCTCATCCCATACCAGGCCACGAAGCGGCGCCAATGCTATATTAACGGTCCGACTTAAAGTACCCAACGCCTTGCCTGAGTCTGCCATAAGCGTGGTAGAGGCCTAACTATTGTTGACGATGCTGCCATGATTACCGCAGCGTGTTGAATTCAGTGTTGGGGAAGTAGATTAACAACCCGGAATTCTCTTCGCCGCGCAATCTTCGAGAATCTTAGCTCCAGCAAAATCACCACGGTGGGCAGAATCGGGCGCAGGTAGTCCAGATAGGCCCAATAAAACAGCCGCCAGAAAACCTATTACCACCGCAGTACTGACATGCCATAGAAACCGTTTGGTGTCTTGATTTTCCTCGCTAGGAGGCGCTTCACTCGTTCACGGTTCGTTGCAATACGTCGGTGAGTCGATAGCCGGAAGCAATAATCAGTCTATCGTGGGAAGCAAGGCCACGGAAAACAAGCGCCCTCAAGTAGTCACCGAGTAGTGACTTTGTTTACACTCGTATCAACGAAAGTTGCACTTTCCGCTGTCACCAAGTAAATATCCGCGGTCACTTAACCGCAAGTTCTCAACCGAATCGTAGTCTTACAGTATTCGTCGCTCTGGTTTGGGCGATGGCATCGGGCTTGCGCATTGATTTGAAACGCCAGCAGGAGGACCCGAATCGTGCCAAACAGATGCGCCCTATTGTCGAGGAACAAATGCGTAAAGCGGGGGCACGGTTGGCGAAGATTCTTGAAGAGATAGTCGGAGAACCATGATGAGAGAACACGATTCAGATATCTCTAATGTCGTGTGACTCTTAACATGAAGGTAGATTATTATGGTTCGAAATTTTCTATTACGATGGTGCACATATCGAGCAACGTGGTTTGTTCTTGTGTTTGCAGTGGCCGCATCTGGCGCGACGCCGACCCAGGCGCAGAACAACATCGAGCGCGTGACTGTGGCCTCCGAAGGCCGTGATGACGTCACATTTGATGTTGCCTACAGTTACGGTGGAAGCGAGGGCGACAACGTCTTCATTTCAGCCATAATGGCCAACAATGGCAAAATCTCGTCCTATTACGCGCATAGACCCGGCGGTGTTCAGCGGGGGCGACACAGCACGCGAGTCAATCTAAGTGTTAATCAGTCGGCTCCCAATGTTTTCTCGACCAACCAGATACGGGTCGCCATGTATGTTGGAGGCAAGAATCCATTCATGGAACGCAGCTTCTTTTTTCCGAAGACGTGGAGCCGCCCAGGCGGCGAGCTGCAACCGGTACTGCAGATTGTCGGCGGCGTAAAGTCACCCGCGGATAGCCGCACCCCGATCACACCGAGTGGCGTCGCGCTTGGCGGGGGCGCTCCAATCCGCCGCGTCCTGCCAAACGGTCACGTCGAGTTACGATATCCCGATGGCACGATCCGTGAGCGGTACCGGGGCGGTGAGACCGTTACTAATCCCGACGGATCGCAGCGGAGGCTTAGCTACGCGAGTGCTCAGTGGCCGACACCACCCAGCGCGCCTCCCGACACCACCCATGCTAAATGGTTGGATGCCGAAAACACACGCTTGCTCGATATCATGCGAACAATGGTTGGCAATGATGAACCTTCTGTGCAGCACTATCTTTCGCAGGAGAGCTCCGGCATTTCCACCTATCAGCAGATCACTTCACGTACCGACGCAATCGGCATGCTGGTGAGGCCATGATGCGCTTGCTCGCGGCAGCTCTGATTGTAGCCGGCGCTGTCATCGGAGCAATGGTGGAGTGTGTGGTGCCGGAGAAGTTGATCGCTCAAGAGAGTCAACCCCAAACCGCAGAGGGCTCGCCCGACCTGCCGACCCGAGAGGAACGAATCAAGCGACTTGGCAGCTACAGAGCCAAAGGCGGTCAGGACCTGGCTTTACCTGAGGCGCCAGATTCACAGGGCCTTGCTAAAGAGACGCAAGAGCGCTTCCAGGAGACACTGCGCGCCTATTACGATTACAGACGGAGCGGCTATGATCACCGGCGGAGTGTCTTCGAATGGCAGCTGATCTCTTCGAGGATCATCTTCGTGGTTGTACTAATTCTGGTTTTTGCTGGAATCTATTTTGCCGCTATCCAATTCCACTATGGCCTTCGACCGAGAGGCACTCGGAAGGAAGAAGAAAGAACGGAAGCTACGGAGTTCGTGTTTTCCCTCAAAGAGTTCAAAGTGCGCTCGCCGGTACTGGGTGTCATCGTACTTACCCTTTCGTTGGGGTTCTTTTATTTATATCTCGTTTATGTTTATCCGATCGAAAACGTTTTCTAGTTTATAGACGGCATCATGATCTTTCGCAACAAATATTTTCTACCGTTCATGCCCCTGTAACGGATACGTCCGCAGCGTCCTTCGGGAGCCTGCACGCAACATGGCGATACAAGACGTTAACGGCCATTGCGTTCGGCGGGGGCATCGAATGGCCTGATTGTGATATGAAGCGGGCGAGCCGAATCGAGACCTCTTTTCAAGAGGTAAATGAGTCAGAAACAGGCCGCGAGCAAAGGAGGATGATATGAGCTTTGACGTTAGGTGGTGCGCCGATATTCGGACTACACACTCAATCCAACTAATACCAATGCGGAACCTCTTCCATTCGCCGATAGAATAGCCGTATCTCCAGCCTAATTGCCGTCAGCTTTAAGGTTATCTTCCGAGCGAGTGGACCACGCCCGAGCAGCGAAGTAGAGCGGCGCTGAAGGTACTGGGGAAGTAACCCGCCCTGGCCTCAATGCTCATTTGCACTGTCGACCATATTAACTGAAAAGTTTGTCTTGACACCTTCACGGACACGCGTGGAGAATCCGTCAGCAGTAATCCGCCGCTCAAGTAATCTGCGCTGAACGGTCCGAAGGGGTGGTGGTGGTCTTAATCTTGGGGGTTCAAGGGGGTGCTGTGCACCCCTTTGAGGTACGTGGTTAACCTGGTCTTCAAGCCAGCTCTCAACTCCCCAGACATGCCCTTTTTCCTATTTTGGAAGCGTGCACACTTGCTAAAATTCGAACCATGACTACTGGCCTTGGCCAAACTAGCCCACTCCTAGGTCAGCCATCAGGGTAAACAGCTTATCTACCGTGGTTGTCTCTCTAATCGCTGGCGGTGCAAACTGACGGTACTTGTCTAGATCACTATTTGCTGCTGCTTGAGAAGCGCCGTTCCGAGTTGTGTCGCTGTTTTTTGGTGCGGCCGTCGAAGGGACTTTTCTCCGACCTAGATAACGACCTACCTTCGTCACTGCCTCGCTCAAATCTTGCTCGTCTACAATATCGTAGCGGTCAAAAACGTCGTCGGTTTCGTGTCCTGTGAGTTTCTTAGCAACACTATGAGGCACACCGGCGCCTTAGAAGAATCAATCTTGCTGTGCCCGTAATTGTGCCCAATCCAGCGCAGCCCAAGACGAGGCAGACGCACACACCGAACAATAAAACCCTTTTGTTTTGCTGCTTGGAGTTTGTTAGATGTTGGTAAGAAACCGAATCAGAAAACTTAAAATCCCGAGGATCCGGAAGGGTCCGTGTCGGTTCGAGTCCGGCTCCGGCACCAAGATCGGCATTGGGATGCAAATTAAAAAATCGGGGCGATGCGAAATGCTCTAGATGACCTTTCTACCGGCGTGTTGATCGCGTGATGTGAGCAATCATATAAGGAGATAAAAGTGGCTTTTCAAAAAGTTGGCATCATGAGTATCGGTGAAATGGGGTTTCATTGGGCAAAGCTGCTGAAAAGTCACGGCGTCGAAGTCTTGACCTACGACAAGGATCGCGGTGAAGTCAGCCGAAAGCGTGGCGAAAACGCCGGGGTTAAATCACTCCCGTCTATGGCCGCGCTTGTTCGCGAAGCCGAGTTGATCGTATCAATCGTCGTGCCGTTCGCGGCCAAGCGAGTCGCGACGAAGGTTGCCAAGGCGGCGATGAAGACGGGGCGAAAGGATCTTCTGTATCTCGACGCTAACGCGATCTCGCCGATGACCGCGGAAAATATCGCAAAGAGTCTGATTCCGGCCGGCGTGAATTTCGTCGATGGTTGTATCATTGGTGGGGCATCGAAGATGGGTAAAGGAACCATCGTGTATGTTTCCGGACCTGACGCGGCGCGCCTGCGCGATTTGGAATCGTTCAATATTCCGGTAAAGATCTTGGGACCGAGCGCCAACCAGGCTTCCGCTTTCAAAGTGGTTTACGCAGGATTGACCAAAGGGTTGCAAGGGCTGTTTTGCGAGCTCTTGATGGGCGCGCAGCGTTTCGGCTTACTCAACGAGATTCGCGCCCAGTACGAGGATAGTTTTCCCGGTTTACTCGACAAGGTGTCTTCCAGCATTGTCGGCCTGCGCATCCACGCCGAGAGAAGGGCTGAAGAAATGGATGAGCTCAAAAGAACCTTCAATCACCACAACATGAAGTCGTACATGGCCCCGGCGGTACAAAAAGTTCTCGAAGCCATCGCGACTTTAAACGTAGATCAGGCATCCGATAACGGCGCGCGAACTGGAGACTTGATCGAAACTTTGGAATTATTCTATAAAAAGGGCCTCTTGCGATCGGCGTCAATGGGCGCGGTGTCGTCGCCCGAAGCGCTAGTCAACGCGGAGAATTCCTGATATTGAGTCGGAACACTATTTTTACGGAGGACGGACACTGTGGCCAAACCGCAAAGCAAAATAGAGAAAAAACAAGCGCAATACGGCTCCGACGTCGTCGTCGATTTGATGAAAGCATTCGATATCGAGTATGCAGCCTTTAATCCGGGCGCGACTTTCCGCGGCATTCACGATTCCATCGTCAACTACGGCGGCAATTACATGCCGGAAGTGATTTTCTGCCATCACGAAGAAATCTCTGTCGCCGTAGCGCACGGATACGCCAAGGCGAAAAACAAACCGATGATCGCCATCGCCCACAACATGGTCGGTTTGCAGCATGCCAGCATGGCGATCTTCAACGCTTACATCGACCGCGTGCCGATCATGGTGCTCGGTGGCACCGGGCCGATGAACTCCAAGCGACGCCGGCCGCGCATCGACTGGATTCATACTGCGCTCGTCCAGGGCAACCAGGTGCGCGATTACGTCAAATGGGACGATCAGCCGTATTCATTGGCAGACGTGCCGGACTCCTTCATTCGTGGCTACCGAATTGCGACGACGGATCCAAAGGCACCGATCTATATCAATTACGATGCGGATATTCAGGAAGACGCCCTCGCGAGCACCGTGGAAGTGCCGGACGTCAGCCGTTACGCCGCGCCGGCGCCGACTCAGGCCAA
>DATBRN010000330.1:0-12552 GCA_036560225.1 Pyrinomonadaceae bacterium | reverse complement strand
ACTCAAAACCGGTCGCGCCGTTAGCGCTCCGGCGGGCGTAAGCCCGCCTTCCCAACCTGCAAATTACCTAACCCATCAAATTACCTAACCTGCAAATTATCGTACCCGGCGCGTTCTCACGTACCTCAGGTCGCGAAGTATGTTACTTACAATGCCTGGGTGCGATTCACCATTCACGATTTACCATTTACCCACCGAAAAAAGAGGAGCACCTGGTGCCCCTCCCAAAATCTAGCGGCCCGCAATGTTGAGTTTACTTCGACGGCGCCGGCGCTGGCGCCGAAACGTTCACGTTAATCTTCTGCGTGCCTCCGCCAAACAATCGATTTCTAAAAACAAAAGCCAAAGCCAAAAGAACGATCACGAATATCACGAGCACTGCGACAACTCCAGTGCTGCCGCCGCCACCACCGCCATCTCCATTGTCTCCCATAAAACGACTCCTCCTGGTTGAATTGGGGGGACGTTGATTCAGAGGGGGATGCCAAGATTGTTATCACAGGCCTTGAACCAGCGTCAATCGAAACCGGGGGCGACCCGCCAAGCACCAACGTCTATGAGCGCTTCGATCACGGTCAGGCATTCGCTTGCCGGGCGACTTTGCGTTCTTTGTTGAGTGTAGAACCGATCGCTACCACCGGTTCTGATAAAGGCACTTGTCTAAAACAAGAGGGAGACAAGAACCTTGTCTTGTCTCCCTCAAGTCGGGTTTCGCCGCCAGTAGCGGCGTAACTAGTCTCGTCTACGTCGACCAGCAGGTCTAACATCGCCTGCCTGTACCGTTGGTGTAGGCCGTGGCGGTGCTGCTCCTCGCGGAACGATGAATAACTCAACACAGTCTTCCTCGCGGAACCCACCGTTCATAACAACGATTCGAGACTGGTCGATGCCTCGCTGCGTCACGAGGTAATCGCGAGCGCGGCTGCCCAGCAAGTCTGCCTGACCGATGCGGCTCGTACGCCCACCGTAGGCGATCACGTAAGTCGTAGTTGACGGATCGTTTTGCAATTCGACAGCGAGGTTGTCGAGGCGTGCCTTTTGATCGTCATACGAGCAACTGCAACAGACGTCAAACTGCCGTGAAGGATTCTCGCGGTGTTCGGGAGGCCGAACGAAGGTCGAAGCCTGGGCGGTTTGGCGACAGATCGGATCACCCGAGCCATCGTCGACGACGAGAGTCGCCGTTACGCGCTGGCCACCAAGACCCGTTGAATCAACAGTGATCTTGTTTTCGACGTTCGTCAGTATCTTTGCCGTATTCGGACTTACGGTCCAGGTGTAGTTAAGCGGGCCGGTGCCGCTGTAGGCGGTATCGGCACTAAAGGTTATGACATCGCCCTCATTGACTTCAGCATCGACAGAGAGGCTAACCGGATAGGGGCAAGGCGATTTCACAATTGGAGGCGCTGACCGGTAGCTAATGGCCACACACTTGACGCGACCAGCCTGCAGATCGATTTCGCGAGTCCATCTTTGTCCATTGGGCAAAGTGACGACGATTGTATGCACGCCCGGGTCACGATCGAACGAGCGGTAGTCGCTAGTTGTCTGCCCTTCCGATCGCCCATCAATTTCTATTGGCAGTCCAGCCGGGTTACTGAGGATCTTGATCGAACCATATTTCGCCGGTCTTCGCTTCTTGGCATAGACATTCGAAGCTGGATGGGCCATACAAAATGTAAGCGCCAGCAGCGCTGCTAAGGCGAGTTTGGCGTAGGCTCGGCGTCCGCTAAATGCTGCTTTCAACATTCTGATCAGTCCTCCTCCGTGGTCTGCGACTGCGTTGCAAGTTTGCCCTTAGCATAACGTCTACGCAAGCCGGCTCCAAAAGCCGCCAAGCCAGTGCCGAACAGGAAGAGCGATGCCGGCTCCGGAATTGCGGGCGTGCTTGGCGGAGTTGGCGTTGTCGGTGGAGTCGGGCTCTGGCAATTTTCGCAACCATGGATGAAGAAGAATGGTATTGCGGCTAAGAAAAGCAGAGGCCATTTGGGAAATCCGCCACCTGGAACGGTGATTTCGCCGCAGTCACAGATTGTACCTTCTACATCTCCCTGGTCGACCACGTCAACACCCGCTTGCGGATCAGAACTGACTGCAACGCCCGCCAGAAGCGTGTCACCAGCATCACTCGAGATAACGTCTGGCGTTGTGGTGTCGGGAATCTCGGCAGTGCCACCAGCGGCCGACTGCTGTGCAGCCGATGCCACCGGAGAGGGTCCGTTTCCTTCGTCTACCAAAGAGGTTGTATTTTGGGAAACACTGCGGAGCCGAAGCTCGGGAGGATTCTGGTAGTTGCCAAGCACCTGTATCACCTCGCTAATTGCCACTGGTGCCGCATGGGTCGGCGCGCCTGACAAAAGCAAGATGCTGAGTATCGCAGCAACTGGGCGAAAAGCTCGACTCATCATCGGTTTGAAATTCCTCCTCGAATCTTTTCCTGGGCTAACGAGCTGGAAAAGTGTTGGCCTCGGTTTAAACTTTTCAACCGCCGCGCGGAAAGCTCTTTAAAAATGCGTGGTTCGGCTTGAAACACCGCTGACGGTTTCGCTGGTTGATAGGAAAAGAGGCTTAATAACAAAGTGATTCCAATTTCGGTGGGAGTTATTGAGGTTCTAAACTGAATAAAAAAGGAGGTTTGCGTCGTTGCAAACCTCCCTCTCTCAGATTTCAGATCTGAGATCTCAGATCTCAGATCTCAGATACTAATCAGCTTCGCCCGCGCTAGCGGCCTCCGCTTTGCGATCTTCGTCGCGCAACACTGCTTTTCGCGAAAGTTTAATCTTGTTGCCTTCTTTTCCGATGCATTTCACGAGGATCTGCTGTCCTTCCTTCAGCTCGTCCCGGACATCCTTCACTCTCCGATCGGCGATTTCAGAGATGTGAAGCAATCCATCTGTTCCCGGAAAGATTTCGACAAACGCGCCAAAGTCGACGATACGGGACACCGTACCCAGATAGGTCTGGCCAACTTCGGCCTCCGCTGTTATGCCGCGAATTCGCGCAACCGCTGCTTCAGCGGCCTCGCCGCTCGAAGTGGCTATCGAAATTGTGCCATCGTCTGAGACGTCGATCTTTGCGCCCGTTTCTTCAACCAGCGAGCGGATCATCTTGCCGCCTGGTCCGATGACGTCGCGAATCTTATCCGGATTAATTTTGATTTGGATAATTCGGGGTGCGTGAACGGAGATGTCGGGACGAGGCTCAGCGATCGCTTGCTCCATTACGCCCAGGATATACAAGCGTCCCTTTCTTGCCTGCTCCAGCGCCTCGGCCATGATCTGAGCGTTGATTCCGCCGATCTTGATGTCCATCTGCAATGCGGTGATGCCTGCTTTAGTGCCTGTGACTTTGAAGTCCATGTCGCCGTAATGATCCTCGGCTCCGGCGATGTCCGTCAGAATGGCATACTTATTACCTTCCATTACCAGTCCCATCGCCACGCCAGCAACTGGAGCCTTCAAGGGTACGCCCGCGTCCATCAGCGAAAGGATGCCGCCGCAAACGCTGGCCATTGATGACGAACCATTCGACTCCGTAATGTCTGAAACGATGCGTAGTGTATAGGGAAAAACCGACTCATCCGGCAAAACCGGCTCGATCGCGCGACGTGCCAGCGCACCATGCCCAATTTCGCGACGGCTTGACGACCCAAAGCGACCGACCTCGCCAACGGAATAATGGGGAAAGTTGTAGTGCAGCAGGAAGCGGCGCTTTACTTCACCCTTCTCGATGTCGTCCATGAACTGCTCGTCTTCCTTGGTTCCTAGCGTGGTGGTGACCAGGGCCTGAGTTTCGCCGCGCGTAAAGAGAGCGGAACCGTGCACCCTTGGCAGCCAACCAATTTCGCAGCTTATTGGTCGTATTTCAGAGAACCGCCGGCCGTCAGGTCTGCGGCGGCTATTGAGGATATCATCCCGGAAGATGGTTTCTTTCAAATGGTCGAAGACCCTTTTTGCCATCAGTCTTCTTTCAGGGTCGTCTTCCGGGTAGGCCTCAACGACTTCCTTTTTCAACGCGTCAACAGCTACGTAGCTTTCCCGCTTTTCCTGGCCGGTCACGTCCATAGAGGCTCTTAAACGTTCGCTATAGTTCCGCTGAATTTCTCCCAGCAACTCCTCGTTTAGCACCGGGGCCTCCGCCTGGCGCTTCTTGATGTCCAGCGCTTTGTACAATTCCTTTTGCCAGCGACACAGTCGATTGATCTCCTTGTGCGCAAGCATAAGCGCCTCAACCATAATCTCTTCTGAAACCTCGGAAGCGCCTGCCTCGACCATCACGATGGCCTCTTCCGTGCCCGCGACGATTAAATTCAAACGCGACTCGCGCACTTCATCGTAGGTTGGGTTAACAATGTAGCGGCCCTCGATCAGTCCGATCCGCACGCCGCCGATGGGATTCATGAAAGGAATGTCGGAAAGGTAAAGCGCGCATGAAGCGCCGGTGATTGCGATTACATCCGGGTTGTTGTCCGGGTCAGCGGAAATCACGCTGGCGATTACCTGCGTCTCGTTACGATAACCTTCCGCGAACAGTGGCCGGCAGGGTCGATCAATTAAACGGCTGGTAAGTGTTTCCTTTTCGGTAGGTCGTCCTTCACGGCGGAAGTAGTTTCCGGGAATTCGTCCGGCCGCATAATTTGCTTCGCGGTATTCTACGGTCAGAGGGAAGAAATCGACTCCTTCCCGAGTAGCCTGGGCACCGACTGCCGCAACGAGCAACATCGTGTCACCATACTTGATAATTACGGAGCCATCCGCCTGCTTGGCGACTCGACCCGTCTCAACGGTCAAGTCCTTATCGCCTAACTTTATTGATTCTCTAAGATATTTCTTGGCTGTCATCTTGTTTTGTCTCCTTCGACAATTGCCTGGTTTATTCAGGCTGGCGAGCGTCTCGTGCGCCTCGCTCCAGTTGGAATAGTCCACTCCCAGGTCTTCATTTCCTGAAAGTCCACGCCACGTGACGCGTTTGGGTAAGAATTTCGAGCCGCAACAATCATGAAGGCGGCAAAAGCCTCTTTACCGTGAAGCTCTGCCGCCTTATATGCGTTGCGCTAAGGCCGAACGCGTCTGCTTGCTTGGGAGTCTCGCCGTCACGTTCGGCACTCTTAGGCAAGTTCTTCGATAGACGCGGGCTTGATATGAAACTGAGATTCGAAGTCTCTCGTTTACACTACAGTCAGTTGTTCCTTACTTGCGCAGCCCCAGACGAGTCACTACCTCATGATAGCGTTCGATGTCCGTCCGCTTTAAGTAATCCAGCAAACTTCGCCGCTGCGAGACCATCTTGAGCAGGCCGCGCCGCGAGTGGTTATCCTTTTTGTGGACTTTGAAGTGCTCTGTAAGCTCGTTGATTCTCTTGCTGAGTAAGGCCACCTGGACCTGTGGGGAACCCGTGTCTGTCTCGTGACTGCGAAAATCGTTCAAAATCTGTGTTTTCGTTTCCTTGGCTAAAGGCACTGCTTGAAATGGTCCTCCTGAACAGCAGAAAACCGTCGGGACGGCAACCGCTAAGATTAAGTGTAGAGGTAAGTTAACACGCGAACGGGATGCTGTCCAGCGGGGTCCCAGAAGTGGTGATTGACAGCAGCAACAGAACCAGGACTTTCGATTTCTCATTTTTCAATGGTCATTAGCCACTTAAGGCCGGGCTTGCCCCAGAAGGAGCAATCCGCGTGATATTGCGCGCTTGGCCCCGCTACAGCTCGTTCTAAGAAGGCGCTTGCCTCAAATGGCCAATGAGAAATGTCAAATGAAATGTCAAATGAAATATGGAAAATCTTTCAGTTCGATAGCCGGACTGGCTCTGCTGGTCACCGCGGGAAACGGTCGCGGTATTCACCGGAGACGATGAACGCCTTGACCATCTCCGCCTGCTCGAAGTTGCCGCCAAACTGATTCAGCTTGTTCAACCAGAACTGGTAGCCACTATCATCCGGATCGCGACGGAGATACCCGAAGTATTCCATCATCACAAACATCTCGTTCGACTTCGCCCGCGCGAAACCACCGTTCTCGACTATCTGCCGCAGGGCTGTGGCGCGCGTCAAGCTGCCGCTGGCCAGCCCTGCAACAAGCGCATTTCGATCACCATTGAAACTACCGTGGGTATGGCTGATGAGCGTATCGACAAACGAGTCGTTACTCAGGCTGTCGTAGGCGGACCTAAAAGCCGGACGCTGGACCCAGGCATCGACAAAGGCCTGTTTATTCGTTTCCAACTGCTGTGCCCAGTCGCCTCGACCGACGATGACATTGCGCGCAACGATCCCGGCATCAGGAATGAACTCGGCAAAAAATGGGCGCCGGTCGTAGCTGGCACGATAGAGTCCGTCGACCAAGCCGCCAGTTTCCTGGAACTCAATGGAAAGAAAGTATGCTGCGGATACATTGATTCTGCGCCGCTCAATGCAGTTTGTGTCAGGGCCACACTCGAGTATCTGATCACTCCAGAAGTTGAATCCGCTTTCGTCAGGCTCGCGTCCCAGGAAGTCGACGTAGTGCTGGCGCACGAAAAACTCGGAAACGTCGATAGGGTTAGCTACAACCGGTTCCGGAGTAGCTGTGAACACGGCGTCAGTTTTGTCGCCCGAGAGCGAGAATGAGCGATTGTCTGGACTGAAGCTGTAGTTCACGCGTGAAGGTGTCACGGTGTAGAAATTATTCGTATCGACATCCTCGAAGCGATAGTTTCCATCGCTATCGGTAATAGTCTTCCGTGTTGCTCCTCCGGTCAGCCGAACAGTCACACCCGCAACTGGTTGACCGTCTGACGTTGTAATCTGGCCGCTGAGAATGGCTGGGCCTGCGGTCGGCGCCGTATTGACTGCTTTGAGGGCATCGACGCGCCCAAAGCCGAAGGAGTTGTTCGGTATCTGACTCAACGGGGGGGTACTGGCGAGGGTGCCGCCGCACGTCTGCGCTGGGGCTACTGTAACGTCGGGATTCGCAGATGACTGTAAGATCGATTTGGTTAGTGCGATGTTGCGCGCTATGTTCGGCCGTGCTGACCACAGCAACGCGACCACGCCGACAACATGCGGTCCGGCCATCGAAGTACCGTTTAACGAACCGTAGCTGGTGTCGCTTGTCAATGTGGAAGAACGGACATTCTGACCTGGCGCCGAGATGTCGGGCTTCGGCCGGTTGGAACCATCAATTGTCACGGGTCCTCGACTGCTAAAGCTGGCCAGTGTATTGGTGCTGGCATTTATGGCCCCGGTAGAGAATGACTTTTCATAGATAGCTGGCGGGTCGCTCACTGTACTGCAGGATGGGCCGGAGTTGCCCGCCGACACCTCCACGAAAATCCCCGCCGCCTCGCTATCCGTGATTGACTGCGCCAACGTTGCTGCTGCGCATCCTTCGCTGGGCGGGCAGCCCCAACTATTATTCATGACGTGAGGCCGCTTCGTGGGGTCTGGATTGTTTCCAGTGAGATCGGTGGGTGCAATGAAGAATTGGAAGCACTCCATGTAGGTGGTGGGAGTGCCGTTGCCCTGGTCCATGTTGCGACAGCCGATCCACTTTGCGCCCGGCGCCACGCCAACCTGATTTCCCGAGCCGTCATCGCCAACCGTGGTCCCCGTGGTATGCGTACCATGCCCGTGGTCGTCGCAAGGCGCTACAGAGTTGGCGCCGCAGGAACCGCCGCCGCTATGGATCGAATCGTGCCAGTTAAAATTGTGGTCGGCCACCGCCCCGTTCCAGCCTCGATATTTCGGTTTCAAGGCATTGTGAGTCCAGCGCATGCCAGTATCCTGGTTACCGATCACGATTCCCTGACCCGTAAATCCCATTGCCCATACCTGCGGAGCGTTTACGTTGGTCACCCCCAGCTCGACGGTTTCGGGACTCTCGTTTGCTTCTCTGGCTTTGGCGATCTGAGGATCCTCGATCCAACGTTGTGGCCTGTTCGACTCGATTTTGCCAACATCGTTGCGGGCGGCAAGCGCTTCTACAAGAGGCCGATCCCCGGAAATTGAGATAGCGTTACCGACCCAGAAAGACTGATAGGCAATACCGTGGGATTTGAGAAAGCCCTGAAGGTTCGCCTGGGTGCGGGCGGCGTGCTGCGTAAGCGTGTTATAGACAAACCAGCCGCGCGCATCCTGGTCCTTCATGTCATAAGCCGCGCTGAGGTCTGCCGGGTCGGCCATCAGGATAATTACAGATGCGCTATTGCCGTTAGCTGTGTCAGACACTACCTGTGGCGCGATCTTGGAGGCTGGAGTTTGCAATACTAATTGAGTGAGATCCTTAAGCGACCTTGAGATCTCGGAGTGGTAAGCGTCACCGATACTGCCTCCCAGCCCCAAGAGTGAACTGCGGTTAATACTTTCGCCTTTACCCTCGCCTTTCGCGTCGATGTGCAACGAATGTGAGGAGGAGATGATCGTCGAGGCCTGCATCAACACTACCAGGAGCAAGATGAACGAAAAACATAAAGAGAACCTTAGCTTAATGCGGGCCGTCCGTGGCTTCATCCTTGGGCTCCTTGAGTGTGATTGGCCGCCAGTTAGAACTTATACAAGGTTATTACGGGACTAATGCGAGGTCAATGAGAAGTCGAGAAGGGACCAACCCACGACCGAGGGCTGTATGGAGATTCCATTCTCAGCGCCAAAGCCGCTGAAGAATGCATCCGCGCCATGCGACTTGTCTGTTACCATTCGCAAGCTACCGGAGCACACAACACATGGAAAACAAAAGAGCACGAATTATTATTGTTGGCGGCGGCTTTGGGGGACTCTTCACGGCCCTTGGTTTGCAGGGCAGTTGCGATGTCACGCTTATCAGCGATGACGAGAACTTTCTCTTCACACCCATGCTTTACGAATACTTCAGTGGCGAAGTGGAAGAGTGGCATATTGCACCCCGCTACAAAGAGTTGCTCGATGAAAACGTCAACCTGGTAGCGGATGAAGTTACGAATGTGGATCTAAACGAGCGAACAGTGACACTAAGAAACCGGAGCGAAAACCTTACCTATGATGCTCTGGTGCTTGCCGTCGGCGGGGTGACAAACTTCGCCGGAGTTGCAGGCGCAGCAGAATATGCCATTCCCTTTCGCAAGATTGCTCATGCCGATCAACTGCGACAGAGAATGATCGAAGCGCTCGACCACGTGGCCCCCGATCTGCCACCGCAAGATACCCAACGTGCTTTGACGTTCGCAGTAGTTGGCGCCGGCGCGAGCGGCGTAGAACTCTCGACGAAGATGGCTGACTTGCTGCGCGATGCTTTCAAACGTCGTGCTCTGCATGGCGAACCTCGCGTGCTGGTTATTGAGATGGGCGATCGGGTTGTGCCTGGAATGGGCGATGAGATTCGGGAATTTGTCGAAGACGCCTTGCGTCAGTCGCACGTGGAAGTTCATACCTTGACGCGAGTAATACGCCTAACCGAAAAGACGCTCGTTTTCGAACATAACGGCAAGGAGACTGAGATCGACACGGCAGGAGTGGTTTGGGTGGGCGGCGTGCGTGTCAGTCCGTTAATCGAAAATCTTAAGGTTGATAAGACAAGTCGGGGTCTCTTGCTCGTCAATCCCACTCTACAAATTCCGTCACACGCAAACGTATTCGCGCTGGGCGACATAGCTTTTTACAAAGATGCCGCGCCAACTCTAGCGGGGACCGCCCAACTAGCATTTCAGCAAGCGGGACTAGCCGCAAAGAACGTCAAGAGCTTTCTCTCGGGCGCTGAGCTGCATTCAAAGCAATTCGAGGAGCTCGGAGAAGCAGTTAGTTTGGGCACGGAGCGCGCCGCCGTACTCGCCGGCGGAAAGGCATTTGGGGGACCACTAGCTCGCCAGGCGCGCTTTGCGCTTTACACCGCACGGCTACCTACCTGGCATCATCGTTTGCGCGTGGGTGCTAGTTGGTTTCTTGAAGGCAAAACGCCAAGACCGCTCTTGCCGTTGGGTCTTCAGAGGTAGAGATCGTGGCGCTTCAACTAACGGGCCGAACGCGCTTGCGAGTGCTGCTCATAGTGGCGGTCGTCATCGCTGGCCTCTCAGTTCTACTGTGGGCGCGGGGACGACGTTATCCGCCCGCCCTCAATGTAATTCGCGAGGCACAAGTAAGCGTTTCAGAAACTCCGACGCCTCTGTCTACAACTCCCGCGTCGCCAACACCGGAAACCAACCCTACCGCTACACCTTCAGCGGCCCAGGCAACATCGCCTCCTCAAACTGGCGGTACACCTCCAGAACAATCAGCTTCGTCAGGTAACCAGGAGTCGTCGACAGCGCTCACTAACAGTTTTGTCGGTAAATTGAAATTGATTATTCCAGTGGTCGGCGTGAGACCGGACCAGCTGTTAGACACTTTTTCGGATGCGCGTTCAGAAGGACGTGTACATGATGCTATAGATATTCCAGCTCCGGCAGGCACTCCAGTGGTGGCGGCCGCCGATGGCGAGATCATCAAACTCTTTCAAAGCGAACGAGGTGGCACGACTATCTATCAACTCAGTACTGATAAAAAGCTCATATTCTATTACGCTCATTTACAAGGTTATGCTGAGGGACTGGTGGCCGGAAAGTTCGTGAAACAGGGAGAAGTTATCGCTTATGTCGGCGATACGGGCAATGCTGGGCCTGGAAACTATCACCTCCATTTTTCAATCGCGGTAGTTTCGGACCCTAAGCGTTACTGGGAAGGCACAAATATCAATCCATATCCGATCCTGCGAAAGTGACGGCACCGTTTAGAGTCCAACGTTCAGAGTCCAACGTTCAGAGTCCAACCTTTAGGTTGCTGCTTTCGAAACCACGCAAGCTAAAGTTTGTACTCTAAACTGCTTGAACTCTAGGCAGCCTTAACTCCGCTCTTCCCTACCTACGCGTTCGTTAATCGTGCAAGCACTCCTTGAGAAACGAGGGTTTCGGTGCAGGACGAGCGCAGATCCCCGCGAAACTCGTGTGGGAACGCCCGTTGCTACTATTTTGCCACGGGGCAATTATCAGCATGCTTTTCCATCTTGCTGAAATGAGGCAAAACACTAATGACTTCGTCAAACTTGAACACTATCAGCCGTACTGCCCTGTTACTTCTAACCGTATTTTCGCTTGTCTTCTTGGCGGGTTGTGCCACCGAGCCGGTCGACAATTCCAACTCCACAACCACCGCCAGCCCTTCGCCTTCGACGCCCACAGGTACGGCAAGCAGCCCCAGTCCCTCTGTGAGTCCATCACCAGCCGCGTCAGCTTCGCCAAATACGAAAGCCAAGAGCCCGAAATAAACTGGAGCACATACAATCCAGATATAGGTATCATGTCAATAACCATCCGTAACCGAGGTACTAGAGAATGAAGACCATAAAACATACAACTCTGGGGTTAATCATGGCCCTCTCGCTCGTGGCCGGAGGTTGTGCGAGTGAGCCTGGGAGCCCTTCCAACTCGAACACTTCCGTTAGCCCTTCGCCCTCAGCATCGACTTCGCCCACCACCACAACCAGTGCAGCCGCGATTCCCGTTACCTTGCCGGTACTGGACGCCTTGTTTTCGGATGAGGGGTTTAAGACAAAACTGAAATCAAAGGTCGAACTCACGGACGACCAGATGGCCCAGTTACAAAAAATCGCAAGCGAGGAAGTTGCACGGCTGCGAGAGTTGAATACAGAAGAAAAGGCAACTGATCAATCGGGTCAGGCTGACCAGTCAAGTCAAGCCGAGCAGGCACGCCAACATGCCGCTGACGCGATTCGTGGTGTTGTGGGTGAACAAAAAACAGAGAACCTGTTTGCACTTGCTCGTGACTACTGGGTTGCAGGTAGCGAAGGCTCTGAAGCTAAGAGTGACGCTAAGCCGAACGCGAGTGACGCGCCGGAGAACAAAATGTTGCCGGGACCTAATGCGGTCCCCAAAGATACCCGCATTGTCGTCAACATTCCCGCCTTCCGCATGGATGTATTCAGGGAAGGCTCGCTGTTAAAGTCGTACAAGATCGGCATTGGTTACCCCGAGTTTCCGTTGCCGATAGGCTTAAGAAAAGCGCAAACAATTATCTTCAATCCAACCTGGACGCCACCGGACGAACCCTGGGTTGCGAAGATGAAAAACATCAGTGTCGGCGAGAAGGTGGCGGCTGGCAGTAAATTAAACCCACTTGGACCAATCAAGATACCTATAGGCTTGCCGTCGCTGATTCATGGCGGCAAATCGCCGGCAAAACTAGGCACCTTTGCTTCGCACGGCTGCGTTGGTCTAACGACGCCACAAGTACAGGACTTTGCCAAACTGTTGGCGCAGGTGGCCGGCAGCGAATTATCCGATGCGGCACTCAAGTCGTACTTCGCGGACAAAACCAAAACCAGGGCCATGAAATTGGAGCGCCCTGTTCCCGTAGAACTACGTTATGAAACTATCGTCGTTGAAGACGGCAAACTACACATTTATCGCGACGTCTACGACCAGGACACCAACACCGAAGAAAACCTGCGGGCGGTTTTGGAGGCGAATGGAGTCAAGCTCGAAGACTTAAGCGAAGCAGAACGTACGCAGGTATTAGAGGCGCTCAACGCGATGTCGCGCCATCCGTCGAAT
>DATBRN010000329.1:0-10425 GCA_036560225.1 Pyrinomonadaceae bacterium | reverse complement strand
AAATCCGATTGGAGGACTTGATGTCGAGGGGCCAGTCGCCGACGTCGACAAGCTCTCGTTCGTCGCCTATCACACAATTCCGGTGCGACATGGGATGACAATTGGGGAACTGGCGAAGCTCTTCAATCAGGACCGCAGAATTGGTTGCGACCTTAGAGTCATTGAAATGGTGGGATGGCGCCGCGCGATGTGGCTCGACGAAACGAACCTCCTTTGGGTGACTCCATCTCCAAACATGCGCAGCCTCACGGAAGCGACGCTTTACCCGGGCATTGGCTTACTTGAAACTACTAATTTGTCCGTCGGGCGTGGTACCGATACGCCTTTCGAAGTCTTAGGCGCGCCGTGGATTGATGGGCAGCAGCTCGCCTCCTACTTGAACAAGCGGCAGATCGCCGGCGTGCGTTTTGTTCCGTTGCGCTTTACACCGGCGAGTTCAGTTTACAAGGGTGAGGAATGTGGGGGCATCAACATCATCATCACTGATCGACGTGCGTTTCGGCCTGTCTTAAGCGGAATTGAGATCGCGGTTGCTTTGCGCAAGCTTTACCCCACGGAGTGGAAGGTTGATAACAGCATCCGCTTGCTGGTTAATGCTGACACTCTTGAAAAATTGAAGCGTGGAGATTCGGCGGGCGACATCGTCCGCTCCTGGTCTGATCGTCTGGAAGAGTTTCGCAAGGCACGCATGCGCGTATTGATTTATCAGTGATCGCCGTCGTCAAAGCTAAACTGGACCTTCATGAAGGGGCCGCGGGCAGGCTAAGCGGTTAAGTTCTACCCATTAGGTTAACTTATTCCAACAATAAGAATCTTTAGTTTTTCTTATTTGCTGAACTACGTATAATACGCCCGTTTCAGCGATCAACCGGGCGTTCAGGTTCCTTCGACGCCAATCAAAAACAACTCGGGGATTCGAGAGATCGAAGTCTCTTGATCCACTCATTGAACGTTCCAGATCGTGATCGAGGAGTGGGTGCTGTCCAGCCCCTGCATACCTCGTGACCTGAGCTTGGCAACAACTCATAAGGAGTCCCACCATGGAAAGGCTAAACCCCAGACGAGCGTTTCTTTCAACCACTCTACTCTTTGCGCTATTTGCCGTGGTCGTGGGCCAAGGCACATCTTCTCGTGTTACTGGAACCGTGCTTGACCAAGCGGGTGCTGCCGTACCAGGCGCTACGGTAACCCTAACGAACGAAGCCACAAAAATCGCCTTCACTACTGAAACGAGCGGCACCGGAACTTATGTGTTCGACTCTGTTCAGGTCGGCACTTACAGCGTGATGGTCGAGAGACAGGGTTTCAAGAAGTTCATTTCGACTGGCAATAAGATCAACGTCAATCAGCCCACAACTGTGGATGTCGTTCTTGAAGTGGGAGTACTTGCCGACGTTGTTACGGTGCAAGCGACTGCCGAATTAGTTCAGACGAGCAGTTCCGGAAATTTTGGCAATACGGTTGAGCAGCGCGCGCTCGAAGCTTTGCCGATCGTAGGAACTCGCGGACGAAATCCGCTCCAATTCGTTTCACTGGAGCCGGGCGTCATCGGCAATGGCGTCGCCGGAACGGGCGGCAACACCGGTGGTAATGTGCATGTCCACGGTTCACGCGATCGCGCGTTCAACTTCACGTTGGACGGTATCGACATTAATGAGTCGAGCTCCGGAGGATCAAACTTTACGCCCTTGCGGCCGAACCCGGATTCAATTGAGCAGTTTCAAGTTGTGACGAGCAACTTCACGGCCGAGTTGGGCCGGTCGAGTGGCGCGCAGGTTTCACTGGTGACGCGCTCCGGCTCCGATCAGTTTCACGGCACGCTCTTTGAGCTGTATCGCAGCCCGTTTCTGAACGCCAATGAGTATGAGAACAATCTCAACGGTCGACCGCGAGGACAGTTTGTGCAGCATATCTTTGGCGGTTCCCTGGGCGGTCCGCTTTTCCTGCCGCGTTTCGGTGAGGGAGGCCCGTCTATCGTAAGCGGACGTAAAAGCAAAACCTACTTTTTTACGAATCTGCAATTGCTGCGAGCTTCGCAATCAATCCTGGCAACGCGCACAGTTTATACAGCGCAGGCGCGGGCGGGTTTGCTGCGTTATCGTCTTGGCGCAGCTAATGCACCAGCCGGTACAAGCAATCCTTCAATAGATGGCAACGGCAACGTTTTACCGGGTGTCAATATTGCGACTTACAACGTCGTCGCCCGTGATCCCCTTTGTTTGACCCAACCGACTAATTGCGGCTTGGATCCGACCACGCAGCGCCTAATCAATGCTGCCCCGTTGCCGAACAACTTTTTCACGGGCGACGGGCTGAATACAGCCGGCTTTAGCTTCGCCGCGCCCTCAACCGAAGATCAGTGGGACCTCGTGACCAAGGTGGACCACACTTTTAACGATCGAAACTCGATCTACGTCCGCTACGCGCAAGGCGAGCAAAACACTTTGGGAGACAATGGTAATGGGGGTTTGAAATCGTTCCCGAACAGCCAGTTCAATTTTGTGGATACCTTTCGGAATCCCAAGAATCTGGCGATCAACTATCGCTGGACACCAACCGCACGCGTTACAAATGAACTCGTAGTTGGTTTCAATAAGTTTGCCTTCAGTTTCAATAATCCCGATCCGAATGGCTCGCAGAATCCGTTTATTCTCAATCTGCCGCGCGACCCTTTTAACTTCACTCCGCCGGTCAACAATCGACGAACGCTTACGACCAACCAACTCGTCGACAACATCAGCTTTCTCAAGGGCGCCCACACCCTGCGTGGTGGGATTAATTTCCGCTTCCAGAAACATGACGACATTCGCAGTTCAGTCGGCGGCCTGAATACTAATCTACTCGTTAACTTTTCCCGCACTACCAATACGCCTGGCGCAGCTTTCAACGTTCCAGCCACAACGGGTGCAAATGCGATAAATTCCACCGATCGCAATACGTTTCTTTCGGCGATCAATGATTTGCTTGGACGTTATGGCAATCTCCAGCAAGCGTTCGTTGCTCAAAACGACTCGGCTTATGCGCCGGCGGGCACTCTCTTTCTGTTTCAGGCCAAATACAATGAATACGACTTCTATGTGCAGGACAGCTGGAAGTTTCGACCGAACCTGACTCTTGACTTTGGCCTGCGTTGGGAACCAAAGATGGCTCCACGCGCGGGCGAAGGCAGCACGATACTTGTGCCCGATCGCACCATTCGCTTCGGTGAGCCGGCGAGCGATCAGATCAAGTGGGTTGAAGGCAAACCGTTTCCCGATCGCTGGAAGAACTTTGCACCGACCGCAGGATTTGCCTGGGATCCGTCGGGCGACGGCAAAATGTCGATTCGCGCGAACTACCGGCTGGCTTACGATCGCATGAACACGTTTGTTACGTCGTCAGCGATCTTTCCCAACACGCCGGGCACATCTCTCGGCATCAATAATACAAGCTTCGCGGCGACTCTTGGCGAACAAGCCCGAGTGCGCTTTGGTATTCCCGCCCTGGTGCCACCGTCGACGCCGGGCGCGCTGCGTCAACCTGTCGCCTTCTCAACCAACTCAATCACTGTCTTCGATCCCGATACGATATTTCCCAGAACGCACGAGTGGGGAGTGAGCATTCAACGTGAGATTGGTCACGGTTTTGTGGTCGAAGCAAATTACATTGGCCGACGTGGCAAACATCTGTTTGGCGCATACGACGCGAATCAGGTCAATATTCTTGCCAGTGATGCGCGCTGCCCAGGTGAAACTTTTCTGTCCGCATTCAATACCGTGCGCAACAGTTCCACGGCTAACAGTTGCCTGATCAATGCTTTGTTTACAGGTTCTACTACGAACAATGCGGGCACCACCGCGTTTCGCGCGCTGGTACCTTCTGATCTGGCGCTTGGCTCCGTTGCCCTGTCTGCTCAGACGGTTTCGCAGCGACTTGTCTCGGTAGGTGGCGTCAGCCAGCGGATGATCACAACAAACGGTTTTGTCCCTTCCTTCTTCCAGCCTTATTCACAATTTACTGGAGCAGTGAACGTGTTGGATAGCAACGACTATTCACGATATCGCGCATTTGAGTTTCAACTTTCGCGACGCGCCAGCCGCGGCTTGCTGATGCAGCTCAGTTACACCTGGTCGAGGTCGCTTGATACTCGTTCTTTCGATCCCGCTTTCACAGTCGTGTCGCGCTCGGCTTCAGCTACGTCCGCGTCACCGTCGTCGGTGAATACACCGTTTGATATTCGTGATCGCAGCTTGAACTACGCGCTCTCCGACTTCGACCGCAAACATGCAATCCAAGGCTACGCAGTTTACGAACTGCCTTTCGGTCGTCATAAGAAATTCCTTAGCGATGCGCCTGGTATCGTTAACCAGATAATTGGCGGCTGGGAGTTGGCTGATTCGGTGGTCTGGCAGAGCGGCCGTCCGTTCCCTGTGTTTTCAGGCGCGTTCACTGTCAGCAATGCCGTGCAGTCAACGGCGAACTGCAATAGTTGCACGGCTCACATGGGATCGGTCATCCAGGAGTCGGGAACCAACTTCATTTTCTCTTCGGCGCAACGGGCTCTTTTTTCCACGCCGGCGCCGGGCGAGCAAGGCAACACCGGACGGAATTTCTTTCGTGGACCCAGGTTCTTCAATATGGACATGACGCTGCGCAAGCGTTTCTTCTTCAGCGAAAGCAAGAACCTCGAGTTTCGCGCAGATGTCAATAACCTGACGAACACGGTTTCATTCGATTTTCCAATCAGTACGACGAGCTTTATTACGTCCAGTACGTTTGGACGTATTCGCGATAGTGTCATCAGTAACGCGCGAAGGATCCAATTGGGTGTGAAGTTTAATTTCTAGCACACGACCATCGGGCTAATAATGAAACGAGGCGTCTGGTGGACGCCTCGTTGCACATTTCAGGCCTCTGGAAAATTCACCAGGTTAACTTCAGCCCAAATTGGATGATGCGCGCCGACTCGCCGGTCTGTATTACGTTGGTGGAAGTATTCGGCGACACTGTCGCGCAGCAGGTTCGTCCGAACTGCGTAGAGGTAAACGTCGGCGAGCCCACAGAAGCACTGCGCGGATTGTCAAAGTTCGCATGGTTCAATGCATTGAACATCTCGGTGCGGAACTGCAACTTAAATCGCTCCGAAATATTAAACTGCTTCACGATTCCAAGATCGAGGTTTTTATAACTTGGTGACGTGAAAATGTTGCGGCCTGAGCCGTTTGATCCAGGCGCTGGGATCGCGAAGGCTTGATTGTTAGCGAAGACTACCGGACCAAGCACAGCCGGAATCTCCTGCAACTGTGAACGCACGCTCGGGTCAAGAACGGCTGCGCGAGAGACGTGCGAAGCGTTGTGGGTAAAGACGCCACTGTTCACCTGAAATGGCTCACCCGTCATGAAGGTGAAAATCGAGTTGATTGTCCACCCCCCAAGGAGATGATTAACCACGCCTCGGGCATCGCGGAAGAAGTGTTTACCTCGGCCCACCGGTAACTCCCAGACAGAGGTCGCAGTCAGGACGTGCCTGCGGTCGAAGTCAGAAACGGAGCGCTCGTTGCGGAAGTTAGTGATATCCGCCGGTGCGCGCGAGGTTGTTGTAGTTAGCGCGCCGCCCGAAGAAGTACCGATGGGATCGACTGACATGTCGTCAATCGATTTGCTAAAGGTGTAAGCCATGTTCAACCCCAAGCCGCTGGCAAAGCGCCGGCGCAAGGTAAACTGCGCGGCATGGTAAAAGGAATTACCACCGCTATCGACGTAAGTGATCCGACCAAACTGCTGATTAGGTCTAAGCTTGGCCGCGAGCGTCGTGTTTTCAATACGCGCCGCGAAAGAGCCCGCTGCATTGGTGGCTATCTGATCAGCAACGGTGCTTGAGTTAACAAAAGAGGCATCGACGATGCCTTGAGTGATGATTCGCGGCGTCGCACCGGTCACTCCTGCTGGGCAACCTGTGCCCGCGGCGGTGCAACCCTTCGCCACGTTTTGCTGCATGGTGATAAAAGAATCAAGAATCGGACCGGCATTGATCTGGTTGATATCGTAGCCGCGGAAGAGATGCAAACCGCGACGACCGATATAAGCTGCTTGCATGACGAAGCCAAGCGGCAACTCGCGCTGGAAACTGACGCTCCACTGGTGGACACTCGGTAGTTCCATCTCTGGCGCGAACGTGACCAGCTGCGGCGCGACATTGTTGAGTTTCAGTTGCGGCCTCAGGAAGGATGTCGGCTTCGAGGTTGGCGGCGGAATCTCTTGTGGAAAGCCCTGGGCGATGGTCTTGTCGGGCACTGCAGCGCAGCCAGTTGCCAGCGAAGCTGGGGCTCCCGGGACGACGGTGCAGTTGGTCCTCAAGCCGGGAACGCTCCCGGCAACCGAAGTCACCATGAACGAATTCACTGGATCGAACGCCAAACCGTAACCAAGTCGGATGACGCTCTTGCCATTCTCCCCGAAAAGAGTCCGGAAAAATCCGCTTTTCCAGTCAGGACTCCAGGCGATTCCCAACCGAGGCCCAATTTTCCCCCAGGTGTTGGTGTGATACCACTTGTCAGCTCTCACGAAGGCGACAGGTCCCGGCTGGTCAACCACCGGATTCGCTGGCCCGGGTGTGCCGATGATTGGCGTCGAGGGAACGAAGGTGTAACCCGGCGTGCTTGGCGCGGGGTTGATCTCCCAGCGCGCACCGTAATTGAGCGTTAGGTTTGGCCTTACTTTCCATTCGTCTTGCGCGTAGAAGTTTAACTGGTTGAGCACCGTCTTAATTGCCTGCAGCGAAACCTTGCCATTGGACTGGAAAGGCAAAAAGGCATTCTCGCTTAGGTTGCCAAGAAAATTCTGGGAAAGGGTCGAGGGTAACCCGGCTAGTTCGAGAATCATGTTGTTGAGTCGTGTGCGATCAGTGCTGTTGATGCCCCCCACTGTACTGGTCGGCAATGCCGGTACCCGAAAGCCGAGAGCGGTTGATGTTGGCGAGCGGTCAGTCTGGCTAAAGTTAACCGACGGGGTGACGTTCTGCCCGCCGGGCTGACCTCGCTGGTCGATGTGCCGATAAAAGCGGAAGTTGAACCCGAGCCCAATCTGGTGCACGTCTTTGATGATGTGCAGGTTGTCGAGAAACTGCGGCACCGTCACGGCGCGGAAGGTACGTGGTGTGTTGTTAAAGGCTTCACTGACGTTCGTGAAGTCAAAGGCTTCGACTGCGGGAAATTTCGGGTTGGCCTCGCCCTGGCTAAACAGAAAGACGAAGCGGGCGAACCCCAGGGTGTACTCGTTGACCAGCCGCGGCGAGATCGTCCAGCGGTGCCCAATGGCCAGGTTCTTCGTGTCGCGAAAAACTTCACCGAGCGGTGCAAAGCCTGGGAACACTACCGGTCGAGCGTTGAGCGGGTCGCCTCCAAGCGTGTTGTAAGTGGCTTGCAGGTAGCGCACGAAGATACTTTGGCTCTGGTCGATATTGTGGTCGAGGCGGAAATTGTAAGCGGGTCCTTTGTGGCTGGTCGGCGAGTTCCAGATGAAGCAGGCGGTATTGAGACCGTCGCCGCAGTCGAAGCGGTTAGGCTGGGGATAAGACTTGAAGAGCGCGCCTAACGTTGTATCCAGACCAAAACCTTTGGTGTTATTCGCCGCCGCAAAGGCGTCGTGCGTGGCAACGCAATTCACGTCGCTCGTTGACGTGCACGCACGCACATTCAGATCTGTGCGCAGTGCTCCGGTGGTGGGATTGACTAGCAGGATGTTATTGCGAGTGATAATCGTACTGCCGATTTTGAAGCAGTTGCCGGCGCCGGTCGTCGCGTTGCACGTCGGATCAGCGCGGAAATAGCGATAGTTACCAGTGAGGGCCGTCTGGGTATAGACCACCGGTGTTCCGAAGGTCTGGTCGATTGGTGTCGTGAAATCCACTTTCGTGTACTGAAAGCTCCCAAAGAAGAAGGTTTTGTTTTTCTTAATCGGACCGCTAAGCTCAAAGCCTGGCTGGTTCAACCTAATCTTTGGTTTGTCCTGACCCTGCGCGTTAGCGAAGAACTCGTTGGAGTTGAGAGCATCGTTGCGCATGAAGTAGAAGCCCGTGCCATGAAATTCGTTGCCGCCGCTCCGGGTCGCGACTGAGACTGAAGCGCCACTGTTGCGGCCTTCTTCGGCAGTCGCGTTGTTGGTAGTCACCTTGTACTCCTGCACGTTGTCAGGATTGAGACGATAAATATTGGAGGTTGGATTGGGGGCCGAGGATTCGTTGGCATCGATGCCGTCAATCGTGAGGTTGAACGCGCGATCGCGCGAGCCGTTAATGTGAACGCCTGATCCCACGCCGCCCTGCGAACGTTGCACGACGCCCGGCTCGTAAGCTATCAGATTCAGAGGATTGCGTCCGTTCAGCGGAAGTTGCTCGATGGCCTTCTGCTCCACAACGTTGCCAATAGTAGCGTTAGCAGTTTGCAGTTGTTCAGCGCCACCCTGGATCGTCACCGTTTCGGACACCTGGCCCACCTCCATGATAGCGTCCATCGTAAGAGGCGTGTTTACTTGCAAGGCATTGTTTGTTTTCTGAAATTTCTTAAAGCCCGTTTTTTCGACAGTAACGGTATAGTCGCCAGCCGGAAGGGAAGGGAAGGCGTAAACGCCCGCCTCGTTTGTCGTCTGAGTTTGACTTATGCCGGTTGCTTCATTCGTCACGGTTACGGTCGCGTCAGGAACAATGGAGCCCTTGGAATCGAGGACGACGCCGGTGATGCGCGATGTTCCAGTTTGCGCTATCGCTATCGAGGCCGAAATAGTTAGCAGAACGAATAGAGCGAGAGTTAGGCGGGTGGCTTTCAACATGAGTTCCTCCTGGGGAGTTGGAAACGAAGAAGGCTTTTACCTTCAACGTTGCTGAATGACAAACTGTTGACTGAGAAAACGGCGAGTCGTATCCAACTGTTCAGCGGTTGGTTCATCACTGCGCCCGACTAAAAGACTGAATCCAAACGACGCCGTGACACTGGATGCGTGCAGTATATATCCAGTAGCTATTGCGTCAAGATTTTTTTCGTAATTATCTCTCGTCGAGAATTGCGCAACTGACGGTAAGGCTTGCTGGCAGCGTATACCTGCGCAGAGACATCTCTTTCCGGAAAACTTTTACATCAATGAACCTTATCGAAATGATAAAAATCTTTAGTTACCATTATTCCAGAAGCAACCCTATAATGCTGCCGCTTGATGGCAACCACTTTCGTTCGAGTACTTACCTACTTAAATGAACAATGCGTCGACTAAAGCCCGTTGCGGTTTAGTCTGCTTGACCTTAGGAATGCATTCCCTGATGCGAGCTTGCGCCTTCGGCTTGTTAGCGGTACTGCTCATGGTGGCGCGTCTAAGTAGTCCGCCAGAGGTCAGAGGCCGCGGACTTCCCACGGTTACTTTCGATCTCGTCATTACAAACGCGCGCATAGTGGATGGTAGTGGCAACCCCTGGTTCCGCGGTGATGTCGGAATCAAGAACGGCCGTATCACTCAGGTTGGAAGCATTGATCCCGCTAGCGCGAACAAGTCGATCGATGCGAAGAATCAAATACTCGCGCCAGGCTTCATTGATGTGCACACGCACGTCGAGTCGATCTATGAGCAGCCGGCTGCGGAGAATTTCATTCGCATGGGCGTGACCTCGCTCGTGACCGGAAACTGCGGGAGCTCAACTACCGAGGTTGGTGAGTTTCTCGCAAGAGCTAAGCAGGAATCGGTTGGCGTAAATCTGGCTACCTTGATTGCTCATGGTTCGGTAAGGCGCAAAGTAATGGGTCTCGTCGATCGCGATCCCACGCCTGACGAAATGAAGAGAATGGAAGCACTTGTCGAGCAGGGAATGAAAGATGGCGCGGTCGGACTCTCCACGGGATTGATATATGTGCCGGGCATCTATGCCAGGACGGAAGAAATTGTAGACCTGGCGCGTATCGCGGGCCGTTATGGCGGTATCTATGCAACGCACATGCGCAATGAAGGAGACAAGGTTGTCGATGCTATTCGCGAAAGCATTCAGATAGGAGAAAAGGCGGGTCTTCCGGTGGAGATCTCCCACTTCAAGATTGCCAACCGAAAACTGTGGGGCCAGAGTCCGGTGACTCTCGGTCTCGTACGTGAAGCACGCGCGCGTGGATTGATGGTGACAGTAGATCAATATGCTTACACCGCCAGCTCCACTTCACTTGATTCGCGCTTGCCCGGCTGGTTGCGCGCCGGAGGGCTGGAAGAAGGCAAGAAGAGACTTGCCGACAAAGCCACCTACTCCCGCGTCGTTAGCGAGATGAAAGAGGGACTCAAACGGAGCGGATTCAAGGACTATTCATACGCAATGGTAGCGAACTACCAGGCTGACAAATCTCTCAACGGCAGATCGATTGCTGAAGTAACGCAGCAGGTACGCGGCAAGAAGGATGTCAAGAGCCAAATCGAGCAGAT
>DATBRN010000328.1:0-18789 GCA_036560225.1 Pyrinomonadaceae bacterium | reverse complement strand
CCAGTGTGGTAGCAGAAGCCGCAATTACCTGCGGAACTTGAAGGGGTCCCGTCTGTTTTCCTTCCGAGGAATGCTTCAACTCGATAAGGGTCTTGGTGATGTCAGCCACAAGCCGGTTCAGCATGCGCCAGTACTGCTTGTCGGTCGGGTCCGGGCTGAACTCGATTAGCAGGCCCGTCGCTTCGTCCTCCGCGTAGAACTGGTACCCGATGAGATTTCTGATGTGCTCGGGCTCCCTCTTTTTCAGGTGATCGGGTAGAGGAGTCTTCACAACCTTAAAGATACGCGAGCGGAAACCCGGGGCGGCTTCACCCGCCGGCGGCTCGGTGGCATGAAACGACTCCATCTCCCGGTTACACCAGTCTGACTGGACGTATCTTGGAGAGATGACGGGTATTAGCAAAAGCGACTCTGTAATCCCCTCGCTGATGGCTCCATCCAATTGATCGTTACCTTGCAGGTTGTGACCATCGCGCCAGATATTCGGCTCGTAGCCAAGCGCCTGTCCTACCAGCACCAGAAGCCGTTCGTGGAGCAGGTCTACCCAGCCCTTTTCCTGGCCGAAGGGGTTAATGTCGTCGAGGTGTCCGTAACTGATGAAGATATCGTGAGTGAAAGGCATTGAGTTTGGACCTCCGGATTTGACTCGGCCGGCAACTCCATAACGACTCAATGATGTTGGTGAAACGCCGCCGGCGCAGCCTAGTAAGGCCTGTGGAGCAGGAATACCTTAAGAGGCGAGGATACGAGTACTAGGCGGTGTATACCTTGGAGGGCGGGATCCTGTCAACAAACAGCTCAACCTTTCGGCTCGCGCCAGCAGGCATTTGAGCATCAGGATCTGGCCTTTGTGCTGAGCCTCATGATCAATGAGGCGATGGGTTCAACTCTCCAGCGCTTGAGCGTAGCCGCGCGGTTTGACCAGCACTAGCAATAACAAGGCTCCTGTTGCACCCAATATTGCGCTTACCAGGAAAGCCGTTTTCGCGCCGCGCCAATCCCAGAGTGTGCCCATCAGCAGCGACGCTGGAAGCACGGTTATTCCGAAAGCAAGATTATACAACCCATAAGCTGTGCCGCGTTGCTCGGGTCTGACCAAATCCGCTACCAAAGCCTTCTCCGCGCCTTCGGCCAATCCAAAATAGATCCCATAGATAAGAAAGAGTATCCATGCCGAAACTTGATTAGAAACAAATGCAAATCCCGCATAGACCGCAGCGTAAAGAATCCAACCAGAAACTATCAGGCGCTTACGGCCTAAGCGATCGGAAAGGTCGCCGCCAAAAATCGAGCTCAAAACCTTACTGGCGTGAAGCGCCGCCCACAGCAGAGTCGTGCTTAAGACAGAGACTCCGGCGTCCCGTGCACGCAGCAACAGGAAAAAGTCTGATGAATTTGAAAGAGTAAACAGGCCGATGATGAGCAGGAAGCACTTGAAGTTACCGTCAAAACCGCGCAAAGAAAGATGAAGCGGAAGGGCGTCACTGTCTGTGGCTGTATCCGAAGTTGCATCGCGAACGGAATCTTTCACGCGTTTCAGCTTATGTGACTCGCGAACAAAGAACGAGACCACAAAAACTGCTGCGAGAGCTGGAATGGAAGCCAACAGAAAGATACTGGTGAAGTCGCGGGCAACCAGCGCGTTGCTATCGGCAGCGAACATCAGCACCAGCAGATAGCCAATCAACGGACCGAGAACCGCTCCCGCGTGATCCATCGCGCGATGCAAGCCAAACGCCAACCCGCGCTCCTGGACGGCAACATTGTCCGCGATCATCGCATCGCGTGGCGCCGTACGTACTCCTTTCCCTATGCGATCAGATAAGCGAATCGCCAGCACCTGAGGCCAGTTTGTAGCAAAGGCAAGCAGCGGCCTGGCAAAACTGGAAAGCACGTATCCGGAGACGACGAAGATTTTTCGTTTGCCCAGGCGGTCGCTGAAGTGTCCGGCAAATAGTTTGAGCAAACTGGAGACAGATTCGGCGGCACCCTCGATAGTTCCGAGCACTCTTGGCGACACGCCCAGTGTGTTGTTAAGAAAAAAAGGCAGAAGCGGATAGACAATCTCGCTGGAGACATCGTTCAGGAGGCTGACGAGACTGATGGCGAAGATATTGCGGGATAGACGCCGGTAGCGCCGCCACAGCCCAAACACTCCTCCTTCGAGCGGAGGAACTATCGCGACGCCAATGTCCAAAGCAGGAACTATCTCAGGATCGAGTGGATCGGCGGCATCATCGGTATCGCTCTTCCCCATGATCTTCGCAGCTAGTGATCGGAAGTTCGTCTGGTCGGTGCTGATTGAGGCCTGGTTGGCTTTGATTTGTTGCTAAGCCGGCTGCTCCACCACCAAAAACCGCCGGCGCCGAGCAAGGCGACCAGAATCACACCTACGATGGCCACCCTGATTGCCCAGCGAATCGCCAGTCTCGCAATGAAGAAGAAAATGACCAGCAGAACTACGCCAGCTATTACGAATATGGTGGTCAAGCTCATGATCAATCAGTCGCCAGTCGCCAGTCGCCAGTCACTATGGTTGCGCACATCGCCAACAGTTTTTCCGGTCCACTGCCTACTGCCTTGTTCGTACTGCTTTCTGCCTACTGCCTACTGCCTACTGCCTTCGGCTTCTTGTAGCTGGCGCGTACGATTGTCTTGATGTTTCCGCGCACGTGAAAGTCACCTTCGAGCTCGACGTTCAAGGGATCACAGGCCTGCACGAAGTCCTCGAGAATCACATTGACGACATGTTCGTGGAAGATCTTCACGTTTCTAAATGAATTGATGTAGAGCTTCAAGCTCTTCAGTTCCACGCAGCGTTCGTTGGGAACATATTGAAGACGAATCGTGGCGAAATCCGGAAAGTCTGAAAACGGGCAGATGGCAGTGAACTCGGTGATTTCGAAGTTGATTTTTATCTCTCGACCGGGAAACTCGTATGCGAAAGTGTCGAGCGGAAATAGGTTCATCTCCTCGCGTGGAGTCGACTGAATATCCAGACACTGCTGATTAACCGGCGCTAGCGGCTTTTGCTCAATTGCCATTTCTGCTCCTGGAAAACCGAAAGGGGGATCTTAACTGAGGGGCGTGAACCGCTGCAATTCGGCGACCTGCCTGTCCTAGTAACCGCGAAGGTAGCAGACTTCTTATGTGAGGTTACGCTGCGCTCGGCATCAGTACCGGAAGCGCAACGACATCATGACATCTGATTTAGTTTCTGCTCCCAGGCCAGGCGCTGGATGGCACTCCCCGCCCAATGGCAAAAACTTTAACAAGCACGAGGCCAGCAACGAAGCCACCGATGTGGGCGGCATAAGCCACGCCACCCAACTGGGATCCGCCTCCCAAAATTCCAATACCACTGATTAACTGAAATGCAAACCAGATTCCGATCGCAACATAGGCCGGCACGTCAGTGACAAAACGAAAAACGATTGCGGTGACGCGACGGTGGGGATAAAGCACGATGTAGCCACCGAGAACGCCGGAGATCGCTCCCGACGCTCCCAGGCTGGGTACCAACAGACTGTCTGGATCGCTGGCAAACATGGCCGTTGTCAGTACGTGAGCCAGCGATGCCAGCAGGCCACAAACAAGATAAAAAATAAGATAACGCAAGTGGCCCATCCGGTCTTCAACGTTATCACCAAAGATCCAGAGGAAAAGCATGTTGCCGGCAATGTGGGCGATGCCGCCGTGCATGAACATTGAGAGGAGCAAGGTGAGATAGACTGAGAATGGAGTCGGCTGAAGACCCGGAATCAAAATCCGCTGCCCAGTAGTCGGTTCCACCAAAACCTTGTCGGGCGTTCTGACATCACGCCCGCTAATGATCTCCGCCGGCACAGTCGAGAATGCCATAGTAAATTTCTCGTTAGTGCCGAGTTGCTGGAGGAAGACAAAGACCAGGATATTGATTGCAATCAGAGCATAGTTGGCTATCGGTGTCGTTGTGCGATCGCTGTTGTCGTCGTAAAGTGGAAAAACCATCTGCTTAGGTCCCCTCGTGCAGTAATGTCTGCTCGATCATTTTGAATGACGCTGCAGCATTTCCCAGTAGGTCGTTACTCCGCGGGCATCGACACTCCCGCGTGCAGAATCGCCGGTTCGTGCGGACGCAAAAGCTCATAACCCTCCGAGCGGGCAACATATGTCGCTGCTGTAATGTCGCCGACGACGTTAAGCGTTGTACGGCACATGTCCAGTATGCGATCCACACCAAGAATGATCGCAATCAACGCCGGATTCACGCCGATGGTCACCAGTACACCGATAATGAAAGGCAGAGACCCCGAAGGCACACCGGCAGTTCCAATGCCTCCTAGGATAGCGAGATAGACGACCATCAGTTGTTGTCCCAGCGACAGGTCGACGCCGGCAAGTTGGGCCAAGAAAAGCACCGTCACACCTTCATACAACGCCGTCCCGTTTTGATTGGCAGTGGCGCCAACGGTCAGAACGAAACTATTAATCTCCTGCGGTACACCCAGGTTTTCCTCGGAAATGCGCAACGCTGTCGGCAGGGTGGCATTGGATGAAGAGGTCGAGAACGCCGTCAGTATCACAGTCTTTATACGCCGGAAAAAGTCGATTGGAGATAGCCGCGACAGAAAATAAACAGACAGTGAATAGACCCCAAACATATGTAGGGCCAATCCCAGAAGAACCGTTACTACAAACCACCCGAGCGCTTGAAGGAGGTTGAGTCCAAACCGGGCAGTGTTATTAAAAAGCAAACAAGCCACCGCGTAAGGAGCAACCTTCATGATCATCTCGATCACCTTGGCGGTGATTTCGTAGAGCGCTTCAAGGCCTCGGAGTAGCGGGGCGGTGACGCGAACAGGAATTAAAGTAATGGCGATGCCGATCACCAGGGCAAAAAACATGAGATGAAGCATGTTCGGGTTTTCGCCCGCAACCGCATAAACGGGATTCTTCGGAACGATTGTTTCCACGACAGCCATTAGTGGTTTCGGCGTAGCGGTGCTGGCCTTCTTCGCATCGTCGACTGTTTTAGTTGCCTCAGTCGCATAGCGTTCCTGGAGAGCAGCGGAAGTGGCCGGATCGATCCGCCTTCCGGGGTTAATTGTGTTTGCGAGCGTCAACCCGATCACCACGGAGATTGCAGAAATAACAAGACAGTAGCCAAAAGACTTCAAACCAACGCGTCCGAGTTTGCGAATGTCTCCGATGCCCGCTACGCCAACCACCAGGGAAGAAAAAACCAGCGGCACCACAATCATCAATAGCAAACGAAGAAAGAGCTGGCCGACGGGCTGGGTAATGTTGTCAATCACCCAGGCGACGCGCGGATTATCCCCACCAAATCCAAAGTTGACCGCCACGCCGGCAGTCACCCCAACGGCAAGCCCGATCAGAATGCGCGTGTGCAGTGCTAGACCCTTCGGCTTATCCGGAGTCTCTTCGTCGAGATCCGTCGTTACTTCCCGCTCAAACGCGTCGGCATCAATCTTGCGCGGCGGTGTTTTCTTGTCTTTGCTTTTAGGCATATTGGTTGTCTCTAAACGCAGAACTCGAAACTCGAAATTGGTTTGTCACCTACCCCAACGCAGTTTGTCGCGCAAGACATCGAAATAGTTTCTGCTCATCGGTTGCACGAGATTGAAGGTAGTCCTGCTCTTGCGTATGACGACCCGGTCTTCAACTTTCAAAGGAAAGCCAACCTGGCCATCGAGCGTTAACGCCACGTCCTCCTGATCAGTTTTCAAACGCAGTTCAATGACAGCATCATCGGGTCCAACGATCGGACGATTAGAAAGCGTGAAGGGACAAATCGGAGTGACGACGACCGCGTTCATCGAGGGGAAAATAACCGGACCGCCTGCAGAAAGATTGTAAGCAGTGGATCCGGTAGGAGTGGAGACGATAAGTCCGTCGGCGCGAAACGAATTCACAAACTGCTGGTTGAGGTACGCCTCAATTTCAATGATCCGCGCCAGGGCCGACTTGTTAATGACTACGTCGTTGAGTACGCGATTGCGCGACAGTTGGTTGTCATTTCGCAAAAGCTCCACATCGAGCATCACACGTTTGTCCAGGCGACAGTTGCCCGCAAGAATCGACTCGAGGCCCGTGTACAACTCTTCGATACGAAACTCAGCGAGGTAGCCCAACCCGCCGTAGTTCACACCCAGGACCGGCACTTCTGTCTCCCCCATCAATCGGGCAGTGGCGATCATCGTGCCGTCGCCGCCAAGCACGAGCACCAAATCGACGCTTGCCGCGAGCTTGTCTTCTGCCACCTCCGGGACGGGGCAACCAGTTTCATGTTCAATCCTCTCGCGCTCAATTTCGGGCCCGCCAACCATAGTAATCCCACGCTCGGCAAGCCAAATTGTCAGATCACACATCGTCTTTAACGCATCGGGCTGATGATGTTTGAGAACTACGCCAATACGCTTTATGGACGACATCGTCATCGCGCTTCGCAGTAGACCGTCAGTTAGTTCTTGGGTGAATTGAAGAAAACGCTGGCAATGGTAACTGCAAGGGTGACTGCGGAGCAATAACTACAGAACAGGGAGCGGTAGCGACCTGATGCTACACTCAATGAGAGAACAGCGAGCGCTATCGGCAGCCAGAAGCCAGTAGGCAGAAAGCAGAAGGCGGGAAGATCAGATTTTTCATTTGTCATATCACATTTTTCATTTGTCATTTGGAACATCCGAGATTGAATGGCAAATGGAACCTGATAAATAACAAATGGAACATCTGATCTTCCCGCCTTCTGCTTTCTGCCTACTGTCTTATGCGGAGTCCGCGCTCACTGTCGTGCTAGCACTTCTGATAAAGCGCAAGGAATTCAACATTGCCGTCCGCGCCATGAATGGGAGACTCAATGACGTTTCTGGCGCGGAGTCCCAAGTCTTCGGCCGCGCGGTTGACCTCTGCGATCACCCGTACGTGTTTTTCGCTGTCGCGAACTATGCCTCCCTTTCCAACTTCTTCCCGGCCAACTTCAAACTGAGGCTTAATTAGAACGATCAAGGAGCCATTATCCTTTAGCAGTGGCAGGATTGCGGGCATGATTTTGGTGGCGGAAATGAACGAGACGTCCATCACAGCGAGATCAAATTTTTCCGGGAAGTCGTCAGGCTTGAGGTAACGCGCATTGATGCCTTCTCTAACTTCCACCCGCGGATCAGTCCGCAGGCGCCAGTCTATTTGGTTGTGACCCACATCGACAGCGGCGACGCTTTGCGCTCCGTGTTGCAGCAGGCAATCAGTGAAGCCGCCGGTTGAAGCACCAACGTCCAGGCAATTCAATCCTTTCACCTCGATCCCAAACTTGCTTAGCGCCGCTTCTAGTTTTAGGCCGCCACGGCCCACGTAGCGTGAGGTTGGATCGTCTCCGCCTTTGATCCGGATCTCGGCGTTAGGGGCAACAGTGTCTGAGGGCTTGTTGACGCGTTGCTCGTCAACCAACACTACTCCGGCCATCACCAGTGCTTGCGCTTTGGTGCGAGATTCAGCCAGGCCACGGTCCACAAGCATCTTGTCGATGCGCTGGGGTCGCTCGTGCTTCATTCTGCATCTACTTTACCGCAGAATGCGACGATGAGCCTTGACTGGGGGTTTAGGTAATCGGGTACGGTTTATTAGGCTTGTCGCCGGGCCACCTGGGTGATAGCGCGCGGCGTGTCTCCTAAATGGAGCTCGTTCGCACAAGCACCACACAGCCAAACCAGAATATGAGGTGCGTCGGCCCAGAAGAAAGAGCCAACCTTACCGGCGACTTGCATTGCCCCATCGATTGGCAATTGCTGAAGCGCCTGCACGTAGAAGACTCCGTTGTAGAACTCGCCTTCTGCGCCTTCTTCTCTGTGGATACACTCACGCTCACGAAACACCTGTTTCATAGAAATCCCTACTTTCTCGCGCCGCATCGCGAAAAAAATAAATAGTCAACGAATACTGTCGGGTTTCGCTCGGATGAGAGAGTCTTAATCGGGGCAAGCGAGCTGCTTGATCGGTTATCGGATATTCGCTTGAGGCAGATGATGCCACTCGTTTGTAAAACAGTCAACAATCTTGAACTCATGATAAACAGCAAAAATGCTTGTCGTTTCATTGCAGATCTGTTGCATTACATCTCTGCGGCGGACAAGCTCGCTGAGCATTAATAACGCGCCGTCATTAGGGTTTCGGCGGACCTTCGAATATCTCCCTAATTCTCAACAGATCGTCGCGGTGGTCTCCAGCTTCCCTTTTTGCCTCACGCCGTGTCTCTCGTCTCAGACGTCGCTCTTCCATTCGCTCCGCGTGACGCATCTCTCTATCGTTTTGCCAACTGTCTTCTGTTTCTTGCCCGGTTTCATCTTGTAAGCGGTCCGTTGCGCGAGCTGACTTAACTCTTTGCGAAAGAACGGGCGCTGATTTCCTACTCTCGGATGCGGATTTCCTCATCTCAGAGGCGCCGGTCTCGTCCTGCTCATCGGTGGAGTGCGTATCGGCGTGGGGCATATTTTCTCCAGTCGATAGCGCACCTGAGTCAGATACGGCTCCGGCAGCCGCCGACAAGGGTCGGCCTGACGTTACATCTCGTTGAGGTATCGGAGTGCCCTTATCCTCAATCGCTGACGCCTGTCTCTCGCTGGCCCGGTAGATAAGCGTAGTGCCTACTGCTCCGACAATGGCAGCAACAACCATCGCCAAACCGAAAGCTAGACTTCGCCCAAAACGTCTTTGAGGCCGGACATCTCCGAGGGGTACCACCCGCCGCGCAGAGAGCACCGTCGTTTCATCGTCAAAATGAGGTTCAGACAGTTCCAAATCCGAACCGAAATAGGGGTGTTCGGTAATATTTGATTCCATATATTTTCCAGGCTACTGCCCAATGTCCGGCTAGGCTATGAGTTTGTTTGCAATACGGAGGCCAAACTAGAATGCCAATCTGCTTGCCCTAATTAGCGCAGAAATCGGCTAGGCATGACTATCAAAAGCTCAAGGCGTCAAAACTCAAGTAACGATATCGTGCACCAAAACAACGCGCCCGTCTGTAACATCAGTACGGGCGCAGAGTTCCCTGGTTAATGACGTTCGCTATCGCCCCATTTTCTGGGGTTTCGCGCGGCGGTCATCCAACACGTCAATGCTTTCTTTAACACGAGTATAGATACCGTCGGCATCGAGACCATACTTGGCCAGCAGGAGCTTGGGATCTCCATGAGTAACCAAGCGATCCGGAATTCCCATCCTAACGATGCGAACTTTGTCCTGCAGACCGTTCTCTTCAAGGAGTTCTAAAACCGCCGACCCAAAGCCGCCTGCCAGGTAGGCCTCCTCTACGGTAACGATAAGCCGCTTAGTCTGAGCTAGAGCTAAGAGCAATTGCGCGTCCAGAGGTTTTACGAACCTGGCATTTACAACCGTCGTTTCGATTTTCTCCTTGGCCAGATTCTCAGCCGCCTGCAGGGCAGGATGAACCATCGAACCATAGGCGACAATCGCTACCTCGCCACCGTCACGAAGTATTTCGCCTTTGCCGATTTCGAGAATCTGAGGTGAGCGATCGATACTGACGCCCACACCACTGCCACGCGGATAGCGCATCGCCGCCGGACCCATGTGCTCGACCATCGTCAGTAACATGTCGCGCATTTCACCTTCATCCTTCGGCGCCATTACTGCGATGTTAGGAACGGCACGAAGATATGCGATGTCGAGAAGCCCGTGGTGGGTTGGGCCATCACCCCCTGCAACACCTCCGCGATCCAGACAGAACTTCACGTTTAGATTCTGAATGCAGACATCGTGAATTAGTTGATCGAATCCCCGCTGCAGAAACGTGGAATAGATTGCGCAAACCGGCTTCAGACCCTCACACGACATTCCGGCAGCGAAAGTTACGCAATGCTGCTCAGCTATACCGACATCGAAAGAGCGTTCAGGAAACTTCTCGAGTGCGGTGCAAACTCCGGTACCATCCGGCATCGCCGCAGTTAAGGCGATGATCTTCTCGTCCTTCTCCATCAACTCCGCGAGCGTGTTTCCGAATACCGCTGTATAAGTGGGAGCGCTCGCTTTCGATTTGATGGCTTTGCCGCTTTGCAAGTCGAAAGGACCCGTGGCATGCCAACGATAATAGTCCTTTTCAGCCTCGGGATAACCTTTACCCTTGGTGGTTAACGCATGAACAATTACCGGTCCATCTTTGATCTGCTTAGCTTCGCGTAACGCAGCCACGAGCGCGCAAGGATTGTGACCATCGACGTAGCCGATATACTTGAAACCAAGCTCACTGACGAGCGCTCCGGGCAGCACAGCGGCCGCAATTGCGTCTTTCACTGTTTTGGCAGCGTGGTGCAAACGTTCGCCAACGGAAGGTATCGCCAGCAGCTTCTCTTCAACCTCATCCTTAAAACGATGATAGTTTTGAGCATTTCGTATTCGATTCAGGTAACCAGTCAAGGCGCCCACTGCGGGAGCGATCGACATCTCGTTGTCGTTGAGGACTACGATCAAGCGGCTTTTGAGGTGGCCGGCCTGGTTGATCGCCTCCATTGCCATTCCCCCAGCCAGCGACGCATCACCAATCAAGGCAACCACATGATAATCCTCGCCCTTTCGGTCGCGGGCGATGGCCATCCCGAGCGCAGCAGAAAGGGATGTAGACGCATGGCCAGCTCCAAAAACGTCATACTCGGATTCATCTCGGCGCAGGAAGCCGCTGAGCCCACCGTATTGTTTGATCGTGGGCAGCAGTTCGCGGCGACCGGTCAGAATCTTGTGGGCGTAAGCTTGATGGCCGACGTCCCAAACAAGACGATCTCGAGGCGTATCAAAGGCGTAGTGCAGCGCCACAGCCAACTCAATCGCTCCGAGGGAAGCGCCGGTGTGGCCGCCAACTCGCGACATCGTCTCTAAAATGTATTGCCGAATCTCGTCGGCCACGGGCTGCAACTGTTCCAGCGACAGTCGCCGCAGGTCTGCGGGTGAGCTTATATTTTCCAGAAGGTCCATTTTGCGCGGTATTGTAACTTGGCGGTTCAGATTTTTGCTAACTACAAATTTTACCTAATCCCAGCATAACATCCGTTAATATCAACCCAGCTTGTTCTTTGTGTTGTAAAGTACTCTGCCTTGTTCTAAAAAGTCAATACTCAATTCTTTCCCAAACCAAGCGCGGCACTTCCGCGTCTAAAGTCCAGAAACAGGTCAGCCCATCGCAAGTCTGCACCGTAAACCGCTTAAACAATAAAGGAGTTAGGGGAAAAATGGTCTTACGAAAAAGTCTGTTGGGAATCTTAGGGATTATTCTGGCGGGTGGGATCGTCGCGTTCGCCCAGGAACCTCAGTCGCAAACACCTGCCACTCAAGACGACTCATTGCGCCGGGAAAGAATTGAGCGGATGGAGCGACACCGTGAGCGCCTGCACCGTCGTGAGGGAATGCGGAGCGAGGATGGCATGGGCCGGCGCGGGCACGGCATAAATCACTTTGCCCGCGAACTGGATCTCACCGAGGAGCAGCAAAAGCAGCGTCGCGAAATCGTGCAACGCCAACTTGAAAGCATAAAGGCTCAGCGCGAAGAATTGTTCAAGTTGCGCGAGAAAAGAGTCGCTGGGACATTCACTGCCGAGGATGGAGTCAGGGCAAAAGCTCTGCATCAGGAAATTCGCACAGCGATGGAAGGTATGAACACGGAGATGGCCGGCGTGTTAACGGCGGAGCAGAAAGCTAAACTAGAGCAATTGAAAAAAGAACGTAGAGAAAAACTTGAACAGAGGATGAAGGAACGACAGGAGCGTTTAAAACAAAATCCTCTGTAGTACTCGTTTCGTTTTAAGCGAAAGGCCTGGCTACTGCATGCCAGGCCTTTTCTTTTGAAGACTTCCGGCTCGAGAATCCTTCCGGTCTGTTAGCAAGCCTGTTCCAGGCGCTGCGCCTGTAGCTGAAGCTTTAGCTGAGCTGGACCTGCCGTTCAATCGCAATGGGTTGCGGAGCTTCAGTCGTACAGCAGAGGTCGCTGGTGGGTAGATTGTCTTCCAACACAACGAAGGCTTCCCACTCATTTCCATCGGGATCCTGAATCCACGTCTTGTCCTGGACCGCGTAGCAGCAGTTTGTCTGCATTTCATCACGAGTGACAAGACCGGCGTTTGCCCACTTCTGGCGCATTGCCAGAACATCCTCGGTGGAGCTCACCTGAATACCGAGGTGCGACAGTGCGCCTCGCTCACTAAACGCCGCCTGATTCAGCGTCAGATTGAGTGGCGGATTTTGCATGTCGAATTTAGCGTATCCTACGCGAACTTTGCTGGGCTCAATTCCCAGCATTTTCCTATAAAACTCAATGCTTTTTTGCACATCCCGAACGTTAAGAGCGAGATGGGCTTTTAGTGCTTTCACTGAATTGTCTGGCTTGCCTTCCATGTCTACCTCCTCTATATTTCATATTCGTCTAGACGAATGTGTCGCACGATACTCCGAGAGCATCATATCTGTCAAGCCGCATATGAGGATGGTAGGCAGTTTGGCTGAAGCAGTGTTCCAAATTAGAGCCCTGGCGGACGAAGATTGGGAGTCTGTACGTGCTATTTACCTGGACGGGATCGCCACGGGCCAGGCGACTTTTGAAACCCAAGCCCCGACCTGGGAGCACTGGAACCAGACGCATTTGCCTGCGCCGCGGCTCGTGGCCGTTTCAAAGGGAACGATTGTCGGCTGGGCAGCCCTGAGTCCAGTCTCAACACGCCGTGTGTATGCAGGCGTAGCCGAAGTCAGTGTGTATGTCGCAAGTAAATGGCAGGGTCAACGAATTGGCCAAAGGTTGCTGGAAACACTTGTTAGCGAATCAGAGAAGAATGGTATCTGGACCTTGCAAGCGAGTATCTTCCCGGAAAATGTGCCCAGCCTTTCGCTTCACAAGTCGTGTGGATTTCGTCAAGTGGGCATTCGCGTGCGCATTGGCAAGATGAATGGCGTCTGGCGCGACACGGCCCTGCTGGAGAGACGCAGCAAAGTAGTTGGTTGTGATTAGACCAGAAAACCGAGGGCGGTTTTAGGCACAAGATCCGGATAGAAAATATGCCCCTTTTAGACTCAAATAAGGCTCTGGAAAAGGAACTCTGAGGCAGTCAAAATCGTAATAATTAGACTACCAAACACGTAAAAGCGAATACGGCATGACCACCAAAGAAACTGGCATCGCTATTCTTTTCAAGGCGCTCGCGGATCGCACGCGTTTGCGGCTGATCAATCTGATCGGTAACGACGAAGTCTGCGTCTGTTTTTTCGTAGAAGTATTGAAAATTAATCAGCCAAAGATCTCGCGGCATCTCGCATACCTCAGACGCGCCGGAGTGGTCTCTGCTCGCCGGGAAGGCAAATGGATTCATTATCGAATCGTCGAACCGCCGGACCCTCATGCGGCAAACATCTTTCGTGAGGTCCGAACCTGGCTGGCAAACGAGCCGGCGATGAAGAGCGATCGGGCGCGTTTCGAAAAGATCTGTTGTGCCTCACGTCTGCCGGTTCAACTTCAGAGGGCACCGCTTCCAGCAAGCCTGGTGGCGTAGCAAGGATGGTGTAATACAGGGAAGGACCGAATATGGTTACCGCTATCGAACCACTACTGCGTGAACAACTGATCGACCGCCGTCATAGATTGGAAGATGCCGCAACTGCTTTCCACCGGCCGGCTGAGCTGACTCGACTCTTGGAAGAAGTTGACGCTGCTTTGCATCGCATGGACGTGGGCGTCTACGGCTTGTGTGAAGTTTGCCATGAGCCGGTAGAGACGGAGCGGTTGATAGCTGATCCGTTGACCCGTTTCTGCCTGGGGGACCTGACGCCCAACGAACAGCGCGCACTCGAGGAAGACCTGGAGCTGGCGGGGCAGATTCAAACCGGACTGTTACCTCCAGCTTCACAGAAACTGGATGGCTGGGATGTTTGTTATCACTATGAGCCTGCCGGAGCAGTGAGCGGAGACTATTGCGACTTGATCAAGGGCGAGGATCAATCTCTGCATTTCGTTCTTGGAGACGTGTCGGGCAAGGGCGTCGCCGCTTCCATGCTGATGGCCCACCTTCACGCGATGTTCCGTACGCTCACTTCAATCAACCTGCCGCTCGAGCAAATGGTCGCGCGTGCGAGCCGCGTTTTTTGCGAGAGCACGCTGCCGACCCAATACGCAACTTTGGTGTGCGGCAGGGCCAGCACAACCGGCGAAGTGGAACTGTGTAATGCCGGGCACTTACCGCCACTCTTAATTCAGGAAGGCAAAGTGACCAGCATTGAGGCTACAGGTCTTCCGGTGGGCGTCTTTTGCAGCG
Source organism: Pyrinomonadaceae bacterium (assembly GCA_036560225.1). Taxonomy (GTDB): domain Bacteria; phylum Acidobacteriota; class Blastocatellia; order Pyrinomonadales; family Pyrinomonadaceae; genus PSRF01. The sequence continues at coordinate 4,489 of DATBRN010000328.1, read as the reverse complement.
AAACTTTTTCTGTAAGCCGAGTTCAGATGAGGGCGGGTGACACTTTGTTTCTCTACACCGATGGACTCTCAGAAAGCTTGGATGGACTGGGTAACGAATATGGAGCTGACCGCCTGTCGCGGCTTCTGAACGACAACCATCATCTTTCGACCGAATCGCTCATTTCGTTATGCCGGCGAGAACTGCATACTTTCGCAGACGGACACTTACCGGGCGACGACTTGACGCTCATGGCAATCAGGCGAACAAAGTAACTGTACGATAAACTTCAGTTTGTCGTAGCGCCCCCGACAAGCTGAAGCTTATCGGACATTAGCGCCTTACCTTGACAATCCGTCGCCGCGCATTAGAATGATTTTTCGCCCTGGTGGCTCCGCGGAGATGTGGCCGAGTGGCTGAAGGCGGCGGTTTGCTAAACCGTTAAGGGTTAACAAGCCCTTCACAGGTTCGAATCCTGTCATCTCCGCCAGAAAATCTGAGGACAGAAGTCAGAGGTCAGAGGTCAGAAGTCAGAGGTCAGAAGTCAGAGATCAAAAGTCAGTAAGAGATGTTTGTTTTTCTGACCTGTGATCTCAGACCTCTGACCTCTAATTCTTGTTTTAACTGACCTCTTACCCCCGACTTGACTCTGATTTCTAACTTCTGATCTCTGACCTCTGACCTCTGACCTCTGACTTCTGCTCTATGTCTGTTCGCGTTCGTTTCGCCCCATCACCAACTGGCTACTTGCATATTGGCGCAGCGCGCTCGGCGCTCTTCAACTGGCTCTACGCTCAAAAAACTGGCGGAGAGTTTCTACTTCGTATAGAAGACACAGATCTGCAGCGCTCGACTGAGGAGTCGACGCGATCGATTATTGATGGCATGGCTTGGCTGGGATTGACTTACGACGAAGAGCTCGTTTTTCAATCCGCCAACGCCGGCAAGCATCGCGAAGCTGCCTACAAACTAGTCGAAGAAGGCAAGGCCTATCGGGACTTCACGCCCAAAGCTGAACGCGATGATGCGACCGTAAAGCAGGGCATCGCCGATCGCGCACGCGCCCACTCGGCTGAAGGCGTAGATCCTCGCAGCAATCCATACCGCGACTTGTCGAAAGAAGAATCGGACCAGCGTGCTAATGCGGGCGAGCCATTTGCTGTGCGCTTAAGAGTTGCACGCGAAGGCAAGACTAGTTTTACGGACATTGTCTATGGACCTCAGGAGCGAGAGTTTTCCGAGATAGAAGATCTGGTACTGCTCCGGTCGGATGGCCATCCACTCTTTAACCTTTCGGTCGTGATCGATGACATCGAGATGGGCATCACCCACGTGATCCGTGGCCAGGATCATCTAACGAATACGCACAAACAAGTCCTGCTTTATCAAGCGCTCGGCGCAAGCGTTCCGCAATTTGCCCACCTGCCACTCATACTTGCGCCCAACAAAGGAAAACTTTCCAAGCGAAAGCATGGCGAAGTAGTTTCGCTCACAACTTATCGCGATCGCGGATTCGTTCCCGCGGCGTTTCGCAATTTCCTGGCCTTGCTGGGATGGGCACCCGCGGACGGAAAAGAAATTCTTACCGTGGAAGAACTCGTAGAGCAGTTTTCTCTGGAGCACATTCATCGATCGCCGGCGGTTTTCAATTTTCAGGAGAACGATCCGCGCCACTGGACGGACGAAAAAGCGCTTTGGGTGAACGCCGAATACATTCGCACCATGCCTGTTGAAGAATTGCTGCCGCTCGTGAAGGCTGAATTGCGCGCCAACAAACTCTGGCGCGAGGAATACGAAGACGATGATCGCGATTGGCTGCTGAAGGTCTTGGATCTGATTCGCCAACGTTTCTTCACACTCAAAGATTTCTCCGGACAGGGTCGCGCTTACTTTTCCGATGATTTCGATTTTGATGAGGCGGCTATCAACAAGAACCTAAGAAAGGAGCCGCGGCTGAAGGACCTGCTGCCGGCTCTGGCCGACCAGTTGGAACAAACTGATCCGTTCACGGCCGCCAGCGCCGAAGCCACGCTTCGTAAATTCGCTGACGAGGCTGGGGTCAAGCCAGGTCTGCTGATCAACGGGTCGCGAACCATGCTTACTGGCCAGGCTGTAGGCCCTTCGATGTTCGAAGTATTTGAAATTCTTGGGCAAAAACGTGCTGTTGAAAGGCTACGTAGTGGGGTACCATGGTTCGACGTCATGAATGCACTGGGCGATGTATGATTGTAGAGTTCAACTTTGCCCCGACTGACAACTCAACCAGAACGTCGGAAATTAAGAGGAACAGATAATGATTAAGAGATTACTAATCAACACCGTCATGATTATCGCCGCCGCAAGCTCCGTCGTTTCGGCTCAAAATGAGAACTCTTCTCAAACCATGCGCCCGCGCAGCACAGCCCCAGAAAACGCAAATAAGTCGACGACGACGCGGAAGAGCGCTGTCCCGCAGAAAAGCACAGACGTGCAGCAACCGACCACGACGCCACCGACTGCAAGGCGAACCGAAGCCAAGCCCAAAGTTGCAGAAAGTCCCGCGTCCCAGAGCGTGGTTGCTGCCTTCAACACTCTGATTAATGGCATTCGCCACGCGGATGTAAAAGCTGTGACAAACGTGTATCTAAACTCGCCTCGGCTCATACTCTTCAACAGCAACGGGACAGTTACAAAAGGCTGGGACCAACTTCGGAAGAATCGCGAGAGTGCTTATCGGGATATTAAGGACGTCAAGCTGGACGTCCGCGACCTTGCGATTACTATGCTGGGCCGCGATGGCGCAGTTGTGAGTTGTCTTTGGACGCAATCGCAGACCTACAAAGGCGCGCCTGAGACCGCAACCGGTCGCATGACGCTCGTCTTCAAGCGCGTAGGTAAAGACTGGAAGGCAATTCATCTGCACACTTCGCCGGACCGGCCTGACCCATCTAAAGTGCTTCCGTCAGAGCAAGTAACCGGCGCGACTCCATCGCCGACTCCTTGATTGCTCCTAGCAGTTCCCAATGCAAACTACAGTTAGTCCAAGCCTTCCTGGGCCACTCCTTTTTAGTTTAAGCGGCCGACAAACCGGGTGTATGCTTGCGATTGCTGATCGCGTTCGTGTTCATCCATCCACATATTCCCGTCCATGACCTTTGGTGGCTTGCTGCCGGCGGTGGCGCGAGTTACGGCGCCCGATATGTAACTCATAGAGTTCGCATGGTGCGAACTATGGCGCGACGTTTTCGCGCAGCAGATCCGACAGAAGAGCTGCTGCAATTGCAATCTATTCACGGGTACAACCCGCATTCATTGGTAAGTATTGCACCGGGAGCCTTGACATGGACCGCGCCAGGAATAGAAGGCGCGATCATCTATGGCGAATTTGGCAGGGTCTGGCTGGCGGCCGGAGATCCGCTGGCAAGATCGAAGGACATTGAGTCCCTGGTCAAAGGCTTTATGACCGCGGCCACGAAAGCCGGACGCATTGCCGCTTTCGTGCCGGCTACAGAGCGCTTTACGCGCCAGGCGATTCAACTCGGTTTTAGTGCAATCAAAATCGGCGCAGCTCCTTATTTTGATTTCGCAACGTGGGAGCCTCGCGGCAACGCCGCGAAAAAGATGCGCGCCGGCGTCAATCAAGCGTTGCGAGCCGGGATCCGAATCGATTGCATTAGCAGTTTCAGTAAGGAACTCCAGAAACAAATTGCGGAGTTGTGCCTTCGGTGGCTGCAGGCTCGTCGCGCGGGTACAACCTTCGGCTGGCTCCTGGCGCTTGATCCTTTTCTCAGGGCCGAGCGAAAGAAATTGTTCGTGGCCCGTGATGACAACAATCGTTTGGTAGGTTTGCTCGCGGCCAGCCCAATTCCAGCTCGCAATGGCTGGTATCTGGAAGATGTCGTACGCGCGCCGGACGCGCCGCGAGGTACCGCTGATCTTTTGGTCTTCGAGGCTTTGCAGCGCCTTAAAGCTGAGGGTGCTGCTATGGCAACTCTCGGAACAGCACCTCTCGCTCGAGACGGTGTGGATGAGATTTCAACGCACGATCATCCGGTAATTGAGCGCGCGTTGAAATCGGCGGCGAAGCGTTTGAGTGCGCTTTACAACTTTGAGGGCTTGCGCAGATTCAAGGCGAAGTTTGTAGCTAGCCGATGGGAAAGCAAGTATGCGCTGCTGCAGCATGGAGTGTTGGTGCCGAGCCGAGTCGCCCACGCTCTACTCCGCGCCATTGTGCCCGGCGGTTTGAAACAGTTTCTTGCCAGACGTGCCTTTCGTTCAATTAGCCGCTGAAAGTTGCTGCCTACAGCCTGCTGTGACTCAACTACAGAATGTGAGCGGTAGCGACCGAACGATCCACTCAATCTCACTTGAGGTGACTCAAGTACAGAACCGTAAGCGGTAGCGACCGGATGCTACACTCAACCTTACTTGCGGTGACTCAACTACAGAACCGTGAGCGGTAGCGACCGGATGCTCCACTCAACTTCACTTGGGGTGACTCAACTACAGAACCGTGAGCGGTAGCGACCGG
>DATBRN010000327.1:0-3545 GCA_036560225.1 Pyrinomonadaceae bacterium | reverse complement strand
TAATCAAAGAAGTGAGGTAGCTCATGAAGAAAGCTATCAGTGTCAACGTAAATGGCATCGCTTACGAGCGTGAGGTCGAGCCCCGACTGCTTCTGGTGCATTACCTCAGAGATCTTCTGGGCCTGACGGGAACACACATCGGCTGTGAAACATCTCTTTGCGGAGCATGCACGGTCCTACTTGATGGGCAGGCCGTCAAATCGTGCACTATGTTTGCGATCCAGGCAGATCGTTCGCGGGTTACTACAATCGAAGGACTGGCAAAGAATGGTGAGTTGCATCCTGTTCAGGAGGGATTCTGGGAAAAACACGGACTTCAGTGTGGCTATTGCACGCCCGGCATGATTGTAGCCGGTGCTCAGCTACTCGAGCGTAATTCAAAGCCATCGCGAGAAGAGATTCGGCATGGCCTGGAGGGTAATCTGTGCCGCTGTACCGGCTACCAGCACATTGTGGAAGCCATCGAATACGCCGCCAAGAAGGCCGCAGGTTGATGTAGGTGGTCTTTAATTGTTTTGGTCTTTGGCTTTGGGTCTTTGGTCTTTGCACTTTGAACACCAAGGCCCCAAATTTCAAAAGCTCAAGGCTCAAAGCTTCTAGGCACCGAGTATTAAGTCCAAAGTCCAAAGACCAAAGCCCGCCTTTTCGGGAGGAGTTATGACTAGTAAATACGTTGGGCAAAGAATAAAACGGACGGAAGATCCGCGACTGATCAAAGGTTTGGCGCATTATGTTGACGACATAAGACTTCCTGACACTCTCCACGTCGCCTTTGTTCGCTCAGTTTATGCGCACGCGCGTATTAATAATATTGACACGAGTGAGGCATTGAAGACCCCCGGTGTGGTGGCCATCTATACCGGCCCAGACGTAGCCAACAAGATTGGTCCAGTTCCCTGCGCAAGCGCGCTTCCCGAGCTGAAGGTTCCCGACTATCGCGTCCTCGCAAAGGATAAAGTTTTTTTCGTAGGGCATCCGATTGCCGCGGTGGTCGCCAACGATCTTTACGCTGCGCAAGATGCCGTCGCCCTCGTTATGGTCGACTATGAAGATCTACCCGCCGTAGTGGATGTGGAAGAGGCGGCGAAAGGTGGCACCATCATTCACGAGCAGTTTGGTAACAACATTGCCTACCGGCTCACCTCAGGCGAAGGCAATATAGACGCAGCCCTCTCATCATCCGACCGCGTGTTAAAACAGCGTGTCATTCACCAGAGACTTGCGCCTGTTGCGATGGAGCCGCGCGGTGTGCTGGCGCGCTATTTTCCTGGTGAAGGCGAGTTGACAGTCTGGTCATCCACTCAGATACCGCACCTGTTGCGAACCCAACTCGCGCTGATGATCGGGATCCCGGAAAACAAGCTGCGCGTGATAACACCTGAAGTTGGTGGCGGGTTCGGCTCGAAACTTAACGTGTATGCCGAAGAAGCACTGCTTGGTTGGATCTCGATGCAGCTCGGAAAACCCGTCAAATGGATTGAGAGCCGCCGGGAAAACATACAAGCGACAATTCACGGTCGCGGTCAGATTGGCTATATCGAGATCGGGTGCAAGAACGATGGCACGGTGACTGGCCTTCGTTACAATGTATTCGCCGATCTAGGCGCTTATCACCAGTTGCTTACTCCTGCGATTCCCACACTGACCGGCTTAATGCTCTCGGGCGCTTACAAGATTCCAGCCATTCAGATCAATGTAACGGGCTGCTTCACAAATAAGATGGCCACCGACGCTTATCGCGGCGCTGGTCGGCCCGAAGCAACATATGTAGTTGAGCGGGCGATGGACCTCGTCGCTGCGGAGCTGGGAATAGATGCGGCGGAAGTAAGACGGAAGAACTTCCCTGCGGCAAATGAATTTCCCTTTCACACTGCTACCGGTCTGGATTACGACAGCGGCAACTACGAAGCTGCACTCGATAAGGCCCAGGAAATCATCGGTTACGCGCAACTGCGCAAAGAGCAAAAAAAAGCGCGTGACGAAGGTAGGCTTGTCGGGATCGGTATTTCAACTTATGTGGAGATCTGTGCGCTTGGTCCTTCGCAGGCAATGCCTGCGGGCGGTTGGGAGAGCGCGACGGTGCGAATCGAGCCGACCGGCAAGGTTACCGTACTGACTGGCGCCTCGCCGCACGGACAAGGTCAAGAAACTTCCTTTGCGCAGATCGCCGCCGACGAACTGGGCGTGGACTTAAACGACGTCTCTGTAATTCACGGCGATACGGGGATTGTGCAATATGGAATTGGCACGTGTGGCAGTCGGGCGACTGCTGTCGGTGGCACCGCCGTTTTGATTGCAATTCAGAAACTGAAAGAGAAGGCCCACAAAATAGCCGCTCATATGCTGCAAGCCGATGCCTCGATTCTGGCATTTGAAGGAGGGCGCTATTCTTTGCAGGCCGCTAAAGCCGCGTCAGTAACAGGGGTTTCCGAGCCTGTCATCCCCGTTGGCGAGGCTCCTGCCGGAGCGCTGCCAGAGCCGCAGACTACAGGTAAGTCGACCCTAACGATCCAGGACATCGCCCTCGCCGCCCATTTAGCGAAAGAGCTGCCACCGGACACCGAACCCGGCCTTTCAGCGACTTACTTCTTCGAGCCGAAGAACTTCACGTTTCCATTCGGCACTCACATTGTGGCCCTGGAGATCGATCGCGAGACAGGCGACGTTAAGTTCCTTCGCTATGTTGCTGTGGACGACTGCGGCAAAGTGATCAATCCCATGCTCGTAGACGGTCAGCTTCACGGGGGCATCGTGCAATCGATCGGCCAGGCGCTGTATGAAGAAGTTGTTTACGACGAACAGGGTCAACTTGTAACCGGAACATTGATGGACTATGCCCTGCCGAAAGCGTCACAAATTCCCTGGCTGGAGCTCGAACGTACTGAAACACCTTCGCCGGTAAATCCGCTGGGAGTGAAAGGCGTGGGTGAGGCCGGCACGATTGGCGCCACCCCGGCAATTGTCGGCGCCATCGTTGATGCGCTGGCTCCGTTTGGCGTTAAGCATCTGGATATGCCGGTGAAGCCGGAAGCGATCTGGAAAATTATCAAGGTGGGGAACGGGAGTTAGGGGGATGGGGGATGCTTTACGCAACGGCTTGTTGAAAAATCTGAACCCTAACCCCTATCCCCTATCTCCTCGGAGGACTAGCTTATGATTCCCGCACAGTTTGATTACCAGGCTCCGAAAACACTCGACGAAGCGGTTGGGTTACTCGCCCAAAATCCTGACGAGGCAAAGATATTGGCGGGCGGCCATAGCCTGATACCAGCCATGAAGCTGAGATTGGCGCAGCCCCAATTGCTGGTGGACCTCGGTCGCATCAAGGAACTTTCTTACATTCGCGTAGAAGGTAACCAGATCTTGATCGGTGCGATGACGACCCACTATCAAATCGAATCAGCGGCGGCATTGAAACAGTCGTGTCCGCTGCTGCCTGAATGTGCTTCCCATATTGGCGACGTGCAGGTGCGCAATATGGGAACAATCGGCGGCAGTCTGGCACACTCCGACCCTGCTGCTGATTGGCCGGCGGCGATCATTGC
>DATBRN010000326.1:0-9081 GCA_036560225.1 Pyrinomonadaceae bacterium | reverse complement strand
GCCTTGAGTCGGTCCTCAAACTCACCACGATACTTTGCGCCTGCGAGCATCGATCCTAAATCCAGCCCGACGAGCCGTTTATTCCTCAAGGTTTCGGGAACGTCGCCGGAAACAATTCTCTGGGCAAGCCCCTCAACAATTGCGGTTTTGCCAACGCCCGGTTCACCAATCAAAACCGGATTATTCTTGGTGCGCCGCGAGAGGACTTGGATAGTTCGACGTATTTCGTCATCGCGGCCAATTACCGGATCCAGCTTTCCTTTGCGGGCCAGCTCTGTCAGATCGCGAGCATACTTTGAAAGCGATTGATAGTTCTGTTCTGCATTCTGATCGGTAATGCGAGAACCACCACGCATCTGCTCGATCACTTTGATTAGATCGTCACGCTTGACGCCGTGCTGGCGCAGAATCTTCCCGGCGTCGCCGTCCTTCTCTTCGACGATCGCCACCAGCAGATGCTCGGTCGAGTTAAACTCGTCCTGCATCTTGTCTGCCTGCTTTTGAGCAGCAGTAAAGACCTGGCTTAGTCGCGGACTAAAATATTGTTGCCCACCTTGCACGCGCGGAAATCTGCCTATGGCGGCTTGCACATCATTGAGCACAACCTGAACATTGATCGCCAGCTTACCCAAAATTGGACGCACAATGCCTTCCGGCTGCTCCAGCATGGCAGCGAGCAGATGTTCCGGTTCAACTTGCTGGTTTTGATTTCGCTCAGCGAGTTCTATGGCTGCCTGGATGGCTTCTTGAGCTCGAAGAGTGAACTTATCTAAACGCATATAACTGTTTCTGTCCTTCTAACGTGCTTAATTACGTAGGGGCGTCCTTTCTTTTGGGCGCCCCCATCCTCCGCCAATGCGGGCGTTCAGTAAGACGCCCCCACAATTAAATGTTAGCTGCCACCTGCGGCCTTGCTTGACTTGTCGTTGCTGACATTCTCAGCCTTGGCTTCGATGGTCTTAGCCGAGGTACCAAGCCCTTCGCCGGTAATCTCGATCCGTCGCGCCTTCGTTTCTTCGCGTTTCGGAAGGGTCACGCGCAACACGCCGTTGCGATATTCGGCTGTCGCACCCTCTGCCGAGACCGTCTGAGGCAAGGTAAAGGAACGTGTAAACGATCCGTAGGAGCGCTCAACTCGATGGTAATTATCCGAGTCGTCCTTCTTTTCGAATTGACGCTCGCCACGCAAGGTTATGACGTTGTTCTCTACTGACAGCTCAAAGTCGTCCCGGTTCATTCCCGGTAACTCCGCTTCCAGCACGATTTGATCCTTGTTCTCATAGATATCGACGCTTGGGTTCCAGGCGCCGCGACCTATGCCCTCTTCGCCAAAATCTCGGGTCAAGTTGGTCGAAAACAGCCGGTTAACTTCCTCCTGTAGTGAACGTAGATCCCGAAATGGGTCATAGCGAACTATAGTCATCTTTTGCTTTCCTCCTTATATAACTTCACGCTCCAAGCGGTGCGTTCAAAGTCTTTCTTTGCCGTTGTGAGCGTAAGCGAATAATAATATTTGAGTCTAGTTCTGTCAAGTTGGCCGTAAAGCTCGGAAAGTCCAATGAATTTCCTCGAAATTCCGGCGTTTGGGGGGTTAAGGAGGGTGATGTAACGTACGGCTGATGTAACGTAGGGCCCTAGCTCAAGCCGAAGAATCTCTTAATTGACGCGAGGATGCCAGCGGATTCCGATTCATCTCCATCGGAAACGGCCTGGCTCGCGGTTAACCCCTGACGGCGTTCGGTGATTATGTGACTTAGCGACTCGACCAGGTCCGGATTAGTGTCGAAGACACTCTTCATGGCCGCGTGTCCGATTTCCAACACCTCGGTCTCCGCCAGCGCCACCACATTTGCCGTCCTGGGTTCACCCGTGAACAAGGCCATCTCACCAAAAAAGGCTCCGTCACTTAGCGTGGCGACCGTGCGCGGGCGGCCACTCTCGTTGATCTGGACGCTTACCCGACCGTTGTGCACCACAAACATTGATGAGCCCGGATCGCCGGCGCGGATAACCGTCTCCCCAGGGGCAAACACGTGGCTGGTGGCAGCCTGGGCAAGCATGCTCGTCTCTTCCGCAGAAAGAGGCGCGAAGATGTCTACGGCGGCCAGGCGTTCAACAATCGCTCCTCCATCACCATCGCGCTGACCTGGCTTCAGCTTCCGCTCGACCAGCAAAGTGCGCGTGGGGTAGGCAAAATTCAGATTGGCGCGACGGAATGCATACCAGATTCGCTGACGCACCAGCGCATCGGTGTCGTTATGCTTCGCATAGTCGTCGAGCCAATACTTAACTTCATACTCGATCCCGCTGTCAGCCAGATTCCTGATGCGCACGATGGGCGTTATCTTCTGAGAGACATTGTCCGCTTCACGAACCGCCTCCCTAACAACGTGAATAGTTTTCGCTGGCGAGTCTGTATACAACGTATTGAAGAAGACCAGGCGCGCATTTAGATTCGCTCGGGGGCAGACTTCGATAGCTTCCTTTGCCGCCGTGCTATTGCTTATCAGCACTATATGATTCTGGAACGTCCGGATTTTGACGGCGCGCCAGGTAATCTCCTCAACCACGCCGGTATGCCTCTGCGCTCCCACGGTGATCACGTCTCCAACCTGGAAGGGTCGGTCTGCTTGCAGAGATATTCCCGCAAAGAAATTTCCCAGCGTGTCCTGAAGCGCAAGACCGAGGATCACACCGAAGATTGCAGAGGTTGTGAAAAGAGCTCCGAGGTTGGCATCAGGAAATATGGAGGTGAAGATCAGAAAGAATAGGGCAGTGAACGCGATGATTGAAAAAATATTTCGTACTAACGTGGGCGCCTCGAATCCGCGGCGGAAGCGCACCAAAGCAAACACCATCGCGTTGAGCGCGCGTACGACCAGATAAGCAAGGACGCCAAGAAGAACCAGCTGCAAGACTTGAACGATAATGTCTGCTCGAGATCCAAGGCCGCCCATTTGGGCCTTCAACAGTTCTCTGAGGCGATAGTCAAACGCAAAGACCAGATAGATTCCTAGCCCTACGAGAGCGGTGGCTATCAGGAAAAGGACGGCTTTGTTTTTGTTGGATCGCTTCACGTTGGTATTGATGATACTAGCGAGAACCCATGGGCATTTGACAGCCTGAATGTCCTATTCTTTTATCACCGATACACCGGACTTGGCGAGAAGAGATTGTAGGGGTGGCAATCCGTGGCCACCCCTTGCTGTTACGAGGTCATTCTCATGGAATTAGATTGGATTATCTCCTCAGGAAACGAATTAATCGTAACGAGGGGTGGCCACGGAGTGCCCCTACAGTCCCCACAACGTTGCGAATATGAAGACGAGCGAAAGCAAGGTGACGATTGCGGCTGTCAGACCGGCGCCCGCGTTATAGATAAGGCCGTTCACGTTTGCGCCCATCAACTCGCGGTCGTTTACCAGCTTTAGCACTGCAAAAAGTATGATCGGCAAAAGCAGCCCATTTATCACTTGTGTCAGAAGCAGGACGCGAATCAGTGGTAGGCCAGGAATCACGGCGATTGCGGCTCCCACAGCGATAAGAAAAGTAAACACTCCGAGAAAAATTGGAGCCTCGCGAAAACTGCGTGAAACGCCCTTCTCAAAACCCAGTGCCTCGCTGATTGAATACGCAGTGGCTAGCGGGAGCACTCCCGCGGCTAACATCGAGGCGCCAAACAAACCGATTGCGAATAATTTTTCTGCGTAAGGGCCGGCCAGTGGTCTTAGCGCGCGCGCCGCATCGGCTGCGCTCTGGATGTGCAAACCATGTCGATGCAGGGTCGCGGCTGTCGAGACAACGATAAAGAAAACAACCAGGATCGCCAGGATCGTTCCGACCCACACGTCCATCTTTGTTCTGCCGTAGTCTTCAGGCGTAACCCCTTTTTCAACCACCGACGACTGAACATACACTTGCATGTATGGCGATATCGTGGTGCCGACAACTGCGACGAGCGTAAACAAGTAAGCGTAGTCGAAACTTAGTGTTGGTTTCACCAAACCGACGGCAACAGCGCTCCAGTCGGGCCTCGCGAGAAAGGCAGAAATGATATAGCCCAGAAAGACGAGCGACATCAGGAGGAACACGCGCTCAACCCGCTGATATGAACTCTTAACGACGAGCCACCAGATACAAATTGCTGACAAGGGTACGGAGAGGAATCGCGACACGCCGAACAGTTCTGTAGCTGCGGCGATGCCGACGAATTCAGAAACTGTGACGCCAGCGTTGGCGATCAGGAGCGCAAGCATTACCAACGCGGTCCAGCGCACGCCAAAGCGTTCGCGAATCAGATCGGCGAGCCCTTTGCCTGTGACGGCACCCATGCGAGCGCACATCTCCTGCACCAGGCCGAGACTAATTGTGATGGGAAAGAGGATCCAGAGGAGGCGGTAGCCTTGTTCGGCTCCAACCGCGGCAAAGGTTGCTATTCCGCCAGCATCATTGCCCGCGCTGGCGGCGATCATGCCGGGGCCAAGGATGGCAACATAGCCAAGGTATCGGAGACGCCAACCGGCCTTCGGCTTCACACTGCGAGCCCGCCGGCGCAAAAAACGTCGTGCAGTGGCTATTACCGCTGCTCGTGATTCCGACACTTGGAGGTTCTCCGTCAGTCATATGCGCTCTTTGGACTGAGATCTGGAATCTCAAATCTGAGATCTCAAATCAAAATCCGTTGCCCAATGAGATCTCAAGGAATTCGCGAAGGGTCCGTCATCCAAACAGTCTTGGCAAGCGCTGCCGCCAATCTTTGGGCAACAGGATCTCCATCGCGTCGTCCACGGTTATGATGCCCAGAATATCTCCCGTTTCATCCATCACGGGCAAGGCCAGAAGATTGTATTCGGCGATCCTCTGCGCCACTTCGTTTGCCGGTTCGTGCGGATGGGCAGTTTGGAGCTCCGTACGCATGACTTCAGCCAAAGGCGCTGAAGTATCCGCCAGAATCAAACTGCGTAGCGCTATCACGCCGACGAGTTTCCACGAATCTTCACCCTCCACCACGTAGAGGTAATAGATCATGTTTGGCGTCTCCGCCATCTCGCGCAAGCGCGCGAGCGCTTCGCCAACCGTTAACTGGCGCGGGAGCGTCACAAACTCCGTGGTCATCAAACCACCGGCCGTGTCGTCCTCATAGGGCAGCAGTTCCGCTACGTCAGCCTGCTCTTCGTCCTCCATGAGGCCGAGTAGTTCTTCAGCCTTCTCTTCGGGCAAATCGCCAAGTACGTCCGCTGCTTCATCAGGCGACATCCATTCGAGAATGTCGGCTGCGCGTTCCTCATCCATGTCGCCGATAATCTGCGCCTGTCGTTCGGAAGGCATTTCCTCCAGCGTTTCAGCCGCAGTTTCATCATCGAGCGATTCCACCACTTCAGAGCCGTGATGGTAGGAGAGCGCCTCGGCGAGGCGCGCAATCTCAACCGGGTGAAGCCGCGCAAGTTTGCCGCTCGAAGACTTGAGCTGCACTGTCGCGGCATCGGTTGCCAGATAGCCGACGTCCGCCCAGTCGAGCACCTCGACAGGGTTGCGCGTACCCATGAACCCCGCGGGTGCGAGCCGCCTCCATAGGCCTTGAAGACTGACATCCGCTCCCGTCACCCGCCAGTCGCCCGCTGCTTCGATCAGCTGGACGTCGTTAACTCGAACTACGCGTTTACCATCTACATCGATCAACTGCTTGTCCAGCACGTCGCGGGCAAGCAACACCTCGTCATCACGGCGCACAAACGGTCGCAGGTTAAGTTTGTCTGAGTTAAGTCTGACGCCCTGCTCGTTGAGCTCTGTCACTCGCCAGCGTGAAAGGAAAAAATCGCGCCGGCCGAAGCGAGCGACAAGGCCTGTAAGCGGCGGATGATCGTCACCCAGACGAACGATAACGTCTTTGATGGTCGCCACACGCTCGCCTTCAAGATCGCGGATCGGGCGACCCAACACTTGCGACAGATAAAGCATTTATTAGTTCACCTGAGGGGTTGTCGGCACGCGAATCATAACATGAGCCGTTGACTACAGCATGAGACGCTCGAATCTTCTCTAATAGGCTTGCTGGTGATGAGCTACACGAAGCTTCGCCAACTTTGTAACAGCTAGTTCCACAGCGCGGTCGCGACCGGAATAGAGATCGCTTCGCTCGACTGTGACGATCTCATCAGGCTTTATACCGTGCCCCTCGAGACGATGGCCTTCGGCGGTTTCATAGTTCAGCTCGCTGATATCGAGTAAACCACCGTCAGGCAATTCGTGGCGTGTGCGAACGGCAAGAACGCAGCCGCAGGTTTCCGTGCCGAGAATTGTTGCACGCTTTGATACTTTGAGCGCCTGGATGAAGATCTCGGCTGCGCTCGACGTACGTTCGCTCGTCAAGACGATCAGAGGCAGTTTGGTTTGCGCGATCAAATCGGGAGAAAACAAAGATCGTGAGTGGGTCGAGATTGTGAAGCTGATTCCAAAGCGATCCGTGAATTGGCCCAGGTTGGAGCCCGGACCCAGAAAAGTAGAGGCAATATCGGCCATCGCTTCCGCATCGCCACCACCATTTCCTCGCAGGTCAATAATAATGCCGGTGGCGCCATCCACTCTCTTCTTCAAACTTCGTGTGAAAGCAGCCGCAATCGGTTTTGTGAATGCGTCAATTTCAATTACTGCATACTCTCCTTGTACGCGACGCACTTTGACGCCGAGCTCGCGCTGCCCCCAATGCCGATCAAAGCGAGCAGACTCTCGCTTGCCGTCCTTCGTCCTCCAGCTGACCTCAACCGAGCTTCCCGGTGGTCCATCCAACAGCTTCGCGAAAGCTCGGAACCTCGATGAGGCGCTTACGGACCCCGGTGAGATAGCCAACCGCTCCTTTATCAGAGACGACGCAGGCTCGCCACTCACGGCTTCAATCACGTCGCCAACGCGTACGCCGGCGCGTTGCGGCGCCGAACCGCGTTCTACCTGAACCACAGTTGCCTGCCCATCAACCTCTGCTATCGCAAGGCCAGTGCTCACAAAACGTGGTCGCCACCAGTCGAACTTTTCTTCAGGGGCAAAGACGCGGGTGTGTGGATCGTCCAGGGAGCCAATCATGCGGCGCAATATTGCATAGAGTTCCTGGCTCGAGCCGGCGTCAGCTGCGAGCGGGCGAAAAGTTGTTCTTTGAGCGTCCCAATCCAGCCCGTTAAATCTCCGGTCGTAGTACCGTTCATTGATCCTGGACCAGGCATCATCGAAGACTGCCAGGCGGCCTTCGCGCGTCGCGGTGGAAACAACGGCATTAGCGGAGGACGGAAGCAGGACAGGTGAAAAGGAAAAGGAGTAAAACGAAAGCGCGACAAGAAAAACCAGCACTCGCAGGATCGTTCTTTTTTTCATTCGTCTATGCACTACCTTGTCACCATTCGTTTATTTAGGAGGTTTGCGAAAGTTATAGCGCAGCAAGACGCGAATAGGAATGGCGACCCCATTGCGCATTGCGGGAAAGAAATGTAAGCGTCGGACAGTATCAACCGTTGTTTGATCTAAGCCAAATCCAGCCCAGCGTGCCACTTCAACTCGCGTCACCTCGCCGCTCGCGTCAAGATCGACGAGTACGTCCACTGTCGCCTCCGCTTCCGCGCGCGCAGCACTCTCCGGGTAAGCTGGTATTAAACGCCGGTAGGGCCGTGGCAAGCGAAGGCCTTCCGCCGCCGCGCTCTTATCGTCGTCCGGGGCTTCTTCGATGATCGGGATCTGCTGATCGGTTGTTAGCTCGCGCTCGCTTCGCTCGTCTTCCTGCGCACGACGCACTGACGACTCGACATGGTGCCGTGCTTCGAAGCCTGATAATTCGGAAAACAGCGCTTGTTCGGCAACAGCCGGTGTTGGGCCCTGATAACTTGGCCGTTCCCAGAAGACAAGCCTGCCGGTTCGCGCGCTAACCACAAAGATTGAAGCATACGACTCGAAGTACACCGGGCCGGTTGAAGGGGAGCGGCGAAGAGTTTGGGCATCTCCTAAAACAAAAAAGTCGCATCCGAGTGCGGCGCCAAGATCGCGTGCATCGTTCAGCGCCAGATTTATCGAGCCACTATATCCGACGCCACGAGCTGCAGCTCGTACCTGATCACGATCCAGAACAGCTATCCTGGTTTCCTGTTTAAGATTCAAAGCCACTTTGTCGGGAGCCACACGTCCAATGTTAGAGTCACCAAAATCCAGTACTGCGAGAGTTAACGGCCGTTCCATCGTCTGCTGGCCGGACGCGAATTCGCCAACCGGCCAGATCATTACGACAAACATCAACACACAACCTGCGGCCGCCGCCGGGAGGGACACTCGCGAACCTACGGGGGATTGAAACGATGGCATATGTTAATGAGAGGTTCTTCTAGCGTCTCTTCCAAAGCTCTTGTGAAGGCACGCGTAACGCGCGATTGAATTTACTGGACGCGTTTTCCCAGGCAATGGTTGCCGTCAACTCCGCCAGGGCGTCGTCGTCGTAAAACATGCGCAGCCGCGCGAACAGTTCGTCGCTCACATCTCGACCGGTTATTGTCATGGCGTCGGCAAACTCGAGCGCCACGCGTTCAGCCGTGCTGTACTGGTCACTCGTCGCATAGTTATGCAAGTCTTCAATCTTCTCGTCTGAAACGCCGAGTTCGCTGCCCACGGCAGCGTTAATGTCTTGTCAAAACTCACAGCCATTTAGAAAGGCTACGCGACGATTAATAAGCGCTCGCAAACTCGGCTCGATCAGACCAGACTCTTCAATACCACCCCACATAGCTCGTGCTCCTCGAAAGATTGACGGGCGGCGAGCATAAAGAAGATGGTTCATTAGCGGTGCACCCCACGTTTTCCGCTGCGCCTCCAGCACATTCGTAATGTACTTATCAGCTCCCTCGATTTTCACGTCTGCTATTCTTGCCATTTCGCGTAGTCCCCCGGGGAAGTAAGCGTTACATCAGTACCGGAAGCGGTAGCGACCGGCCGAAGACTCAACCTTGCTCACCAGCCCCCCTGTGCAACGCCAGTATTAACATATCGAGAAGAGCCACCTGACAACTTAAATTCGGAACCAGATAACCCACTTTGAGTCTTTGGCCGGTCGCT
>DATBRN010000325.1:0-4673 GCA_036560225.1 Pyrinomonadaceae bacterium | reverse complement strand
GCTCGAGTATTTCATGCGCGACTACGTTGAGCATCTGAAGCATCACCTGAGACAGATACTACCCTCTGTGTAATAGGAGAATCATCGCAATGGCTTACACTTTTGAAGAACTCAAGCATAAAACCGTGGTTGAGCTTCGCGAAATCGCCAAGGGCATCGAACACGATGCTGTGCAGGGCTACACCCAGATGAACAAGGAGCACCTGCTCGTGGCAATTTCAAAGGCGATTGGAATCAAGCACGAGCATCATGAGGTCGTCGGCGTGGACAAAGCCTCTATCAAGGCGCGCATCCGCGAACTGAAGAAAAAGCGAGACGAAGCTTTGTCGGCACATAACCATGATGAGCTCAAGGTCTTTCGGCGCACAATTCACCGCCTGAAAAGACAGATCCACAAAGCAACTGTTTAGATTCCAATACCGATACGGCGCGAGCGGTAGGGAGCTGGTCGGCCGTTCAGGGCCGGCGCTTAAGCGAAACTGACTCGATCGCTACTGAGAGTGTGAAACTTGATTACAGACCCGCGTGCGGTAGGGAATGTCTGAAAACTCGAGCTTGACGCTCACCAAAGTCTAGCGGGGGTAAAAACCGCCCTTCCCGACTTAGAGACTTCCAAATTTGAGTGATTGTGGTTCTGAGTTGGAAGCTCAATTTTCAGGAGTAGTCGTCACTTGAGAACCTTTCAATCAAGCCGAAGCTGACTCGAGTGGGAAAGTCTCTAAGTCGGGAAGGGCGGTTTACCCCCGCTGACGTTTCGGAAACTTCACAAGAATGAGTTTCCACACATCCTCGGTAGGGCGCGTATGTAGTCAGAGCCGCCCTGCGGTAGGCGGCCGGATCCTACACTCAACTAGCAACTATTGACTTTCGTTTTAAACTGGCATAGAAACTTCGGCAGTACATTTTCTTCCAACTTTAAACTCAAAGAAGCGAGGTAGCTTATGAAGAAGGCTATCAGCGTCAAGGTCAATGGCGTCACTCACAAGCACGAGGTCGAGCCGCGTCTGCTTCTGGTCCATTATCTGAGAGACCTTCTTGGCCTAAGCGGAACCCATGTCGGCTGTGAAACATCTCTCTGCGGAGCCTGTACTGTTCTAGTCAATGGCCAGGCTATTAAATCGTGCACCATGTTCGCGGTCCAGGCTGACGGCTCGGAGCTAACGACTATTGAGGGTCTGGCGACAAATGGTGACTTGCACCCGGTGCAGCAGGGATTCTGGGAGTGTCATGGTCTTCAGTGCGGGTATTGCACTCCCGGCATGATTATCGCCGCCGCGCAATTGCTGGATCGTAATTCAAATCCCAGCCAGCAAGAAATACGCCACGGTCTCGAAGGTAATCTTTGCCGTTGCACCGGTTATCAGCACATTGTGGAAGCGGTTGAGTACGCAGCGAAAAATGCAGCCGGTTGATCTTTGGTCTTTGGTCTTTGGTCTTAGGCTTTAGGTCCTGGTGCCGCGGTGCGTTCGCCAACGCCCGCCGATCAATCAAAGACCTAAGGCCAAAGACCAAAGCCCGTCTTTGGGGAGGTTCTATGACTACAAAATATGTGGGACAGAGAGTAAAGCGAACGGAAGATCCGCGACTGATCAAGGGTCTCGCGCACTACGTTGACGACATCAGACTTCCTGACACTCTCCATGTCGCATTCGTGCGTTCCGTCTATGCGCACGCCAGAATCAATAGCATCGACACCAGCGAGGCATTGAAAGCGCCAGGCGTAGTTGCCGTTTACACCGGCAAAGATGTTGCCGACAAAATTGGGTCGGTGCCTTGCGCTGCCGCGCTTCCGGATTTGAAGATACCGGACTATCGCGTGCTTGCGAAAGATAGAGTTTACTTTGTCGGTCATCCCATCGCTGCCGTCGTTGCCAGCGATGGTTATGCTGCCCGGGATGCCTTGGACCTAATCGTGGTGGACTATGAAGACCTGCCTGCAGTCGTGGATGTGGAATCAGCCGCGAAAGGCGGCACGGTAATTTATGAGCATTTTGGGGACAACATCGCTTACAAGCTCACCGCCGGTGAAGGCGATATTGAGGCGGCCCTCGCGGCAGCGGATCAGGTCATCAAACAACGCGTAATCCATCAGCGGCTGGCGCCGATTGCCATGGAGCCGCGCGGAGTGCTCGCCCGCTATTTCCCTGGCGAAGGCGAACTCACACTCTGGTCATCGACGCAGATCCCGCATCTGCTGCGAACGCAACTCGCAATAATGATTGGTATCGCGGAAAACAAACTGCGCGTAATAACGCCAGAGGTTGGGGGAGGTTTCGGATCGAAGCTGAACGTTTATGCCGAAGAGGCATTACTTGGCTGGATTTCGATGCAACTGGCCAGGCCCGTTAAATGGATTGAGGGCCGACGCGAAAACATACAAGCCACCATTCATGGTCGCGGCCAGGTTGGCTACATCGAAATCGGATGCATGAAGGACGGTACAGTAACTGGACTGCGCTACAACGTCTTCGCTGATCTCGGGGCGTACCACCAATTGCTTACACCAGCAATTCCCACACTAACGGGCTTGATGCTTTCAGGCGCATACAAAATTCCGGCAATTCAGATCAATGTCACGGGCTGCTTTACAAACAAGATGGCCACCGATGCTTATCGCGGCGCTGGTCGCCCGGAAGCAACCTACGTCGTCGAACGAGCAATGGATTTAGTCGCCGCAGAATTGGGCCTCGATCCTGCCGAGGTAAGGCGTAGGAATTTTCCTGCCGCAACTGAGTTTCCCTTCCACACTGCAACGGGACTCGACTATGACAGTGGCAACTACGAAGCAGCGCTGGATAAAGCACAAGGCATAATCGGCTACTCCAAGCTGCGGGAAGAACAACGCAAGGCGCGTGAGGAAGGCAGACTTGTCGGCATCGGCATTTCTACATACGTGGAAATCTGCGCGCTCGGTCCGTCGCAGGCAATGCCTGCTGGTGGTTGGGAGAGTGCGACGGTGCGCATCGAGCCGACAGGCAAAGTTACAGTACTCACTGGCGCGTCACCGCATGGGCAAGGGCAGGAAACCTCCTTTGCGCAAATCGCAGCCGACGAACTCGGCGTGGACCTCAACGATGTGACGGTGATTCATGGTGATACCGGAATTGTGCAATATGGCATCGGCACCTTTGGCAGTCGCGCGACCGCAGTTGGCGGCACCGCTATCCTTGTTGCCATTCAGAAGTTAAAAGAAAAGGCTGCCAGGATTGCGGCTCATATACTGCAAGCCGAGGCTTCAAAACTGGTGTTCGAGAGTGGGCGATATTCATTAGAGACAGCTAAAGCAGCGGTGGCGGGGGAGGCTTCCGAACCTGTCGTACCTGTGGGCGAAGCGCCGGCGGGCGCAATACCTGAACCGCAGACGAATGGCAAGTCGAGCCTCACCATTCAGGATATAGCACTAGCTGCCCACCTGGCGAAAGACCTTCCACCTGATACCGAGCCCGGTCTTTCCGCCACCTATTTTTTCGAACCCAAGAATTTTACGTTCCCGTTTGGCACCCACATTGTTGCCGTCGAGATCGATCGGGAAACAGGCGAGGTGAAGTTTCTCCGCTATGTTGCCGTAGACGACTGCGGCAAGGTTATTAATCCAATGCTCGTAGACGGTCAGATCCAGGGAGGAATCGTGCAAGCAATAGGTCAGGCAATGTACGAAGAAGTGGTCTACGATGAACAGGGTCAGCTCGTCACTGGAACCCTGATGGACTATGCCTTGCCGAAAGCTTCTCAAATTCCCTGGATGGAGTTGCATCGCACCGAGACGCCTTCGCCTGTGAACCCACTCGGAGTTAAAGGTGTAGGTGAGGCGGGCACGATTGGCGCCACACCGGCGATCGTTGGGGCAATCGTCGATGCGCTGGCGCCATTTGCTGTGAAGCATCTGGACATGCCGGTGAAACCGGAGAGCATCTGGCGCATAATTAACGGCTAAAGCTAATGCTCGGGCGTGATGCCCGCGCCCCCCATAAAGGAGGACCAACAATGATTGCCGCACGGTTTGACTATGAAGCACCGACAACCCTCGATCAGGCAGTTGCTCTGCTGGCGCGGAATCCGGACGAGGCAAAGATACTCGCCGGCGGCCACAGCTTGATTCCAGCGATGAAGTTGCGGCTCGCGCAGCCACAATTGCTCGTGGACATCAGCCGTATCAAGGATCTGTCTTACATTCGCGAAGAAAGCGATCAGATTCTGATCGGCGCCATGACCACGCATTATCAGCTCGAATCATCAGCCACACTGAAACAGATTTGTCCGCTGCTGCCGGAATGTGCTTCGCATATAGGCGACGTGCAGGTGCGGAATAAGGGAACTATCGGCGGCAGCCTTGCGCATTCCGATCCCGCGGGCGACTGGCCCGCTGCCATCATTGCGCTGGGAGCTGAATTGGTGGCCATTGGCCCAAGCGGCGAGAGAGTAATCAAAGCAGACGGCTTCTTTGTCGATCTCCTCACTACAGCACTCGGGCCCGATGAGATATTACGGGAAATTCGCATCAAGAAACCGCAAGGCCGCTTTGGGCAGTCGTATCAGAAAGTTCATCATCCGGCTTCGGGCTTCGCCGTTGTGGGCGTAGCGGTTACGCTGAATTTAGGGCCAAATGGATCTTGCGAGTCAGCAGGAGTGGGAATTACTGGAGTGGGTTCTAAGGCTTATCGCGCAACAGCGGT
>DATBRN010000324.1:0-4188 GCA_036560225.1 Pyrinomonadaceae bacterium | reverse complement strand
CATAAAGGTCTTGAATGGGCGAAAGTACAAGCAAAGCTGGAAGCTACTAAAAAACTGTGGTCACTCAATGAAATGGAAAGAACTGGCGGTGAGCCGGATGTTGTTGGTCATGATAAAAAGACAGGCGAATACATTTTTTATGATTGTTCGGCGGACAGTCATAAAGGCCGCAGAATTGCTTGTTACGACGGTGAGGCTCTGGAGTCAAGGAAAGAACATAAACCGAAAAATAATGCGATTGATATGGCAGCGGCCATGGGCATTGAGCTTTTAACGGAAGAACAATATCGAGCGCTGCAGGAACTTGGAGATTTCGATACGAAAACGTCGAGCTGGGTGCAAACTCCTACTGATATTAGAGAACTCGGCGGTGCCCTCTTTTGTGATTGCCGCTACGACCATGTCTTCGTGTATCACAACGGTGCGGAATCTTACTATGCCGCCAGGGGGTTCCGAGGCTCGCTAAGGGTCTGAATTTTGCACAGACAAGTAAACCAAATTCTCAGTGGAAAGGGATTGAATGATGAGTAATGCCACCAAACGTTGGATTCCTCGCTTGATTCACCTCATCTTTGGCATTCCGATAATCGGTTATGTTTATAGTCCGTTTGAAGAACTTCCAAACTACGCCCCTGTGGTTCGGTTTGTCGCCATTCCTGTAATTGTCCTTACGGGATTGTGGATGTGGAAAGGCCATGTCCTTCGACGGCTTATTTCGAAAAGATCGGCCCAACCAGATGCTGCAGGAAACGCCTAGCCACCTCGTGGTCGCCTTCACACTTTGAAATTTATAGTTCCGATGAGTTGAAAATGGCTGTGTTATTGGAAGGCGGCTGTCGAGTAACAGGGATCAGAGACGGCGAGCCAACAATAAATGGAACATTAAGTGTTTGGCCTCAGATTGGGCGGGCCAACGGCGCATCGGCAATCTCTCTCCGCACGATGGAGTTCGCGCCTGGCTTGTCGCCCGGTTCCCGCAATCAGGAATGTGACGAAATCATTTACGTCCTGCAAGGAGCTGCCACCATCTACATAGACGGGTGGCCTTACCAGGTTCAACCAGAGACTGGCGTCTATCTACGACGCGGCGCGATGCTGACAGTGGACAATCCTGGTCCGGAACCGTTTGTTCTCGTCAGTTCGCAATGTCCGGAACCGCCAAGAATGTCAGAGAGTTTGCCGCCGCTTACTTCCCCTCAATCACCGGCGACATCACTACAACAACCACCCATCGTACGCCTCGCCGATCGTGAAGCTGTTCCGACCGCAAACCGCTGGTATCGAGTGCTCGTCGATGATGAAGTCGGCAGCACGCAGGTGACGCAGTTTGTCGGTTCGATTCCCCCGGGCCGCGCGCCCAATCACTTTCACAACTACGAAGAAGTGCTTTTCATCCTGCGTGGGGAAGGCCGTATGTGGGCTGGCGACACCCACACACCCATTGCTTCTGGCTCTTGCATCTACTTACCCAAAGGTCAGGTTCATTGTGTTGAAAATACGGGTAATGATGAGCTTCGACTGTTGGGTGTCTTCTATCCGGCGGGAAGTCCGAGCGTGAGATACGACGTTTAATGTAGCAATTGTGAGAGGATCGTCATTGCTTCCGCTACTTCTTCATCTGTGTTGAAGAAGTGAGGCGAGATGCGCAAGCCCACGCCGGGGCGGCAATCAACGAATACTTTTCTCTGCGCGAGACGATCTACCATTGCTGGTCCGTCATCCACCTCAATCATTACTGAACCCCCGCGCTGGTTGACATCGCGAGGGCTGTTTATTTTCCATCCCCGCTCCAAAGCGAACTCGATCATCCATTCCGTTCGGCGGCGCGATTCGCCCGCGATTGTTTCGACGCCGACTTCTTCTAAGATTTGCAGGCCCGGTAGTGCTGAATAGAGCGCGGGAATGCTTGGCGTGCCCTGGGCGAAGCGGCGAACAGACCTGGCGTAACACATAGGCGAATGCGCGAAATCGAAAGGTGCATCGTGAGCGACCCAGCCGGTGAGTCGCGGCTGCAGATCTCTTTGCAGGTCGGGTCGCACGTACAAATAACCGCAGGCTGGGCCGCCACATAGCCACTTGATCGTGCCGCCGATCAAGAAATCAACCTCCCAAACGGTTGCGTCCAGCTCAATTGTGCCGGTCGACTGATAGACGTCAAAGAGAACGAGGGCACCAAGGCTGTGCGCGCGTGCCACGATCGCTTTGGCATCGACCCGGTACGAGCTCCGGAATGAAGTGTGTGACATCGCCACCAGACTCGTAGTGTCGTCGATGGCCGCGAGAATGTTTTCGAGAGGAACGGTAACGCCGTCAGGCGAGCCAACAATCTCAACCTTCGCGCCGAGAGCTCTCTGCGCTTCCCAGATATATTCCATCGAAGGAAAATCCAGCGCGGACGTGACTACCTTATTGCGCTTCGTCGATGCGAAGTCAAAACACGAGGCGACACTCGCGAGCGCAATCGAGGCATTTGGTTGAATCTGCACTGAGCCCGGCGACCCACTCAGGATGCGCGCGATGCGGTCGCCCACCTGTCGTGACAATTCCCACCAGGCGTTAGCCCACGCGTCTTCGCTGGTGTG
This sequence comes from Pyrinomonadaceae bacterium, assembly GCA_036560225.1. Classification (GTDB taxonomy): domain Bacteria; phylum Acidobacteriota; class Blastocatellia; order Pyrinomonadales; family Pyrinomonadaceae; genus PSRF01. Next base: position 1,606 of record DATBRN010000324.1, on the reverse strand, counting down.
GTGCTCCCAGGCATCACAATAGTCGAGCATCGATGCCCGCGCCGCCAGCGGTATCGGACCAAGACTGTGGCTGAGCAAATGTATACCGGAAGTGAGAGTGGGAAATGCTTCGCGGCGACGATTGATTTGGGTTTCTGATTTAAGGTCCACAGTTTATGGGTCGGTGTTTTTCCTGTTACCAAATGCGTCAGTAGCACAGACCATTTTCCATATCTCATTTCACATTTTTCATTTTTCATTGAAAAGCCAAGTGCAATACTCCGTCTGACAATGGAAAATGAAAAATGTGAAATGAGATATGGAAAATGATCCTTTCTCCTCCTACCTACACGTCCATCGTCTTGCACGGAACTTCCGATACTCTATCCTCTTATCTGCGCGAACATCCTTTCCACCGCCCGAGGATCTTTCATCAACGATTCATAAATTCCCTCGGCTTCTTTCCCGATAGGCGGATCGATTGTTTCCTCACGGATGTGCCGCAGAATCTCACCGGCAACAAATTCTTTCGTTAGCTTTGGCACGTCAGCGGCGCGGCTCATGTCGGTGTCAATGGTGCTTGGCATGACAGTAATCACGCGCACGCCTTTATCTCCAAGATAAGCGCGCAACCCCTGGCCCAATGAAAGCAAGGCCGCTTTGGTCGCGCAATAAGTTGCGACGATGGGAAGATTGACTTTGGCAAGAATAGTCGCAATGTTCACGATCATGCCATCGCCGTGCTCGGTCATGGCTGGCGCGAATGCCTGCACCATGCGCAACACGCCCAGGTAGTTCACATCGATCTCGCGTTGAATGTCAGCAAACGTCATCTCCAGGGGATCGCCAAACGAAGCAACGCCCGCGTTGTTAATTAGAATATCGATGTGGCCGAGTTTTGTCGCCGCCTGGACATCATCGTCAGAAGTAACATCCAGCCTGATTGGTGTAATCGACAAACCTGCTGCCGTGGCTTCAGTTCTTAGCGATTCGAGGTCTTCCGCCTGGCGCGCACCGGCGAGAACTTCCCGCGTGCCGGCAGCGCCAAACGCAAAGGCGAGCGTACGACCGAGGCCGCGACTCGCTCCGGTGATTAGAACTCGTTTGCCGTTAATCTCCATCGGACCTGCTCCTTCGCCACCTGGCTAACGCGTATAGCACTGCACCGACCACGCTCCACACAATTACGAGTTCCAGACTTGTCAGTGAATGATTCGAAAGCCTGTCACTGAAGCTTTGTACTTGCAGCGTCTGTATATCCTGGATGATCTGGACGACAATCAATCCGCTCATTGATAAAACCGAAAGCCACGCAGCGGCGCGCTGAAGCCAAACCGGCATGGCGATTGTGATCTCACCGTAAAGCTTTGGATTCCAACGCGGCAACAGCAGGAACGTCAGGCTATGGAGGAAGTAAAGCAGCACCAGCGCGAATACCGCAACGTTCAAGGCCAGCGAGAGCTGACGGCTCACCAATAGTACGAGGCAGGCAACCACTGTTAGTGTTAGCGCCCGCACCGGCGTTGCCGTCCGTCGATTGATAACGCCGAGCCACCGGGGCGCGAGTCCATCCTCGACAAAGATGATTGCCAGACGCGACGGTACGATTAGCGTCGGATTCAACGAC
>DATBRN010000323.1:0-8799 GCA_036560225.1 Pyrinomonadaceae bacterium | reverse complement strand
CCGCAGTCGCTCAGAGCAGCGCTTAACCGGACGCGGCACGCCCGACGATCCCGACGTTGTGCAGGGCCGGCCGCCAGCTGAGATACTTGAGCCGGCCAAAGCAGAGGTCTGGGAAGCATTGCCAGTGACCGACGAACAACGCCGCACCGACGCAGTCTCAATAATTCCTCCCGCCGAGCGGCCGCGTGTAGTTCTGCGTTATGCAGACATGAAGGATCTATTCGTTTCCGGATTGCTGGATGGCGGTGATGAGATTGCGGAACATGCGGCCGTAATAGATGTGCCATCAGGTCGTGGCCATGTGGTGCTCTTCTCAACAAATCCTATGTGGCGCGGCCAAACGAAAGGTAGTTACTTTCTAGTCTTCAATACAATCCTAAATTTCGACAACTTAAACGCCGGCAGGAAACTGGACGAGAAGTAAGAGAGCAGAGGTCAGAAGGCAGAAGGCAGAAAGCAGAAGGCAGAAAGCAGAATGCAGACGTCAGAAATCACAGACCCGGGCTCCGGAGGAGCCGGATGTTTATAGATACCAGACACCCCGGCGAACCCCGCTCCAGCGGAGCGGAACCCGTCTCTTGTGCCTATGCTCACCTTAAAACATAGCGCTCCTCTGGAGCGCGATCCATTAAACTCAGTCTATCTATAAACATCCGGCTCCTCCGGAGCTAGGGCCCGTGATTTCTGACCTCTGATCTCTGACCTCTGGCTTCTGCCTTCTGCTTTCTGCTTTCTGCCTTCTGCCCTCTGCTATCTGGCAACCGAAACCGACGCTACACCCATCTCAAACGCAATTCGCACCGTCTAGTACCGTTCAAAGGGTGGCAAGTTTCAAACTTGCAGTGCCGCGAAACAGATCTCCCCTACCCGCCCGAAACAATAAGTTCAGAGACTACTCTGAATTTCAGACCTATTGAGGTGCCCTATGCGAAAACCAATCCCGACCGCCACAAGTCTGCTAAGTATCGTGATGCTGCTTTGCGGCATGTTAACTCCGAAAGCGCTGACGCAGGAGATCGTAGGCGGTTCGCCAAGATCCCGCGTGATTTCTGCCGTCGGTTTTCAAACAGCCGCTTCAAATCTCATCATTCCCCAATCCCGGGTCTATGCAATGAACGCCCAGGCCCAACACATTGAAATCAGTGAAGTTTCCGCTGACGTTCGCATCGTACAGCAGGTGGCAACAACCACTCTCGACGTTGGTCTCACGAACGAGAGTAACCAGCAACAGGAAGCAGAAATGCTAATCCCGGTTCCGGATGGAGCTGCCTTGCGCGGGTTCACATTCGCCGGTTCAGCCAAGGAGCCCACCGCGAAACTCTTGCCAAAAGCAGAGGCCCAGTCGATCTACTATTCTATTGTCGCCAAACTAAAAGATCCGGCGGTTTTGGAGTTTGCGGGTTACAACCTGGTTCGCTCCAGCGTTTTTCCGGTTCCGGCGCGCGGCAAGCAACGGGTGCGTTTGGTCTACGAGCACATCCTGCCGGCAGACGGTAATCGCGTTGACTACATCCTCCCACGCAGCGAATCCTTCGAAGCGACCGCAACTCCGTGGAAGGTAGCGGTACGAGTTCAATCCAAGGCTCCTATCTCGGCTGTCTATTCGCCAAGTCACCAAGTGTCAGTGGAACGACCTGCTTCGGAACAAGCTCTCGTGCGCGTTACCTCCGAGAAGAAACTTGAGCCCGGCCCTTTCCGACTCTCGTATTTGGTAGAAGGTAACGACCTGACAGCTTCCCTCCTGGCTTACCCCGATCCTCGTATTGGGGGTGGCTATTTTCTGTTGCTTGCCGGGGTACCTATAGGAACCCATGCTGCTGAATCCACAATTAAGCGCGAAGTGACGCTCGTTTTTGATCGTTCTGGAAGTATGAAGGGCGAAAAAATCGAGCAGGCTCGCGCTGCTGCACTTCAGGTAGTCGAAGGACTTGAAGAGGGTGAGGCCTTCAATATCATCGACTACTCCGACTCTGTGGCTCGATTTGCGGAGCGCCCGGTCATAAAGAACAAGGAAACCACTGGCCAGGCACGCTCATATATCAAACGACTCAAGTCGGACGGTGGCACAAACATGCACGATGCTCTGGTCGAAGCCATGCGCCAAGCACCCACTGCCGACATGTTGCCGCTGACTATCTTTCTTACTGATGGCCTGCCGACTGTCGGCGAAACACGCGAAACTGCCATCCGCAACGCAGTTGTTGCCGCAAATAAACACAAGCGGCGCATCTTTAGTTTTGGAGTTGGCTTTGATGTCAACGCACCTCTCCTGACGTCCATTGCCAATGCCACACGAGCAACACCCACGTTTGTCTTTCCCAATGAAAACGTAGAAGCGAAAGTGTCGCAGGTGTTTCGTCGACTTTCGGGTCCCGTGCTTGCCGACCCGCAACTAGCAATGGTCGACGCCAACGGCACAGTGACCACCAGAGCTGTTCGCGAACTGCTGCCGGCAGAACTGAATGATGTGTTTGACGGCGACCAGATTGTTTTACTCGGCCAGTACCAGAGCGAAGACCCGCTGCATTTCCGCATCAACGGCAATTACCTTGGCGCTCCCCGCACCTTCGATTTCAAGTTTGATCTGAGCAAGGCTACGACGCGTAATGCATTTGTTCCGCGCCTGTGGGCGAGCCGAAAAATTGCGCGATTGATTGACGTCATCAGTGAGGCGGGCGCCGATAACGCGCTCGCGAGCAATCGTGGAGCAGCGCTCCTGAGCAACGTAAGAACGCTTCCTGTTGGATGTGGCGGCGGCTATCACAGCTCTGCTCCAAGTATTTCTGTCGATCCGAAGTTAAAGGAGTTAGTTGATGAGATCGTGCGGCTCTCGACTGAGTATGGCATTTTGACTGAGTACACCGCGTTTCTTGCAACGGAGGGCGCTGATTTCTCGCAACGAGAGGCCCTCAACGAGCAAGCACGCCAATCATTAATCAACAATGCGCAGAACACACGCAGCGGTATGGGCGGAGTTACGCAAAGCGTGAACATGAGTATGCAGCGGACGCAGTCCAACGCGAACCGCTCTAACGTGTTCCTCACGCAAAATATGGAGCGCGTGGAGATTACGAACGTGCAACAGATTACGGACCGCACGTTCTTCCGCCGCAATGAGCGCTGGGTGGATTCGAGTGTGCTGGATCGGGAAAAGGACTTGAAACCCGATCAAACCATAGAGTTCGGCACTCCCGAGTTTTATAAATTGGTCGATCGGCTGGTGTCAGAAGGCCGGCAAGGAGTCCTGGCGCTATCGGGAGAAATCTTGCTCTCAATTGATGGCAAGACCATTCTCATCAAGGCACCGCCGAAGAAGTAGAACAACGTTTGTAGGGGTGTCACTCCGTGGCCACCCAAATTTCCCAATCGCATCGTTTAGAAAGGGCACTTGTGCCCCGCCCCGCGGCGGCAGACAAGTCTGCTTTCTAAACGGACGACTTAAAAACAATTTGTAGGGGTAGCATTAGTGTTGCCGCCCCTCCAATAGTTGTGGCGATTGAGTCATCTTGGCTTGAGGGGAGCGATGAAGTCCTGATCCTTTCCGCCCTGATGACAAACGACGCACGATTCCTGACCGCGCTCATCCAAGTCTGAAACCAAGGCGTAGGTCAGTCCACGATCTGACCACGTAATAACTTTCAACCCCTGAATCGCATCGTAGTGAAAAGTCAGACCCTTCGCCTTGATCTCTTCACCGCCTGAAGGCTTGGCGATCGTCTCGGATGTAATCACCAGACTAATCGGTTGTGTCCTCATCTGATAAGCAACAAAAGCTGCGTAATCATCTTTGTATCCCACCAGACGCGCGCCTTCCAGCCGATAGAGTTTTTCTTGTCCCGAAGACTCCTGATAATTTGGCAGCTTCATGCTAAACCCAACCTTGTTTGCGAACCATTCGGAGATCTGGTCAGGAGCGCTCGTCGATATTTCCAATGGAAGCTGGCCGCGAAGGTGTCGCAGGTGGGTATCGGCAGCCATCAGCGCGAAGTTTGAGGGCCCTGACCCGTTGAGATTGGTCCTGTGATCAGGTCGCGTGATCAGCCAGACAGCAACCGGCAAAATCAGGATAACTGCCGCAGCGATAGCTCCAGTCCACCAGACAGTTGATCCAGCACGTTTTGTGGAAAGCCGCGCAAGGCTCTCTTGTATACGTTGCTTTAACGAGGCCGGCGCCGCAACAACTTGAGGTCCTCCGCTTGTCAACTTTTCGACGCGCGCGCGAAGTTCATCAGAGGCGGTGTAAAGCGGCTGCTCCCGGCGAACAGCTTCGAGAAACGCTTTCTCGGAATTCACCAGGGAGCTACACGGCTCGCAGTCGCGCACATGGGCCTCGAAAGCGACTCTTTCTGCACCCTGCAACTCATCGTCAAGGTAAAGCGCCAGCCTCCCGCGAATGTCAGCACATCGATCCATAGTCTTCTTAGACGGCTGTTGCCGCCTTCTTCGTTTGCCAACCGCCGAGCAGCCTTCGGAGTTTTTCTCTTGCACGACCCAGTCGCGACATCACGGTTCCTGCCGGGCAATCGAGCAACGTAGCGATCTCCTGATAACTGAACCCTTCGATGTCTCGGAGGACGACTATCTCACGATAGACACTGGGCAAACTCTCGATTGCTTGCCTAATCTCCTGACGTTCCAATTTTCTCAGGTAGAGCACATGCGGATCGCGAGCTCGCTGATCGGGCCAACGCGCCAAATCTTCCTGCTCATCGTCCAGTTCGATGAAGCGGGGTCCGCTTCGCGTGTGACGAAGTTGATTCAACCAGGCATTGCGCATGATTACGAACAGCCAGCCTTTCAGATTGCTGTTTGGCACTAGTTGGCCGAAAGCGCGAACGGCTCGCAAATAAGTCTCTTGCACCAAATCCTCCGCTTCTGTCTCGTCACGCGTCAGCGTTACGGCATAACCGTAAAGGGCGTCAATGTGCTCCAACGCCGCCTGGCTAAAGGTTGCGGTGTAGTCGCCAGCTTCTCTCATGACATTGGTCTTCGAAACTAATCAAGGCCGTATTCTACTAGAACACGCCAACAGGCGACTATATTCCAGTTGTAACAGTTTTCTCCTGGTTCCGGGCCGCGAGGGAATAACCGGGATATTCGCGTGTTGTTACTAAAGAGACGGTACAGCCTTTTCATTTTCGTGATGCCTGTCGGGGGCCGAAAAGGCAACGTGGGGTACCGTCTCAACCTTAAAGTGATCTTTTCCAAGTCCAAATTCTGGGCGAAAAGGGGAGCATCATGACTACTTCAAGTCAACTCAGGATGTTGATAACAATTGCTTTTAGTTTGGGCATCGGCGTGGCCACGCTTGTAAGCCGCGGCGTGCTCGCTCAAAAGCAACAGCAAAACCCAACGTCCTTCACTCCCGTTATTGAAGAACCTTTCGACGTAGTGCGGGCCCGGGACAAAGCGGCCAAGTCGCGGGTGAATGCTGCAGCGCAGAAGCTGCTGGAACAACGCTACGATCTCAGCCGCCACGTGGACGAGAGCGTGCGGATGACGCGCGGCAAGCCGATACCTGTCGGCCCGACCGCCCGACTAAAAGGTGGCGTGACCTGGGAACAACTCGGACGCATGTCTCCCGAAGAGATCAGGCAAAAGGATCTGTTCCCTTATCTTCCGTTGCCTCATCCGAACCATCCGGTTGGCGGTATGATCTTTCCTCAAGCGGAGATCAAACTGCTGCCGCGCGTTGAACGCTTCGATCTCGACTTTGATATCCCCGATCACTTCCTGCCGGAGTTTCCGCCGCCAATATTCCTAACTACACGCAAAGACCTTGGCGACGTTTCAAAAGGACAGTTGATTACAGTCAATAACTTCTACGAACTCTTCAACGGCATTCTCAATCCCAAGCAACTCGAAGGCTTGAGGTTGCTGGTCACACAGTTTCCACAACAACAGTTCAACGCGACTGCCGATCGCAAGACTGAGCGGGCCGACGGCATGTTGGGGGTCGCTTGCTTCGATTGTCACGTTAACGGTCACACTTCAGGCGCGGCTCACCTTGTCGGCGACATCCGACCCCAGGAGAATCGCCGCCGAATTGAGACACCATCGCTGCGTGGTGTCAATATCCAGCGCCTGTTCGGATCGCAACGAGCACTCAAGTCAGTAGAAGACTTCACAGAGTTTGAACAACGTGCCGCTTACTTCGATGGAGATCCGGTACTGGCCACGAAGAAAGGCGTGAATGCCCTCGACCGCGGCTCACAGGTTCACTTCATGTCTGAATTCCAGGACATACTTGATTTCCCGCCGGCGCCGAAACTGAATGTTATGGGCCGGCTCATTCGCAGCAAAGCAACCGAAAGCGAAATACGCGGCGAGGAACTCTTTTTCGGTAAGGCAAACTGCAGTGGTTGTCACACCGCGCCCTTCTACACTGACAACCTAATGCACGACCTTGAGGTGGAGAGATTCTATAAACCGCGAATGGAAGCTGGTATGTTGATGACGGCACAAGGACCGATCAAGACTTTTACGTTGCGAGGCATCAAGGAATCGCCTCCCTACCTGCACGACGGCCGTCTACTGACGTTGGAAGACACGGTCGAGTTCTTCAATCTTGTTCTAGAACTCAATTTGAACGCGCAGGAGAAAAAGGACTTAGTGGCGTTCATGAGGGTGCTCTAGCGGGCCCCGCCGCTTTGCAGGTCTCGAAGCGTGGCTCAAGTTCCGCAAATTTGCAGAACTTGATCCACCTACCGCTCGCGGTTCTGTGAACCAGTGCTACACCTAAAAGTTCTTCAAGGTAGAACGATTTCTAAAGCGAGCGCTATTTCTTCGCTAGTTTGGAACTCAAGAATTTGTAGCGGAGTAGTCCCGTGGCCATCACGGCTTTACCATTGCAGAAGACCGGTTTGAAAGTCGCCTGGTAGGACACGGCAATTGCTGGTTCCGCGAGAAACGTAATCGGCGTGTTGGAGCTCGCAGTAAGAACGCGGCCATTCTCATCAATAACCACAGAGACAAAAACGGTATCGCCAAAGCCACCTGTGTCGGCGTCAGGAGGAAAGACCGCATCCGGCTGTGAGATGAGCTTCGCTTTGAGCTCCTTATCGAAAACTGGAAGTTGCTCGATCACCGGATAGTCCGGACCTTGAAGATCAGCAGCCAACGGTTCCCCAATAACGACGCTGATTGGCTGTTCAATAATCTTGCGGCCATCGTCGAAAGTGTAAATGCGCTTGAATGGTATACCTCCGCCTAATTCGGGAACAAAAGATGTCTCCATGACAAAGTCGCCATTCGGAAATCGTTGGCTGAGGAAATAGGCTTCGAAGCCGAGAATAAACTCAGTACGCACAAACTTCGGATCTCGGCGCAACTGTTCCGCAGTCCTCAGCGGACAGCCAGGCGCATGGTTTGTCTCTTTCAAGATCAACTGTGTGCGCGAATCGGAGCTATACACACCTCGCCCGCGGCGGTAGAGAGTTGCCATTTCAAAACCGCCAACGTTGCGTACGTAACGCCAATCGCCGCTGGCTGAATCGTAGCGGGTTCCTGATGAGGTGGCTATAACCTGGCCGCGTGCGTCATAGGCCGTCGTCTCGATCGTCATCGTAAACGGCGGATAGATTCTCGTTTCCTGAGCGTGGACCCAGGACATGCAGGCACACAAGAGAAATGCAGATACGCCAGCGCAACGCCGGATGTGATGAATCAATTTCGATGAGGAAGCCTGCATGAACCGTTTATTTAGCACACAGCATGACTTATAGCAATCAGGAGAGCCGCATGCTTCAGGAGCCCGCGCTTTTGCTTATCGACTCCGCCAACTTCTTCACATCTATCGGAGTGGGACTGATCTTCAACGTAGACATGGTATCCATAAGAAACTTGCGCGCCACTTCGTCTGAGATGGCGGCCGTTGCCACGCTGTTAAGCAGCAGTACGTATGGTTTGCTGACGACGGTCAGATATACCTGCTTTTTTGCATCGTCGTTCATTCCCTCCGGCATATCGAATTGCCAGAGGGAGGCTTCAGTACCGGTGCTGAGTTTGCCGCTGAAAACTTGCACCTTAAGCTTCTTCCCCAACAATCCTTCAAGAAACTTGGTTTCCCAATCACGATGCGCTGCAAGAAGAGCCTTATCGTCAAGATTCTTCTCCTTTGCGTCAGGAGCGAATTCCGCAATAGAAGCCACTTGAATTTGAAAAACCATCCCATCCACATTAAAAAATATGTGCTCAGGGTCGTTTAGCGGCTTTATTTCTTTGCCTCTGATTGAGAGCGTGAAATGAATGTCACTCCGGTTCCAGACGAAGAGTGCTCCGTCGCCTGTCTTGATCTGGGCCCAGTCATTTTCCTGTTTCTGCGAAACAGAGGCTGAACGCTTGATCGGTTGCCAAGCGCTCACTGGTGTCACCAGAGGGCCGACGAATTGCAACAAGGCCACTGCAATTATTAGTCGCGTGCTCACAAGTTGGACATCACGTTTTGGGTTGTTGGTTTTGAAGCGGCACTTCCTGCCGCTATCGCAAGAGTTGCCTAACCGGTTTTCTGAGGCGCTGAGCATTTGTTCACCATCGTCGTCTGGGGACTGGAAATTGTTAGCGCCGCGATTATAATTCGAGCCGCCTAAATTGCCAGTTGAAATGACCCTTGTCTAGCCGGGCAACAATGAATCTATTCGAAGCCATTTTTGGCCAGGATCTATTGGATCGAACCGCAGTGCTGTATGCGCAGCGGCAGATCAGCTATCGCGAGTTGCGCGATGAGACACTGGCGGTGACAGGAATGTTGCGCGAGTTGGGAGTCGATCAAGGTGAGCGCGTGGCGCTATTGCTGAATGA
>DATBRN010000322.1:0-14040 GCA_036560225.1 Pyrinomonadaceae bacterium | reverse complement strand
ATCTTCGCGCCGTAGAAATATGAAAGATAGATGTCTTTCAGGACAGGCTTCTTGTCATAAAACTTGCTAACCCCGACCATTGAATAGATGACTTTGTTGGGTTCAGTGCTCATGAATTAAGGATTGCCTCTTGTTTGAAGTTCGACTAGAGAGTATTAGGGTTTCACAGATTACACATATACACCGACAAGGAAAAGGCCAGGAGCAAAAACCAGGAGCAGACGGCAACGGTAGACAGGAGCAGACGGCAGGAGCAGACGGCAGGAAAAACCATTTTCCATATATCATTTCACATTTTTCATTTTTTCATTTGGAACAGTGGCCAATCGCGAGTGGTGATCACGGTCGCCAGTGGTGAGTCACCAGTCGCCAGTGATGAGTCACCAGTGATGAGTCGCCGGTTGGTGAGAATGACAAATGAAAAATGTGAAATGATATATGGAAAATGGTTTTTTCCTGCCGACTGCTCCTGCCGACTGCTCCTGCCGTCTGCTCCTGGGTTACGTCTTCTTCCCTTCGATCAACAACCAGGCGCTCAACGCACTTAGCAACGCCAAAACCATTGCTACTCCCATTACCCGCCGAAAGCCGTGGACGAACGACTCATCAACCGATTGTTTTAACGTCTGGCCAAGGGCGGGATCGAGGTCCTTAGGTATCTCGATCGCTGCTAATCGCGTGCGCTGACTGTCCAGTATTTGCTTCACGTCATCGGTTATCCCAATCGTCTGCAATTTACGATCAAGGTAGCTATTGAAACTGAACAGCATGACTATTCCCAGCACGGCAACAGCGAGTAGCCCGGCCATGCGCGACACCGCATTGTTTATCCCTGATGCAATTCCCGCCCGGTTTTGTGGCACTGCATTCATGACAGTGGTTGTAAGCGGTGCGACGCTTACAGCCATTCCGAGTCCGAGAACGACAACTGCTGGAAAGAAAGTCACCCAGTAGCTACCGTTTGCATTTTCACCATGGCCTACGCCTGGCGCCATAAACAAGACAAATCCCGCAGAGACGATGATTGGACCGATCACCAGTGGAAGCTTCGCGCCGTAACGTTTTACCAATCCGCCTGACCAGCGGGATAGCAGGAACATGATCAGGATGAACGGCAGCAAGGCGGCGCCGGCGGCCGTCGCAGTGTAGCCTTGAACTTGAATGAGGTTGAGCGGCAGAAAGAAAAGAGCTCCGCTGAGAGCTGCGTAAAGGAACAGCGTCAACAAATTCGCGCCGCTGAAATTGCGGGAGCTAAACAACCGGAGAGGCAACATCGGGGGCGCCGTTGATTTTCGAGCCTTTTCACGACGAGCTTCAACAATAAGAAAAACTATCGTGGCTAAAACGCCCCCAATTAAGGCTGAAACGATCAGAGGATTACCAAAACCGAGTCGCGACGATTCGAGTAGGCCATAGACGATCGCGCCCAAACTTATGGTTGCGAGCGCCGCACCAATCCAATCCAGCCCGCGTGATTCTTCATCGCGGCTCTCCGGGACATGTAGGTAAACCAGTATCAGCACAACGATCGCCAGCGGCACGTTAATAAAGAAGACAGCTCGCCATGAAACGTGTTCGATCAGCCAGCCGCCGAGTACGGGACCAATCGCTGCGGTGATCGCCGTAAAGCCTGACCACGTGCCAATCGCGCGTCCGCGTTCCTCCTCACCAAACGAAGCGCTGATGATTGCCAGACTGCCGGGCACAAGTAATGCTCCGCCAACCCCCTGCACAGCTCGCGCGATAATCAACTGTTTGATGTTTGGTGCTAGCCCGCACCAGACCGAAGCCAGCGCAAATAAGAGCACGCCGATGCTGTAAATACGCTTGCGTCCAAAATGATCGCCGAGCGAGCCTCCGGCAAGCAGCAGCGCCGCCAGGAACAGCGCGTAAGCTTCAACGACCCACTGCACATCGACGACGGTTGCATTTAGATTGGTTTGCAGTGCAGGTAGGGCCACATTGACGACCGTCCCGTCAATAAAAGCCATGCTCGAACCGAGAATCGTTGCCGCAAGGATCCACGGACCCGAGGCCTTGGGGCACGGCGCATCGGCAGCTTTCGACTTCATTACTCCGTCATCGCATGGTTGGCTCATGATGCTTGCTGTCTCCCCAGCCGCTAAACCTCCCCGCAGATTGTTTATTACTCCTGCTCAAGCGCCCAGTGTAATGTAGATACTCATTACCTTGACAAAGAACTTTTTGGACAGGATTGACAGGACAGTTAACAACAAACCTCCACAGAAAGTTCAAGAACAGACCTCGGGAATTAGACCTTCAATTATTCTGCTTTCCCTTCTTGCAAATCCCAAAAGAAAAAGCCCGCCAGCGGCGGGCTTATCTCGGTGCGTCAAGCACCTGGTTGTCAGGGCGAACTCGAGATTAGTCTCGACGAAGGAAGATAGAATCGTATACGCCGCGCATTTTGAAATTGCACATCCGGTAGAACGTGTGTGCGCGTTCTGTCTCTTCGTTTACGAGTAGACAAATCGACTTGGTGCGTGTAAGCAAGTCGCGACAGAGCTGTCTCATGCACTTTCTGCCGAGCCCCTTGCCGCGTTCGGCCGGAGCCACCCAGACACCTTCGAGATAAATCACTTCCGGTGTGTCAGACTGAACATCGGCCTTGAAGACTAGCTTGCCGTCTTGTTCCAAAACCCAGACGCGGCCCATCTCAATTCGACGTGCACATCTGGCAGTGAAGCCCTGGGGATCAACATTGAGTGGATTGATTCCGCTCTCGTATTCCGCCATCGCAGCTTGCACGGTCGCGACTTGATCAAGATCGGCGCGAGTGGCACGCCGCAATTCAGTGGTTTCTTCGCGGACCTCCATTGCAGTACGCAGCTCAAACAACAGTTCTCGACAAGCCCGCCGCATTTCCTGACCGTCATCGGCGTAGTGGTTCCAGAATTCCTCCACCGCGTCCACTTCGCCCATGATCATGTGCGTGCGGGTGTGCGTTTGGGCAATCAGTCCGAACTCGCGCATCGCCGTTGGCGTGCGAGCCTCGACGAGAGTAGCGTGTCCAATGAGTGCCACTCCCTCGAGTCTGTTTTCTGAGTTGCGACAACCATAGAAGATGCCTCGGTTGTGAGGGCTTACCAGTCCGTTGTCGCGGATTAGGCCTGCCATCCCTACCGTGTGTGTGGGACGTTCGGCCAGGAAAGCGAGAACTTCGTTGCGATCCTCTTCTGTCAGCTCGAAGAGAGTGACAGTGAGGTCGGCCTCTGGCAGGTAAGGTGTCTCCGCCATGACCGTGTTCATCAGGGAGTTGTAGGATGAGGTGGTTTCCAGCAACATGGTAGGCTCCGTAGTTGTAGAGAGTTGATTGTTCATGGCTTTTCCCCTATGTTCGTTAGGTTTCTTAGTACTCCAAACAATCAACTCCATTATCCACCGTCACTTCCATCGATGCCGTTTGATCGCCGCCAGTAATGGCGCTCTGCGCTTCTAAGTAGGCATCGCCGAGCAATACTCCATCACCCAGCAGAACACCGTCACCCAGTAGCACACCATCGCCCAGTAGCACACCGTCACCGAGTAACACGCCGTCGCCCAGCAGGACACCGGCGCTGCAGAAGAGTTCTCCATCGCCAAGCAGGACGCCGTCGCTCGTCATGATGTTGTCGCCAAGCAGTACGCCGTCGCCGAGAAGCACGCCGTCACTTATCAGCACGCCATCGCTGAGGAGTACACCGTCACCCAGGAGCACGCCCAGGCCGTAAACCCTCTGATATTTGGTAATCAGATCAGACCCATGAGCGTAATTCTGATTTAAGATCATTCCCTGTGACCACGTAAACGTCTGTCCCGAAAGGCTGGTTTCCGCGGTTGGCGCATCCAACGTAGTCAGCAGTGGCAATCCGGTGACTGTGGTTGCGAGCAAATCCTGGCGAACTAATTTTGCCAGTCTGACTGCGCCTTCAATATTGACCTCACCTGCGCCCTGTTCGAAGGTATTGAAACCTGGAAGCTGCTGCGCCGTGTACTCCATGATCATCTTCACCATGTTAGGCGTCAGATGAGGATTGGCCTGCAACAAGAGAGCTGCTGTTCCGGCCACAATCGGGGACGACATTGATGTTCCGTTCAGGTACATCTGACGACGGTTTTCGACATCGCTGACACCGGATTCAAGCTCCGGATGCTCTGTAACGAGCAGGTTACCATCTGCTTCAGCAGAGATCAGCTTGTTGCCAGGAGCGACCAGATCGGGCTTGATGAGATTGTCGTAATGCTGCACGCCGTCGGCATCCGTCCAAAAACCGCGCGTTGGACCACGAGAGCTGTAGGTTGTAATACCATCGTCTGAGCGCCCGTTGGTTCCGAAAGTATTCGTCGCTCCAACCGTGATAGCAGATGGCTCAGTGCCGGGTGAGTGAACCTGGCCGTATATTTTCTGACCCTCAGAATTCTTGCCATTGTTGCCAGCGGCGGCTACAACCACCACGCCGGCATCAACCAGGCTGCGAACAGCGCGGCAAACCGGATCATTCTGGTATGAGTCGATAGCCAACATGCCGAGGCTCAGGTTGACGACGCGAATGTTGTAGGTCGCGCGATTGTCCATGACCCACTCCAGCGCGCTCAGCACTCCGGAAACAGAACCCTCACCAGTTGAATTCAATACGCGAAGGTTGATGAGGTTCGCATTGGAAGCAATGCCGGTGTATTTGGCATTCGCAATACGACCGTTACCGGCGGCTAATGCCGCAACGTGTGTTCCGTGTCCGAAGGGATCGTCGACTCGACCTTCGCCGGTGAAGTCCTGGCTGTAAACAATTCGCGAGCTGTCATCGAGCGCGAGGAATGATTCATGATCCGTATCCATACCGGAATCCAGAACCGCAATGCCAACGCCCGAACCGTCAAGCTTGTATGTTGTTGTGCCGCCGAGCACCGAGGTGGTGGTCTGCGTACGGACAGCATCCGCGCCGGTTGTGGCCGTGATATGACCAAGCGCTTTCACTTCTCGATTAGCCGACAGATGACGAACTTCCCCGCTGGCTGCCAGCTCTTCAAGAGCTTTGACCGGCATGTTTGCCTTCAGGGTGCCGAGTCGCGCCATGCGGTCACTGACTTTGACGCCATAACGAGCGAACAGATCGTTGAGCTTGGCACTTCTCACATCGTCAACTTGGAGAATTACGTTGACTCGACCGTTTTCGGAGCCAGCGTTTTGAATGGAAGCACGTAGGTCGGCTGAAATCTTTTCCCCCTTGAAACCATTAACGTCATTGTTAGCATCTGCGTTTTTGCTTGTCTCCGATGTTTTGAGCTCATCGAGGTTAACTTGTTGGAAGAGACCGGCAAGCATCGCGTCACTCGCGATGTATTGGTCGTAAGCGTCACGCGAGGTCGCTCCAATCAAACGCACTTTACCGGCAACGGCAGCCTCTGTAAGTGTTTGCGATACGGTCTGCTCAGCGTTTTTGCCGACAAACTGGTACAGGGTGTCTACGAAGAGGATAGAGTTTCCCTGGTCGCTAGCTGCCTCAGACATCACCGCCTGCAACCTTCCCTGAAGCTCGTCCGTGGACTTGACACTCGCCATCAGAGCATCGAGGTTCAGACTGTAAACCCGTGCATGGCGGAGGTTCTCAGGCACGCGAGCCGTAGTGACCTGTTTGGCCAGGGCTTCCACAACTGCTTTCGAGTTGGAGCCGTCTTCGCCGATCAGTACTGGGTTGTTCTGCTTGGTGCGCGAGAAGATCTGAATGACGCGACGAATCGCAGCTTCATGTCCCTTGCTGGCTTCGAGTTTTCCCTGCCGTGCTAGTTCGGTCAGGTCTCGTGTATAGCGAGCAAGTGCCGGATTCTTTGGTTTCGTGCTGGAGCTATGATTGACGGACTGCGCCTGGGCACTGTCCGTGACCATGATGCCCAGGCATAATGAAGCCATCAGCGTCAAGGCAGTTACTATTGAGAGGAGGGGGTATCGGGTGTTGTTTTTCATCAAAGTATCTCTCGGCTCTACGCGTATCGTATTCAGTCTCTTCTCGGCGACCGCACAAATCGCCGGCGCAGACTCTAGGGCAAGCCCCGTGCCTTTTACCTCTCAGACGCAAAACTAGGCTTTTTATTGAGGATTTTGCGGGTTTGACCCCAATGAGCGGAGAAACTACCGAGCCCCGAGGAAAGTCAGTTTGAAGATGGCTAGGTCAGTTTGACGACTAATCATTCACGAAAACGTCACGGCTGGCGGGGTCTAGGAAGGGAATTGGAGGGTTCGAGACCGCGGGCTCTGGAGGTCAGAAGTCAGAGGTCAGAGGCCAGAAGTCAGAGGTCATAAAAACAAAAACGTTTCGTTTAGAGAGGGCACTTGTGCCTCCGATCGGCGGACAAGTCCGCTCTCTAAACGGAACGTTTTTGTCTTTCTAACCGCTGACTTGTGGCCTCTGGCGGCTGGGAAACAGTAAAAACGACTACAGCAATAAGGTATCCACCCGATGTGCGTGCACCATTTGTTCGCACGGCGACCAGGCGAAAACCGTGAAACGACCATCCTGCGACGCTACCAGAGCCAACGAATCCCGTTGATCCTGTACGAATTGCGCCGCCGAAAGGTGGCGCGTACCGCCATGCTGAGCGGGCTGAACCACAATTGCCTGGTCGCCGACTATGGGTTCGGTCGTGACCATCTGCTCCACAGGCGGACATCCCTCAGGGCGCCTAATCTTGCCGCCAAATGCAAGTACTTCATATTGATCATTGATGACTGTTGCACCATCGACCGCCGTGAGACCGGCAACAGTGTCAACTGCCCGACGCACTGCGGCGGTCAAGGCCCCCTCGTTCGCGTCATTGACCTCTTGCCGCATTAGTTCTGTGAGGGCAGAGAAGGGCGGGGTAACCGAGTAGAGAATCGGATGCACGACCGAGCCACGCCAGTTTTCGGTGTCCCTGGGCACTACCAGCAAAGAGCCGCCATGCTCGTGAGCGCGCATAGACGCAGAAAGTTGGACAAGGAGATTAAACTTGTGGTCCCAGGAGCCGGGCGAGGTGAAAGGCAACAAGGCCTTAAGAAGAGCCGGACAATCTGGCAAACTTGCCCCTTGCTCATCCACCACCTTCACCTGATCGCCCTTGAGCACGGCCACATTGGCAAACTTGCCAAAACCGTCCATGCGGCGATGCTTAATCACCAACAACCCCGGTTCAATCACTTCCAGAACGAAACAAAAACTGGGAACCTTACGCGTCGCGCCCCAGACGTGTAACTCGCCGGCCATATCTCGCCAGACCCCAAGGTGAATTCCAGGACGCTCCACGGCCGGCCCAAGCTTTGTAAGAACGGCGGCAGTAACGGGAAGCGGACGCTCAAAAATGAGTGGCTGTGGCACCTGCTGATGAGGAAAAAATGCAAGCGAGATTTTGGGGGAGCGACCCTCTTCACGCCGAAGGCTGGCCCAGAAAGTAGCGTCGATGATCGTCTCGATTGTGTTTCTATCGGGTTCGGGGGCGAGTTCTTCCTCCCCGCGCTGCCGCGCTGATCTAATGTGTCGGGCGAAATGAGCCTCAACAGTTGGGGCCACTGCCCGGGCCGCCTGGTAAGTGGCTTCGCGGATGATATTGGATGTTTCGGTAGTCATCGAAGAAAAACTCGTTCAGTGCATCTTAAACGGCCCGCCATGCGGTTCCGGTTCTAAGTCGGGTTGTGTGGAATCCTGGACGACCTCATGCATCTCCAACACGTTGGATTTAGAAAATGCATCTTTCGGCAGAGTACCTGACTGCGCGTGGCCCTTAACAAAGGCATCTGATCTCACCCAGTTGAGAAAATCCTGTCTACTATTCCAGAAGGTGAAAACTACGTAAGGATCACCGTCATTGACAGGTCGCAGCACGTAATTGGAAATGAACCCCGGCATGTTATCTACAAGTCCCGCCCGCTCCCGGAACCTTTGCTCGAACTCGTCGGCATACTCTTGCTTGACATAGATGCGATTAGCGACAGTAATCATCGCTCGTCTCCTTTTATACCAATGATAGCACCAGCGACGAGATTAGCGGCGTGATGGAGGCAGGCGATCACCTGTCTGGAGGCATCCAGTTCTTGAGTTACTCATCCATTGAAGGCTTTGAGCGTAAACGCTTGACCTCAGAGCGACGGGCTTTTTCTTCCAGGTTACGGTTCTTTATGCTGGGTGGGATGTGTGTCGGGACCCGCTTGGTGGGTTGATAGTTCAACCTCTCGATCTTCTGGCGAAGTTTTTCCAGGCATAACGCCTTATTTCGGTGTTGGCTGCGCTCCTGCTGCGAGGACACGACGATACCTGAGGGCAGGTGCCGGAGCCGGACCGCGCTTTCCGTCTTGTTTACGTGCTGGCCTCCAGGCCCACTCGAACGAAATGTTTCAACCTCGCACTGGCGCAGTAAATCTTCATCTGATTCCGGCAGCTCGATCATCTGATCCTCACAATTCTTATTAACCGCAATGATACTTCATTCGGTCGAACGAGCGCGTGAGTTAGGCGGAATTAGAGTAGACCCCGTCGGCAAAACTAAGTTATGCCGCGGAGGTGTGAGCGACTTAAAGTTGGAGAGCATTAAGCGTCAATCGTAACCGGCAACGCATCGTAGATTGCCTCTTCAACTCTAGCAACGCTTCGTCCGATCTCACCGGTCACTGTCGGCGGGCGGCCATCAAAGACGGCTTGAACAAAATCGGCGATTAAAGGCGCATGAAGATTGGCAGCGGGTGGATGCGATTCCCAACGCTCGCCTGCGTGGTTTTTGACGCGCATCCTACCCTCATTCAATACGGGTACGCTTATCGAGCCGTCGGAACCGAATATATCGAGCGAGTCCTGGGGTTCGCGGGCAGCATGAGTCACCGTCAACACTCCGCAGGCGCCGTCTTCAACCTGAAATGAGGCAGTTGAAGTGTCCTCCACCTCGCGATCAAACAGCGCCTTAGTATTGAGCGCTGAGACTGCCGTGATGCGACCGAGGATATCGGCTAGCACCTCGATGCGATGGCAGCCGAAATCGAACATGGGTCCGCCGCCTGAATCTTCCTTCTTTAGAAGCCAGGCGCGCGGTTCGTCACGACTCGGATTAAACCACTCGAAAGCGTTACTTTGGGCCAATACCGCTTTTCCAATCTCCCCTGATTGCAGCAGACTCTTGATGCGTCCGACTACCGGATAGAAGTGACGGTAATAGGAGACTCCAAGCCTGACTTTGTTTGCCCTGCAAGCAGCAATCATCTCATCACATTCGGCGACACTGAGAGCCATAGGTTTTTCACACAAGACATGCTTGCCCGCCTCGGCGGCCGCAATGGTTTGCGTCACGTGCAAGTGGACCGGCGTGGCAATGTACACGGCGATAACTTCGTCGTCGCTTATTAAGTCCCGCCAAGCGGAATACCATTTTCGGGCGCCAAATTCCCGGGCGAAGGATTCAGCAAGGTCGCTTCGTTTCCGGCAAACTGCTACGAGATCGCATTGGGGCAAATCGCGCAGCGCAGGTGCCACCCGCTTTCGGGCAATGTCACCGCAGCCAATCAATCCCCATCCAAGTTGTTGCATGTCGATATGCTCCTCAACAGAATTCGACAACACTCACCACAACCAACTCCGGTCGCACACCGCGGAGAAAAAGCTTGACAAGGTAAAGGTGTTCCAACATATTGTTCCAACTTGGGACAAATTAATCCACCATGCCGAAAATCGGCGGGAGTAGCTATGAGATTCGCGAAACGGCGTCAACTCGTTGCTGTTCTAATCACTCTGGTTCTATCTACACAGCTCACGATTAACAAAGCCCAAGTTCCAGCAGCCAACTCCGAAAGGGGTGTCCAGTCACCCGTGTCCTTTGCGCTCCTTCGCGACGAGTGGTCGGCTATGGGCGTTCCCAATAAGGAAGCGACCGATTGGTCGAAGGCAATGGTCGAGTCGACGATGAAACGTTATCCGACCGCCAGCGATCTTGGCTCCTGGGGTTATGCGAAATCGCTTTATCTCTACGGTCAATACCTGGTTTGGAAGAGGACCGGCGACGCAAGATATCTTCAATACATTAAGGACTGGGTCGATTCGCATGTAGACGCCGATGGCCGCGTCACGAACACCGATAAGGACGGAAAGGTCACCAACATTGGTTTCGATAACCTCGATAGCATGCTGCCGGGCAATCTTTTGTTGCTGCTTTTCAAAGAAACAAAGGATGTGAAGTATAAACTCGCGGCGGACAAGATCAGAAACAGATTCAACACCTACCCAAGAACTAAAGATGGTGGCTTTTGGCATGCGGCAAGCAAAAGCCGAGAGTGGCAGTTGTGGGGAGATGGCGTGTTCATGTCGATGCCTTTTCTGGCACGGTATGGGAAGTTGTTTGGCGACAACGCCTTTGCTAACGACGAAGCGACTAAACAGTTGACCATCTATGCCAGCCATTTGAATGATCCGAAAACGGGATTGATGTTTCACGCTTACGATGAGAGTGGTGCGTCGAAATGGGCCGATCCAGTGACACATCATTCTGCGGAATTCTGGTGTCGGGCAATGGGCTGGTTTGGTATGACATTGATCGAAGTGCTGGAGATATTGCCCCGCAACCATCCACGGCGCCCGCAATTGATCTCGCAGCTCAGGCAGCTCGTCGACGCTTGGTCAAGATTTCAGGATCAAAAAAGTGGACTGTGGTTTCAGGTAGTCGATAAAGGTAACCTGGCGGACAACTGGCTTGAAACATCAAGCTCCAGCATGTATACGTACGTGACCTCGATGGCGGTAGCGCGGGGATATGTAGCTAAGCGCTATCAGAAGACAGCTCAGCACGGATATCAGGGAGTGTTATCGAAAATATCCATTGGCTCTGATGGACTGACCAACATAACTGATATTTGCGAAGGCACGAATGTGGCTGACCTGGCTTACTACTTGGCTAGAAAACGCAATGAGAACGACTTTCATGGGCTCGGAGCATTTCTTATTATGAACGAACACATGTTGACGCTGTTCGCACACCGGAAGATCCAACCCGTTCTCTAAGCTGTAAACATAAAATCCAGCTCTATCAGGAAAGGCCGAAGATATGTTTCGACTCCTCGGAAAAGCTCTTTTCGTTGCGACGCTTCTGCTTTTTAGCACAAGCGCCGTTGTAGCGACGTCGCGGACAAAAGTCATAAAGCTGGCGGTGACAAATCCCGCCAATGAGAATCGACCAGCGGAAGATATCGTAGTGAGCGTGGCTGAACTGCAACGTATCGACCCGGCTTTCAAAGCAGGCGACGCAATTGTTACGACCAGCAACGCGGCTACCATTGAAGAAGATGCACGAATCTTGCAGACAATTGAGTTACCGTCGCAAGCTGACGACCTCGACGGCGACCGCAAGCTGGATGAGCTCTCTTTCCAGATCGACTTGCAGCCGCGCCAAACTCGGATTGTGACCATCGCATACGGTGACCCGGTAACGATGGCGCGATTGCGGAGTGACTATGCGTCTCAAACACATGCGAAATTCACGATGGGGTTTGAAGGTTTGGGGTGGGAGTCAAAGATCAACGCCTGGCGGATCTACTTCGACAAGCGCAACGCGATTGACTTGTTCGGTAAACGACGGCCCGGCCTCTATCTCGAGCTGTTTGGTCAGCCCGAGTACAACTATCACGAAGAGTCGCCCTTTGGGCGCGACATTTACAAAATTGGCGACGCGCTGGGAATTGGAGCCGTTGGGGTCCTTGCTGATGACAAGGTGGTGCGGGTTGCAGATGTAGCCGAACGTTCGTGGCGCATCATTAGCACGGGACCAGTGCGTGCGATTGTCGAACTCGGCTATAAAGGCTGGAACGTTAACGGCCGCTTGGTCGACTTGACGAGCCGCATCACTATCTGGGCTGGTGAGCGTGGCTTTGAACACCGCATAGCTTCGAAGAATGCCGAAGGGTTGACGTTTGTCACCGGACTGCCGCGCAAGACAGGACTGAGCGAAATAACTTCTGCTGACGTTGGTGGATCTCTACGGATAGTGGGCAACTGGGGCCATCAGGTATTGAAGACCGGTGCCACCGCGACTGAGTCCTTGCCTGATCAGAATCTCGGCTTGGTTTTGTTGCTTCCGGCTGAACCTTCACCTCCAAACATGAGCCTTTCCTCAAATGCTGACAATGTTCTGGCTTCCGTGTCGTTACAAAATGGCGAGGCGCACTGGTATGTCGCCGCCGCCTGGGATCAGGAAGGCAGTGACGCGATGGTCACCACGGCAAGCAATGCGAGGGAGAAAAACAATAACGGAACGCTGGTGCTTCCTTCGACTGCAGTAAACACACGCGAAAGTTTTATCGACTATGTCAAGCAACTTTCCGCGCAACGAACTCGACCCGCGCGAATTAGTATTCTAACTAGAGTTGCGGCGCCTCAACCTGCACCGCCGGACACGCTTGAGCCCGCCAAGCATCGGACCTATGCGCAAGCGATTCAACTAATTCGTGAGGCAGCTGAGAGGACCGCACGCAAATGGGAGCCAGTCATATCCGCCGCAAAGCCGGAAGAGATCAACTTCACATCTGGGGCTCCGGGCTTCTTTACAGTTGGCGACCAACAAACGGGTGAGTGGACTGAGCAAAAAGGTTTTTATTGGACTGGTGGCTTCTGGATCGGAGAGTTATGGAAACTCTACGCGCACACAAAAGATGAACGCTATCGAAGATGGGCGGAGCTCTGGCACTCGCGACTGATTGGCAAAGAATTTAACGTGCATCATGACACGGGATTCCTGAACTTCTACACTTCGGCATACGCTTTCGAACTGACCAAGGATCCAAAATACCGCGATAGTGGTTTGAGGGCCGCGGAGCGGTTAAAGCAGCTCTACAATCCGACCACGGGTCTGGTTGCATCGTGGGAAGTGAATGGTGACGACACGATCATCGACACGATGATGAACTTGCAAATCTGGTGGTGGGCCTCGCGGATAACCGGCGACAAACAGTGGCGCGAGATGGGAGTAAGACATGCGTTACGCTCAGCGCAGCTGCTCGTACGCGAAGATGGGTCGGTGATTCAGTCAGTGCACTACAATCCGGGTGACAACCGCCAGACATTCTCCCCGACTCGTGGCGACCTCAAACTGGCCAACCCTGCGAAGCCTGGTGACTTGGTCTACAGCCACACGCATCAAGGATTCTCCGCCGATACCACCTGGTCGCGAGGTGCGGCTTGGGCGCTATACGGATTCACGGCGGCCTATGCTGAGACGAAAGATCCACGCTTCCTAACGACGGCGGAAAAAGTTGCCGGCTTTGTCCTGGACCACCTTCCGGAGGATGGAGTTCCCTGGTACGACTTCATAGATGAGGGCATACACTTTCGCATTCGCGACAGTTCGGCAGCGGCCCTGATTTCAGGCGGTCTGTTGCGCCTCTCAGCATTTAGTTCGGATCGCGCGCGAGCCGCGCTGTACCGGCGGGAAGGTGAGCGGATCGCGAGTTCTCTTATTGATCGCTACCTCACTCCTGTGGCAGCCAATGATTCGACGCCTCCGGGCGTGCTGCGACATGGCTCGAGTATTCGTCCGAACGACGGCATGACGATTTATGGTGACTACTACCTGCTGGAGACCCTGCTTTGGCTGGAAGAACATCCGGCGAGAGGCACGCCTTAATAAGGACTAGCCCGCTGCCGGGGATGGAAACTACGAAGGTGAAACACAAGAACTTTGGACTGATCTATTCTCGGCGGCCCGCCCGATGTGGTTCACAACGTCAATGCTTTGCTGCAGCAGTGGTCAGACCAATTCGCCCCTAGAGTGCCTTTCTCTGAAGGTGCTCAGAATAAGGGCTCGAAGCCCTATACCCGCCCAGATATGCCCTTTCGCCTAACAAAGTAAAACGTCTTCAGATGAAATATTTCAAATTATTGTCTTGACACGAGGTGAAATTGGGAGTATACGTGCGCCGCAAATGCAGAGAAATGGTCAAACCAATGTGGGGACCACTCGGTTAAAGGTAATCGAGCCTAATGGCTCGGGCCAAACCACTGAGGATGTAGTTGCACGAATTTCGGAGCTAATAAAGAGCGCTCA
>DATBRN010000321.1:0-10147 GCA_036560225.1 Pyrinomonadaceae bacterium | reverse complement strand
ACAGATGGAAGCCTTTCGAGCGAGAGGGCGAGAATCAAGTCTGGAGTCTCATGGTAAGGAAGGTGGGCTTGCCCCCGCTGTTTCGAAAAACTCAAGACGAACATCACTCATAACGCAGGGCTTCAATTGGATCGAGGCCGGCTGCTTTGCGCGCTGGATAATACCCGAAGAAGATTCCCACGGCCGCGGAGAAGATCACGGACCCGATAATTGCCAGGCTGGAAATAAGCGTTGGCCATCCCAATAGTGTAGGAATCGATAACGAAAAAATAACCCCTAAAATTATGCCGATAAAGCCTCCGGTCAGGCTGAGCACGATTGACTCGATCAGAAACTGCGTGCGCACCGCCGAAGAACGAGCTCCGATGGCCATGCGGATGCCAATCTCACGCGTACGCTCAGTCACTGAGACCAGCATGATATTCATGATGCCGATGCCTCCCACCAGCAAGGAAACGCTGGCAATACACGCAAGTAATATCGTCATTGTGTTGTTCGTCTCGTTTGCGGCTTCAGCAATATCGGTCATGTTGCGGACCGTAAAGTCGTTGGGCTCATTTGCTGTCAGCTTGTGGCGCTGTCGCAGCAGATCAGTGATCTGTTGTTGGGCCGTGTAAGTTGCATCCTGCGAGACTGCCGACGCATAGGCTACTTGCAGCCTCGGGCTGCCAAGTACTTTCTTTTGCACCGTAGTGTACGGAGCAAAAGCGATATCGTCCTGGTCACGTCCCTGTTGATCCTGGCCCTTCCGCGCCATCACACCGACAACTCTGAACGGTAAATTTGCCACACGCAGCGTCTGACCAACCGGATCCGCGCCCGAAAAGAGATTGTCCGCGATGGTCTGTCCCACGACGATTACCCGAGAAGCTGTGCGCACGTCACTGTCGGTAAAGAAACTACCGCTCTGAACGGTCCATTTACGAACGTCAGGATACTGTTCACTAACACCTTGAACTGTGGTGTTCCAATTCATATTGCCTGCGACGAGCTGCGACCGAGCGTTTACGGTTGGTGTAACCATTGCTACGCTTGGCACCTCGCGCTTGATCGCGTCAAGGTCTTCGACCGTGAGCGTGTTTGTGCCGCTGTCACCGGTGCCGCTACGGACGCCACCAACGTTCTGAGCGCCGGCGCTGACGAAAAGCAGGTTCGTGCCGATACTTTCGATCTGCGCCTGCACCGAGGCCTGCGCTCCCTGACCAATGCTGACCATTGCAATCACCGCGGCAACACCAATGATGATGCCGAGCATAGTCAGAATCGCTCGCATCTTGTTACGAACAAGAGCGCGGAACGCCACGCGGATGATCATTGCCAGATTCATACTTTGTCTTGAACTGCCTCTTCCCACAGGCTTCGCAGATTACACAGACGATGTAGGCACGACCGGAAGCCGTCTTCTTGAAACCCCCCTTGACACCTGACGACACCCTGCCGTGCTACTGTCTGTGTAATCGGCGAAAACTGTGGATAACTAGTCCTCATCTTCTTCGTCCTCAATCACTGGAGGCAGATTTTTCAACTCCTCCGCTGCGTCGCGTGCGTTTTCGATCTGATAGTCCTTCTTGATCCTGCCATCTTTGAAAACAACCACGCGTTGTGCGTAATCAGCAATATCTGGTTCATGCGTTACCAGAACGAGCGTGATACCTCGCTCACGATTGAGTCGTTGGAAGATCTCCATGACTTCCACCGAAGTTCGCGAGTCGAGATTACCGGTGGGCTCGTCCGCAAGAATCAGCGCCGGGTTGTTGACCAGGGCGCGCGCCACCGCAACGCGTTGCTGTTGTCCTCCCGATAGCTGATTCGGATGATTCTGTTCGCGACCCCCCAATCCTACTGCCGCGAGTGCCTCCAACGCGCGCTGGTGTCGCTCGCCCGTTCCAACACCCGCATAGAGCATCGGCAATTCAACATTCTCCAAGGCGGAAGTGCGCGAAAGCAGATTGAACCCCTGAAACACAAAGCCAATCTTCTGACAACGAATATCGGCGCGCTCATCCTTCGACAGGCCCGAAACGTCCTGGCCATCAAGAATGTAGTGACCACGAGTAGGGCGATCCAGACAGCCAATGATGTTCATGGTGGTTGATTTGCCCGAGCCTGAGGCTCCCATGATGGCGACGAATTCGCCTTCACGGACCGTCAGCGAAACACCCCGCAGCGCATGCACCTCAACGTCACCCATCGTGTAGGTTTTATGAATGTGCTCCAACTGAATCACCGGAAATGCTTCTGGTTGCTGCTGCGCGAGAGCCGCAGCATTCACCGGCAACGTTTGTGATTCAATTGCGAATGTCGTTGACATCTGATTCTCCGTCTAACCTTTGTTCTTCATCGCCCGCGGCACCAAGTGCCCTTTCTAAACGAACCGGGCGTTCAATCGCCGCGTGATGTAAACCGTTATGGCCGCCGGCCGCCGGTTCCAGGCACACCGCGCTGTCCTCCAAAACCTGGCGCAGGCGTCTGGCTGCTTTGCGGCTTATTAGCACTGCTCAGTGTTTGACCAGTGACGACAAGTTCGCCTTCCACCAAATTGCCTTCGACAACTTCGGTCGATACACCATCGGTTAATCCCACCTTGATGCGGCGAGATTGCAGCTTGCCGTCCTGGCCCATCACCCACACTATTCGCGTCTGCCCCTCCAGGACCGGCGCGCTCGGCGGAGCAAAGTTGCGTTGGCCCTGCTGCGCATCGGTTTGTTGCGTGCCGGTCTGTTGTCCGCCGGTTTGGCTCGTCTGTCCTGGGCCCGATGACGGATTAGCACTATTGGCGGTCTGTTGTTGTGCGCCTTGCCGGCGTTGAAAACCTGAGTTTCCGCTGCTGTCGCTGCCGCCGCTCCTGCCAAGTCTTTGCCCTGAAGCATCTGTGGGCGTGAAGCGTAGCGCCGAGTTCGGAACTTTAAGCACGTTGTTACGCTCATCAATCGTAATCGTCAAATTTGCCGTCATGCCCGGTTTCAATTTCTGTTCCGGATTGCTGACATCAATGACGACGTTGTAGGTAACCACGTTTTGTACATTCTGCGGATTGAGTCGCATCTCCTGAATCTTGCCGTCGAAGTCCTTACCCGGAAATGCATCGACTGAAAACTTCACTGACTTCGCCTGCTCGACCAAACCAATGTCTGCCTGGTCGATGTTGGCAATGACCTGCATTTGCGTCAGGTCGTTGGCAATGGTGAAAAGAGTAGGAGCCGATAAGCTTGCCGCAACAGTCTGTCCTACGTTCACATCACGCGATACCACGATGCCGTCAATTGGTGATGTAATCGTCGTGTGAGCCAGATTCACCTCGGCGAGACGAAGCGCTGCCTCCGATTGTTGCACCTGGGCCTGTGCCTGCTGCACCTGCGCTTGCGTCTGTTGCACCTGCGCTTGCGTCTGTTGCACTTGCGCCTGTGACTGTGCGATTCCCGAACCGGCTGAAGATTGTTCACTCAACACTGCCTGATTCACCTGGGCCGCGCCCTGGTTGTAACGTGCTTCAGCGGTTTTGTAGGCGGTGTTTGCCAGGTCATAATCTCGCTGCGCGATTACTCCGCTCTTCATCAAGGATTCCTGCTGCCTGAGGAAAGCCAGGGCATCATCGAGCTGAGCTTTAAGTACGGCCAGGTTGGCCTGGGCACTTGAAACGCCGGACTGATTGTTCTGAACTGTCGACTTCGCCGCGAGCATTTTTGCCTGCGCGTCGTTGACACCGGCGCGCGAACCGGCGACGTTGGCAATCGCCTGCTGCAAACTTGCGCGGGCCTGCTGCAGATTCGCTTTAGCCTGATCAACCTGAGCTCGTGAAACAGAAGGATCCAGTTGCGCGATGACCTGTCCCTTCTTGACTACAGAATTAAAGTCCGCGTTTAGCGCCGAGATTGTTCCCGAAGCCTGACTGCCTACCTGCACTGTGGTTACGGCTTGTAGCGTACCCGTTGCGGTGACTGTATTGCGCAGATTTCCACGTTCGACCTTGGCGGTCATGTACTGTGGCGCACTCGACTGGTTTCCCCAGAAATAGAATGCTGCTAATGCCAGCACTGCTACACCGCCGCCTCCCAGCATTAACTGTTTCTTCTTGCTCAGTAGCTTCTTCCAAGTGAGGCCTAGCCAGCTGGTTGCTCTGTCGGTATTTATTCCAGTTACCGGCAGACGCTCTTTAATTGTTTGACTCGACATATAGGCACCTTATCAAGGGTTAGATTTCAGTACGGTTTCAATTCGCCAATAGGTTAGACACAGCAATCAGTATTCCGGTTACACCTGCCTGCGCGAAGGACATAGAATCGACAAACTCTTCACACAGAAATGTTTGCTTAACTGGGGATCGCAATACCGGGACCGCGGGCGTCTCGCCCGCACTGAGCGCGGAGCGCGAACAACCCATAGCTATCGCCTGCTACACCTAAACGGGCCTCTTGCCCTACTTCAAGTTGCGTTGTTTTGTCGTGCGACGAAAGCAACGCGATGTGGCACATACTTCGAAAGGAAGTGTAGCGAACGGGCTGTTCGCGCTCCGCGCTCAGTGCGGGCGGGACGCCCGCGGTCCCAGTATTAAGATCCCAGTGATGTAACCGTTCTGTGGATTTCGGTGTCTTATCAGTCGGGAGGCTAATAACGGCCCTCCAAGTAGAAATTCAAATAACCAGGAGTAAAGGAAGAAAAATGAAGAAATTAGGAAAGATTAAGACGCTGACTATCGCCTCCCTGTCGGCCGTTGCTTTAGCCGCGCCGATTGCCTATGCGCAATCAACCAGCACTAATCAGGACACACAGCAGGCAACCGGTGAGCGCCATGGTGGCCACGGCAAAGGCTGGGGTGAGCGTGGCGCTGGAAAAGGACGCGGCTGGGAACGCGGTGGGCGCATGCACGGCATGATGTTCAAAGACCTTAACTTGACTGAAGATCAGAAAGCCAGAATGAAACAGATCGGTCAGAGCTTCCGCGAGCGCACTCAGTCGCTGCATCAGGCACTCCGAGCCAAACGGCAGGAATTGCGTCAGGCAAGCGAGGGCGGTACGTTCAACGAAGCGTTGGCTACACAGAAACTGCAAGAGTCAGCTAGCCTGCAAGCAAAGCTGATGGGCGAGCAGTTCAAGATGCGTCAGGAGATGCTCTCGGTGCTGACGCCGGAACAGAAAACACAACTGGAACAGAAGCGCGCTGAGTTTAAGGCGAAGAGAGCCAATCACGGCGAACCAAAGGTCCAGTAAGACTGCGCCAATAGCCAGTGAAAGCTGGCTAGCCGGATGGTGGGTTCAGTAAGATTGAACCCGCCATCCAGCAAATCTTAGGACTTCGATGAGGGGCGCTTCCTGTCGCAAGGTCACGAACAGGACTCAGACTTGGAGTTGGCGCGTCTGGCGCGCGAAGGTGATGAGTCTGCCTTCGAAGAGATCGTGCGCCGATACAGCCCACGGGTATTTCGGTTTGCCGGCAAGTTCTTCCATCAGAGGAGTCTTGTCGAAGAAGCGGCGCAGGAGGTCTTTCTGAAAGCCTTCACCGAACTGGGCAGCTTTGAGGGACGCGGCTCGCTGGAGGGTTGGTTGACCCGCATCACCACCAACACTTGCCTTAACCTGCTCCGTAGTTCGAAGCGTCGCCCAGAATTGACAGTGTCTGACCTGACTGAGGACGAGACCAACTGGTTGGACCATAATTTGACCGATGCCGCTACGGAACAACATGAGTCAAGCGAACGCGGTCTGGTGGCCGCGGATCTTGCCGAGCGAGTGTTGCAGACGCTGGCGCCTGATGATCAGCTGGTGTTGACGTTGATCGATGGTGAAGATGCTTCAGTCAAGGAAGTGGTGGAATTGACTGGCTGGTCGGAATCGAAAGTGAAAGTACAAGCGTTCCGCGCGCGCCGCAGGATGCGCGAAGCCGTTGAGAAATTACTGGGAAGCAAACGAGGTAGCGGCGAAGGCGTGGCAAGT
Source organism: Pyrinomonadaceae bacterium (assembly GCA_036560225.1). Classification (GTDB taxonomy): domain Bacteria; phylum Acidobacteriota; class Blastocatellia; order Pyrinomonadales; family Pyrinomonadaceae; genus PSRF01. The sequence goes on along the minus strand of DATBRN010000321.1, from coordinate 4,216 downwards.
TCGGGGAGTTTGAGATGAGAGACGAACACATCATCAATTTAATCGCGAACGCACCGTTCGCAAGTTTGAGCGAAAGCGATCTGGCCGCGATTCGTGCTCATACGGAGCACTGTGCAGACTGCCTGCGGGCCTTCCAGGCGGCGCAGATTTCAGCACTCTTGTTGAAGGAGCGTGTGGCCGAAGTGTTTGAGCCGCCGCCGTTTTTTCACACCAGAGTAATGGCCAATCTTCGCGAGCGGGAGGCTAACGGGTCGTGGATCAATTCGTGGGCTTTGGGTCGCATGTGGCGAGCTGCCGGCGCGCTGGCCTCGACGATGGTTGCCACAGTGGCGGCCCTTGCTGTCTTGACCTTTGTGATTCCCGGAAGCCAGGTCACTACAGAACCACAGCAAGTGAGTTCTCTTGCTAACAATTACTCGGCAGAAGAAATCTTGCTGAATCAAAGCGACCAGCTTGACGAACCAGTATCCGATGCTCAGGTGCTCAATACGCTCTATGACGGAGACGAAGAGGTGGTGAGGTAAGATTATGAACATCACCAACAAAAGCAAATGGCAAGTTCGGCTGGCGGCGATAGTAATCTTTCTGCTCGGCTTTTCAGCTGGCGCTCTCGCCTTGAACGGCTACAAGCGATGGAGCAGAAGCAAGGTCGAAGCATCGCGCCAAAACCGATTTGATAGCATGCTCGACAGTCTTCAGCTCAGCCCAGACCAAAAGACGCAGGTCCATCAAATACTGGGCGACACCAGGCAGCAGTTACAGGCTTTGAGAAAAGAATCGGAGCCCCGTTTCACCGAAATTCGACGGCAAGCCGACGAACGGTTACAGAAGGTCCTCACGCCTGATCAGTGGAAACAGTTTCAACAGGAAAGAGACAAGATGCGAGGCCGCGAAAGGCGCGGCAGAGAAAACTGGTCCGGCACATCCGCCACTCCGTGATAGATTGTAGGGGCGGCACTCGGTGGCCGCCCACGTTGCATCAAGGGCCTTCCCTTGTAAAATTCCAAATCGGAGGCCGTAGCACAAAGGGGCAACCCCCAAAGAGTTCAGATCCAACTATCCTCATCAAGTTAGTTCATCAGTTGTCTCAAGATAACCAACAATGCAGTCACGAATCAGCTCGTAGGAGCGCTCATAAGCAGCGCGGCCCAGGCTAAATGGATCGGCAATCTCGGTGCCTCGTTGCATCGGATCAAACTCGCCGAGCAAGCTAATGCGGTCGCCTGAGATGCCGTATTTGCTCATCAGCATGTCAGCGTGATTCTGTTCCATTACCAGGAACCGCTTGATCGAGTTAAGCGGAAGCTGGCGCACCCAGGTGGGAGATTCTTTGGGCGGCGGTGTGTTGTATTGCAGGCAGGTCGTCGAAGTTTCTCGCAACGGAGGCTCGCGTGAAAAATCGAGAGTCCCAGCGGAGTAGATATCGATTGCCAGAGATCGTTTCTTTGCCTCGGCAAGAAATATAGCGTGAGCCATCACGCTGCGACATCTATTCGCGGTACAGATAAGCGCCACTGAAGCCATGAAGTATGTTCTTTGCGGAACTTTGCGAATCCTTTGCGGTCTTTAGGTTAAGATCCGTGTCGTCGATGAAGGCTAATGCAACATTTGAAAACCGCAAAGCGCGCAAAGGATTCGCAAAGGTATGCAAAGAGAACTGCCGTGGAATGATGTTGCCTTGCTGCTCAGGGATCAAGGCAGCACCTTGCGCATTAACCTAAACCAAAGAGGCACTGATAAATGGAATCAGCAGAGCTGCTGAGACCTGGCCTTGCCTGCTGGCCGGGAAAAAACGAACCTGGCGTATACGGCGCCGATCGAGGCGCACGACTGCAAACGTAGCGCCTTCATGCTCAACGATTTCTCCCTGCTGCAACAAACGTCCAGCTCTCGCGAGAAGAAACCCCGCCAGTGTAGTGTAGCCTGCGTTTTCAGGCAGATGCAGGCGTAGCTGGCGGTTTGCATCGCGCACCGTCAACATACCGCTTAACAGATAGGCGCCAGTGGGTTCTTTTAAGATCTGTGCGCGAACCTCTTCGTCAAATTCGTCGTCAATCTCGCCAACGATTTCTTCCAGTAAATCTTCCAGTGTAATGATGCCTTCCATTCCGCCGTGTTCATCAACCACGAAGGCCAGGTGTGTTCGTGAGGCTTGCATCTGCTTCAACACTCCGCCGAGTCGAGCAGTTGCGGGAATGAACACCGGCGCGTGAAGCATTGCTTTCAGGTTAAATTCGCCGGGCTCCAACTGCTCAAGATACGGTTCGAGATCTCTGCGATGCGCCACGCCCACCACTTCGTCAACACGGTCCCGATAAACTGGCAGGCGCGAATAACCCAAACTGCGAAATGCAGCCTTGGTTTCCGCCAGCGTCGACGAAACAGAGAGTGCGGCAACCGCCGTCCGTGGAATCATTGCTTCGCGCACTTCCGCGCCGGAGAAATCAAATACGCGATTGATGAGCCTCTGTTCTTCCGGCTCGACATGTCCACTCTGGCGCGAAGCGTTTACGAGTTGGCGCAACTCTTCGGCGGTGTAAATAGAACCGTGTTCAGCCGACGTCTGTAAACCAAGAAGGCGTATGGTGCGGGTTCCCGCCCAATCAAGCAGACGGATTGGGTAGTAGAACACGCGATGGAAAATTTCCATTGGGAGAGAGATAGCGAGCGCGGTTTTTTCGGCGCGTTCAAGCGCAAGTGTTTTGGGTGCCAGCTCGCCAATGACGATGTGCAAAAAAGTTATGACGCTGAACGCTACGGCAAACGCGATCGTTTCGAGGACTGGCTCCGACACTCGACCTTTGAGAGGAGCTTCCAGGAGATGAGCAACCACAGGTTCGCCAATCCAACCGAGGGCGAGTGAGGCGAGCGTGATTCCGAGCTGTGTTGCCGATATGTACGCGTTGAGATTAGCTAGCAGACGCATGAGTCGCTGCGCGCGTTTGTCACCGGACTCAGCCAGAGTGGCAATACGCGAGCGGCGAACGCCCACAAGCGAAAATTCGGATGCGACAAAGAAACCGTTAGCTAGAACGAGCAGGACTACGAGAAAGAGATTCAGCGTCGAAAGCATTCTTCATGATAGAGGTCGGAGGTTTGGAGGAGCAAGTCACGCTAAAACCCTTCATCAGCAGATTTCGCAGATTATGCAGATTGAAAACAAGGATAGAGCAGACGCTGATATTTCGAGACGCTCGTTCATAATCGGCGTAACCTACGTAAACTGCGGATTTATTAGGTTCCAGGAACCGGGTTTAGTAGATCAGCCACAACCTTCCACGCGTTCCCCTCCTTCTTCCAAAGCCTGTAGTAGTTTCCCACTTCAACCTTCTGCGGCATCTTCGGCGTCTTCGGGCTCGAATTCCGGCGGGTTATTTCGTACGTTCCGTAGCTATAACCGAGATCGCCAGACTGAGATACCTCCGCGAAAGCTGGTTCCCAGGTCCAGAGGATCGGGCTTTCGGGAATCGCGGCGACGGCGTTCGCTTTGCCAAGAATCGGTTGCTTGCCCTCACGAAACACGCGCACGTCTGAGGCTGCATAATCTGCAAAAGCTTTTTGCGCGTCGTGCGAAGCCGAGGCCTTCGAAAATTCTAGTTCAAGGGCCAATAGCGTCTTCGCCTTTTCCTCGTGGTTGCTAGCGCCGATGCCGCCGCCTCGGAATTCTTGGTAACGGGCTGGCAATTGCCATGGCGCTGCTACTTCATCGGGCTTCGGATTCGAGATACCGAGGTCAATCGCAAACTTCCACGTTCCATCCGATTGCCTTTTCCAAACCGTGAGGAAGTTTCCAAAAGCCACTGGCTCGGCATCCTTGATGTCGGCCTTGTATTCCCAGGGACCAGTGGTGTAGCCCATATCACCCGCCAGGGCTACATCGGCGAATGTCGGCTGCCAACGAAGCAAAGGACGCTTGTCTGAAGCAGGCAACGGATTGTCTTTCATCCACTGCTTACCTTTGACTGCGGTGGGACGAAACAGAATTCCATCGTCCGCGATGAAGGTCATGAACGACGGACGTATCCCCTCCTCTTCAGACATACGGGCGAACGCGCGCTCCGTATCGACCATCAATTCCAGAGCTGACTTTTCTTTTGCTTTCTGTGCAAACCCAAGAGAGGCGAATGCACAGAGAAGCATCGGGTAAATAAGTCTTGTCATGTCAGTATCCCAGTCGCGATCAATAATTCGGCGTTGAGGATTGCTGCGCCGGCAG
>DATBRN010000320.1:0-11112 GCA_036560225.1 Pyrinomonadaceae bacterium | reverse complement strand
GGATAGTCCTCAACCTAATTCTGTAAGGGCGGCCACGGAGTCCGTCGCCCCTACTCGCAGCTCCAGTCACTTTTGAAGCGCCTGCAAATCAAACAAGAGGCGGCCACGGAGTGCCACCCCTCCAAACCTTCCTTGAGCTTTGTCGTGAGGCCGCGACAAACTAAAGTTTATCGGACACTTTTATTGCTTCTTATTCTGTGCGATGTATTGCTCGAGTTTGTTGCGCTCAGGATAGTCGGGCTTTTTCTTGAGGAATTGTTCGTATTCCGCCGCCGCTTTGTCTTTCAATCCAGCGCCGTTGTAAAGAGCTGCAAGACGCAGATGGGCTTCGGCCTTTCCGATGGGATCGAGTTTCAGGGCCTCGTAGAGATAGCCGACCGCCTTCGATCCCTTTTTGATCTGCAAATATGCTTCACCGAGATAGTAATTGGCATCGGCTGACTCAGGCTTGATTTTGACTGCGCGGGTCAAAGGTTCCACGGCTGTTTCAAATTTCTTTTGCGCCAGGCGGATCTTGCCGAGGTTTAACGACGACAGGAAGAACGCGGGATTCGCTTCCGTGGCGCGAAGATAAGCATTTTCCGCTTCGCTAAGATTCCTCTGCAACAGGTACACAGTACCCAGCTCCGTCCAGGACTGATAGTCCTTATCATCCTCGGCGAGAATCTCGCGCAAGAACACCAGCGCCTGAGCATAATTTTTCTCGTTTATCGCTCGCTCGGCCTTCGCAAAGCGCTTCTCATTTGCGGAGGTGCGTCCATAAAAGTCGGCCGCAGCAACTGTGGACTTGTTGCTGCTTTTCCCGATAAGACTTTCTCGCCATTCCAACTCAATGTCTTGCCGAACATCCGTCTTGAAGGGTTCGTTGAGCCGCAAGCGTATGCGGACAACTTCGTTGCTTTCTACCTCGACGCCGATTTCATAATCTCCATTCGAGATGTCCATGAAACGGTAACGAGAATTGTTTACAACGGTCTGACGCGCGACAACGCGGCCGGCAGCGTAAAGAATGAGATCAAACGAAAGCGGCTTATGCCCGGTAACTTTACTGTCGTCGACCTTGAAGTCGCCGTAGAGCATGTGTCCGCCACCGGTCTGCGCAACGGCTGAGACTACAATAAAGAGGATAAGGGCGATAGTGACCGGCCTCGATTGTGATCGACTGATATTCATTCGTTTAAGAAGACGACCGAGTTTACTACTCAGGCAATCCGGCATGCACGACTTAGTCCGTTGCGACGCAGTGTGGAGTTACCGGCAGATAGCGCGTTGGTAAAAGGTTGTTCGCGCTTTGCGCTCAGGGCGGGCGAGACGCCCGCGGTCCCAGTATAACGTTAACTCTATGAAATAGGGCCGGAACATGTTGCGTTCCGGCCCATGAGTTAGAAGGTGAAACGATTCAGAATGAATAACGGAAGCCGAACTGCATTACTCTCGGCGTTCCCTGAATCCCGGTGAAGTTTGACCAATTCGACGGTGGAGTGGCAGTGCTCGGGTCGAGCGTGACTCCCGTGCCCGTCCGGCTAATATCCATCTTCCCGAAGTGCTGGGTATTCGTTACGTTGAACGTCTCCCAACGGATCTGGAACTTTTGGTTTTCGCCCCACGGTAGACTGAAGGACTTGCTCAATCCGAGATCTAGGCTGACGTAGCCAGGAAGTCTGAAAACATTGCGATCTCCTGACTCGCCGGGAAACGCATTTCGGAAGCTTTGATAAACGCCCGTTGGATTGCAGCCAAAGAGTTTGGGTGCGCCGGCTCCTCCGCGATCCGGGCAAGATGAAATACGCCTGGTCCTAACCACACTACTCTGCACGTTCCAATTTGTGGCCCAGCGAGCATCGTCGAAGAAATTCGGCGCCGGCAGTCCGGAACTCCAGCGATAGATACCAGCGAGCTGCCAACCGCCGAGTATGCCGTTTACAACTTTGTTAGTGTTACTCAAAAACGGCTGGCCGCGACCTATCGGCAACTGCCAGATTGCATTGATATTGATGATGTGCCGCACATCAAAGTCGGAATCAGCATACCAGTCACGCTGTCTGATCGGATTCAAGAGGAATCCGTTGCCGTAACTTGCGCCTGGCAGTCCGCTCGTCTGTAGGCCTGAAGCATCATCTCGCGAGTGAGAAAGTGTATAGTTGAAATCAAGTGTCAACTTCTCGCCGAGGCGCTCTCGGATGGAGACTGTACCCGCGTGATACGACGAGTTGCCAATACTGCTAAACGCGGCAAGAGCGCCGTACTGCGGATGGAAGAAGAGGTGTCCACTGATTGCCGTGTCAATGACGTCCTGAGTATCTGTCCAGTCGTTACCATAGAACCCTTGGGCAACTGCATAGACAGCCTGAGTTTGGTTTAAAGTCTCGTCAATGCAAAACGAGGTAGGATCGGCACATCCCGCATTTCCAAAATACAAATCATTAGCCAAAGCAGCGAAATTCGACGGTAGCAGGTTTCCAAAGTACGCAATTTGCTGCACCGACGAGATAGGGGTGTTTTGCGCCCGCAGATTCTCGAGGATTCCGGCCGCCGTATACCAATCCATGCCGGACTTAGTATCGACTAGGTTGTTCAGCGCCATGATATCGCGTTGAGCCAGCAGATTACGTCCCAACCGGCCAATATAAGACGCCTGAAATACCAGACCCTTGGGCAATTGGCGCTCGAAGGTGGCATTCCAACTGTAGTTAATTGGCGCCACCAGGGCTTCATCTAACGTTGATTCGATACGGCGCGCGTCATTTGACGCCTTCTGTTGCGGGAAGGTCAGCGTGCCTGGAATGGTTATTCGCGGCAAGCTGCGCACATCCTGACCAAAACCGGTAAACAAAGGAGCCGGACGACTCGAGACGTTGAAGGTGTTAGCCGCGATGGTCGTCTGTGAACTAAACCCAAGCTGATTGTTAAGGTCGAAATTTACTGCGAGCTGGCTGCCATAGTAGTCGTTGGTGATTCCGAAGCCACCACGGAGAACGGACTCGTGATTAGAGCCAAACAACTTTTGCAGCATGCCGGACTTAAATGCCGGCGACCACGCTACCGCAATGCGAGGTTGAAAGTTGTTCTTGTCCCAACGATATAACGGCGAGCGGTGGTTTGCCGGTCCGGATAGATCGACAGTGATCGGGTCAATGAACGGCACGCCCCGCGCTGCACCTGCCAGTCGCTGATTAAAATAATCTGTCAGCGGAATGTTTGGCTTAACCTCAAAGCCGTTTTTTTCGTACACAGGACGGCTAAGGCTATAGCGCAAGCCATAGGTGACGCTGAGATTTGGCGTCACTTTCCAGACATCCTGACCGTACACATCGTATTCCTGCGTGGCAAAGGTCCGATCAGTCGGCGTTCCGCCTGCTTGCGGCGTGCCACCATGATCAAACGTGAACCGGGCAGTGTACTGAGAATAGCGGCCAATCAACGAAGTCACTGCGTTCTGGACCGCTGATTCGAATCCATCGGCGATGGGCGAGAAACCATTAACCATATCCGAGAGGATCGTTCCCGCACCTCCGGCATAGAACGAAGGATTGGTGACGGCAGAGTCATAGGCATTGGCGAAGCTGACCCGATTGTTCTTAATCAAGCGAAGGTTCCCTCCGAATTGGAAGGTATGCCCGCCGCGTACCCACGAGATATCGTCCGTGAAGTTTGTTACCGGCGAAATTCGACTGACAGTTCGGGAGAAGAGTAGTGGAGAGAAGACGAAACGGAAAGTAATTGCATTGGCAGCAGAGTCACCACCCTGAGTGAATGCTTCTCGGGTGTAGCCGAATCTAAAGTTATTGACTACGTTATTCGTCACGGTCCACGTGTGTCCCGCTGCCAGGCCCACCGGGTGTGACCAGATATTCGGCGCCGGAGTATCCGGAAACTGCGCCGGCAATCCGATTAGGTCATAGATTACGTTAGCGCGGACGAAAGCCGATTGTCTGTCGGTTATGTTCAGATCAAATCGGGCGCTATGTGAATTCAATTTAACCGGCGTGGAAGCATTGAATCGAAATCCTGCGGTATTTAGTGGCGTGCTTACAGTGCTATCGCCCTGGGTGAAGTCATTCGCAGGATACTTAGACGCGGCCTGGGCCAGCGCGGCGATCGCTGTCGGATTCATGCCCACCGCGGTGAAAATCGAGTTTAGTTGCGCCGTGTTTAGTGTCGTAACTCCACCAGACGGATTGACGTAGCGAAGCTGACCGGCCCCCAAGCTGGCGAGGGGGACAATCCTTACAACGCTCTGTTCCGCCGCATCTCGCCGGCCCTCAAAACTATAGAAGAAGAAAGCGCGGTCCTTGATTATCCGTCCGCCGAGGGCACCACCAAAGGTGTTGCGAATCAGTTTTGGCCTGGGGTTCCTTTGATCCCCGACCTTGTTTATTCCGAGAATGACGTTCGCGTCACCAGCCTGATACCGGCCGTTTCGGTTATTGAAAAAGTCGTTTGCGGTGAATATCGTGTTGCGATGAGCTTCAAAGAGCGCACCGTGAAAATCATTCGTGCCCGTTTTTGTTACGAGGGCAATCTGCGCACCGGAGGATCTACCCTGGCTCGCGTTTGCGTTTGCGGTGGTTACCCGGAATTCCTCAATCGCTTCGGCGTTCAAACGAATGACCGTGCCCGCGTCCGGCGACATAGTAGAACCCGATGCTGTGACAGTATCCGATTCCGTAGCGTCGCTGCTTGCAGTGCCAGACGCCGCCCCAATCTGATTAGTCTGTGAATCGTTGATATCCACGCCATCGAGTGTCACGTTGGACTGATCGCTGCGCGCACCCGCAACGGAACCATCTCTAGTTACACCGGGCTGTAGCGTCAGAAGCGATACGACGCTGCGCGCTTCCAAGGGTAATTGCGCGATCTGTTTGTTGACGAAATTGTTGCCAAGGGTCGCATCATCGCGGTTGATTAGCGCTTCTCCGCTGCCTGCGGCAATTGTCACCGACTCTGCAACGCTCCCAACCTCGAGTTGAACGTCAACCGGAGTTGCTTTGGCCACCAGCGCATGAACGTCAGTGATTACCGCTTTCTTGAAGCCTTTGGCCTCAACGTCCAAACGATAATCGCCCACCTGGACGAATTCGAAAGAGTAAGTGCCATTTTCACTACTCGTGGTAGTTCGGGCGATGCTTGTCCCGAGGTTTGTCAACGTCAGCGATGCCCCGGGAACCACGTTGCCCTGGGGATCTTTCACAACGCCACGCACTGTCGAGGTTCCTTGTTGGGCGCTGGCAGTGATTGAAAACACTACAAGAAGAAGAAGCGAGCTGAGCATCAAGGCTGAGCCGCTTCCCATAAGACTTTGTCTTTTCATGGGATCCTCCGAGGAAAGAAGGTTGGTGCTTTGGTTCTTGGTATCTACCTGGAGTCCAACTGGATTCCAAATTGCAAGGCAGTGAGCCCTGAAACTCCCATCGCTGATCTTCCGGTTTTCATCCCAAACTGAAACTAGGGTGAGTTTAGGAGAACTGTTCCCCAACACAGTTCTATGTTGTCAACCTTGCTTGGTCTGAAATCAAGGACCATTTCGGCTGATTGGACGCGAGAACAAACTAATTCGATCCGATCCTTGCAGTTAGCGTTCCTGAGTGAGAGCGCAGAGCTAAGCGTCGTAGATCACTCGAATTTCAATAATTAAGCGCTGTCGGGGAAACTGAGAGCCCGAATTATATCCAAAAATCTTGATAAGGAACTACAAATTTTTGGAAAAGCTGAGGTTGTGGACGAGCTTCAAGACCGAATCCGCAGATTTCGCAGATTACAAAGATAGGGGTAAGAAACAGTAAGAGGAATCGCTCGAGAGTATCAAGCAACCGACGTCGGATCATGTAACACTAAAGTGTGAAATGCAGATTTTTGAATGAAGTTGCCTCAAGCGACGTCAGGTCTCTGACCTCCGATGCGGGGCAAGTCTCTGACTTGCCGAAAGCAGGATGAGTGGCCTTTCCGGTCTACGACCGGAAAAACCGAGGTCGTAGACTTCAACGAAATCTCATGAGCCTCGCGGTAAGTCGGAGACTTAACGCGCATCGGAGGTCAAAGACCTGAGGTGGCTTGCGCCGCTCTATGAAACTCAACCTCTAATGATAGGCCACTTATGAGTTAGATATTGATTCCATAACGTGGCACACAACCGGCGGCGTAAGAGTTGGGCCAACGCGGATCAGAAAAAGGCACCGTGGTGCCAATTCCTGATCCGCAATATCGGCTCCCGTATCAGTGAGCAAGGTTCACTGACTAGTCACTTGATGGATTGGGGAGCTACGTAGCGAACAAATTTCAACTCCGCCAATGCTTCAAGCTTTTCGATCGGCAGGCGCCCAATAGCCAGTTTTGCGCTCCTGGGATCCAGCACAACTTCAAAGCCAAGCTCTTTAAGTTTTGCCAGAGTCTCTTCTGATTTGTCCGTCAGCCAAACTTGAATCTCGGCTTTACCGTCGCGAACAAAGTTCACTTCATCCGCGCCCGGGATAGCGCTTTTCTTCTTCAACCGATCAATCACAGCAAGGATTGAAGGATGAAGCTTGGCGCGCAGCTCTTCTCGTCGTTTCTCTTCAGGCGAAACCACTCTGATTGACTCGTCGTCCGCTGCGTCCGCCATCACCATCGCGGAAGGTGACGGTTTCGGCGGCGGAGTTTTCCCAGTTCGTACACGTGCGGCCATAACACCACCACCTCCACCGCCGGCGGGGACTCCTCGTCCTTTTGCCGTACCCGTACCTGTCCCTGATTTCGAAACCACATTTCCGCCACTCAGCATGAATGACGATGTGGTTCCCGCCGCGCCACGTTGGTACCCCGTAAACAAGCCGGTCGGGCCATTGGCGGGACTAACCGCTTCGCGATTGACCCCTTCCGGCACTTCTACCGGCACATCAATCCGCCGCGGCTGACCGCCATCGGTCACAATCATCTCCTCGACAGCAACGAAGGAAGTGAACTGCGTCATCAAGCCATATTCGAGCCCGAGATTGATAATTGTTTCTTTCAATTCGGGTTTCATCTGGCCTTGCTGCATGCCGTTGTAGTCCTGACCCATCAGATCGTCGACGCGCGAACGAGCCCAGAGTGATGAGAGCACGTTGTGCTGCGATTCAGCTTCGGGAAAATCCACCGCAATTTCGCGCACAAACTCTCTTCCAGACATCTTACCTTTCAACCGAATGATGCCGCGACCGGCGGCTGTGTAACGTCCGGTGAGAATCACTGGCTTGGCGCCGAACAGATCCGGAATGCGCTGCGGGTAAATGTCGCGAACGGGAAGTCCATGCCAATCAACCGAGATGTCTGTCAGCAACGGATTACGCACGCGATCATGGAAACGCTTCGCAGCTGCGGATCCATCGTCATCCAGCGCTACATACTCTACTTCCCCACGGCCATATTCCGACATCTTGTCCAGTAGAAATCTGTTTACCGAGCTACCGATCCCGAAAGCAAAGACGCGCGCGTTCGGATGCTTCTGTACTTCAGAAATGATTTCCATGTCGTTACCGACATAGCCGTCAGTCATGAAGCAGACAATGCGCACATGATCTTGAGAATCAGAAGGATCGAGTGACGCCTTTATCGCTTTCATCATCTCCGTGCCACCATAGCCTGAGCTTGCCGACAGAAATGCCTGGGCCTTCCGCAGGTTCTGCGGGGTGGCTCGCACAGGTTCGGGGAACAGTATCCTCGTATCACCTGCGAAAGTGATCAGATTGAAAGTGTCGCCAGGATAAAGGCCGTCAAGCGCGAGCTTCATGCTCTCCTTTGCTTTCTCGATAGGAAAACCACTCATCGAGCCTGAAGTGTCGAGCACGAAAACCAGCTCCTTAGGCGAGACGTCTGCGGCGGTGACGCGCTCGGGCGGTTGAAGAATCAGCGTGAAATAGCCACCTTTTTCTGAGCGATGGGTCAACAATGCGTCCTGAATGTTTTTTCCTGCGACGTCGTATCTAAGAACAAAATCCTTGTTGGGAATCATCGATCTACTTTTCAAACGGACGTGGGCACTGTGGGCCGTGATACGCTCAAGTTCAACCTCGTGAGTTTTTCCAGCGATGCTGTCGATCGGCAGACCAGCATCCAGCATGATGTCGAGCGAAATGTCATGTCCGGTCCGCATTCCCTCTTCCACCAGTTTCGGCGAAATGCGTGAGGCATCTGGAACCTGCTTAGTGTCAGGCGACGTGCCTGTTCCCTGCTTGCCTGTCGCAGTCCCCGGCATGTAGCGTGGTCCAACGACCATGGGGAAAGAGAATTCATACGTGCCCGCCTCATACTTCAGTGTTTCGACATAACTGATTGTGATCTTGACCTGTTCGCCGGGAAGGATATTGGCGACTGACTGCGTGAAGATGTTTGGGCGTTCCTGATTCAACAAACTGGCCACCTGGCCGCCTGATTTAGCTGCGTCATAGACAGCTTGCGCTTCCTCGCGACGCAGGATCTTTCCGCGGACCGTCCTGTCGCCAACTACCATGGTCATATCGTCGACTGCCGCGTTTGCCGGCAAAGGAAAGACATAGACAGCCTCGATTTTTTCCTGGAATGGGTTTTCAAATTCCTGGGTGACGTTTACGCGGGATAAGAACCCGCTGATTTCAGCTTTTACGTCGGTGTGCTTGAGCGGACAGACAGCTTTGGGCCTGCCGCTCTTATCCAGCACTTGAAGAGAGCCTTGCGTCTCGGTTGTTTGCGCCGCGGCGGTTCCAGAGGAACACCATCTGTTCAGTGGAGCCAGGATGACGATGGAGGCGGTTGAGGCGATTAAAATTGTGAGCGATCTAAAAAAGAACTTTCGATGCATGGGTTTGCTCCTTTTAGCTAACCTTCATCCCGTGTTCACAGGGGAGAAGCGACAACGTTAAGCGCGCTTTCGCCTGTGCCGCATCGCGTTCTGAATCGCTGGCTTGCCATTCAAAAAGTTTAGAGTTCAGCCTTTAGGCTGTTTATGGCAAGACGCAGCTAAAGCTTGACGCCTGAACTGCTATGCGGCGCTGAAAGTTAAAACGGTCCCCGAGGTTAGTTAGATACCATAACCTCAGCCTCTGTTCCCGATTGCTCTGGGGATAGAACGCGAAAAGAGGGAGAGCTTGCGGTTGACAACAACATTGATGCCGGTCATCGCGCCAGCGATGGCTACAAAAATTGTTTACTTTGGTCCTTTGGGTTGGCGTTTTGGTGCTTCTTATTGTTTATTACCGGCTGGTCGGAAAAAGTTACTGTCTGGGTTGAAAAAGATTTTGGCCTGTAAAGCAAACTGTTAGTTTGCGTCCGCTCGTTACCACTGCCTTGAGCGTTGGGCATGGTCGCAAACTAACAGTTTGCTTTACCTTGATCGTTCCTTTGTGGGTTGAAAAAGATTTTCATTGGCAGGAAACTAATGGTGTCGATTGCCAACTAATCGTGGTAGTCTTCGAGGCAAAATGATTAACTATTGTTTCCGTTCCCTGATCTTGGTGGCGTTGCTTTCGAGTGTCTTCTGCGCGCAGACGAACGACCGTAGCCCGCAAGTGACCACGGTGACGACGGTACTGATCAGTCCTCTAGAGACCAAAAGCGCTGCTACTGGTCAGGAGTTCTGGCTACGAACTACGAACGATATTGTTGTAAATGGAGAGATGATTCTACCTAAGGGATCAAAAGTCCGTGGTCATATCGCTGAAACCGTTGCCCGCGCCGAAGGTCATCCACAGTCTGAGTTGTGGTTAATCATCGATAAGGCCGTAAATAAAGCAGGGGTGGAGATTTCCTTGCAGGCTATCGTTGCTGCGATCGCGGCGCCCAACAAGGATTCTCTCTCTTCTGATCCAACTTACGGTATGCTGCACTCGGTTGAGCCGACGATGAGGGGGACGGGCGCTCGAAGCGCTTCCAGCAGCGGGACTCTGGCCGCAAGCAGCAAAGCTGACTCGAACGCAGCAGTTGCAACCGCCACTCTTAAACCTATGCCAAAAGAGTCGACATTGCAGGAGGATTCGCAAGGTGTTATCGGGTATGAAGGTTTATCGATACGCTGGAATTTCCTGGTGCCGCCGCCCATTACGATTCTGACAACGGACAAAAAAAATCTGAAGCTGGCGTCAGGTACGGAAATGCTCCTGCGCATGACGCCTCCGCGTTTGCCGCAATGATTGTGTGCTGCTGGCGCCTGGTGCGGTCCCGTTGAAGCTACCTCATGGCTCCGGCTAACCGTTGAGCTGAGAGGTCAAAGCCAAAGAACCAATCCAAAAGACCAAAGACAAAGGCCCAAGACCAAACACCCAGGACCTCTGTTAATAAAGATTGAAGTTGTATTCCAACTGCATGGAGACGTTTACCGCTTGGCCATCCCTTGTCGCCGGGCGAAAGCGGATCTGCCGGGCCGCTGCGATGGCCCTTTCAGTTAAACCAAAAGGAAGTGCGTGAATCGCGCGAATGTTTGTTACCTCACCGGTACGCGAAAACACGACGCGTAAGACTACCGTGCCCATGACCAGATTACGCCGCGCATCTTCGGTGTACTGCGGCTCCGGTTTCGCCAATACTCGAGCGCGCTCGTTTACCAATGTCGCCGGATAAATGCGATCTGGATCCTCCGGATTGCCGCCGCGACTACCGCCTGGTCCACAGCACCCGAGCCCCTTCTGGCCGCCGCCGATGTTGCCATCCTGACCCGGTCCAAACCCAGGGCCGGTGCCCTCGCCAATGCCGGTGCCGTTTTGGGTCCCCATTCCGCCCTCATCGCCTGGTCCATTCGAGGGGACTGTAGATTTCGATCGCGGATCTCCATAACCGGCCATGGGCAGGTTCTTCCATAGCGCGGGATCGATGTCGATTCCTGCAAGCGATAACGCTTGTTTCTGAACCGGAGGAAATTTGGGAATCGGAGCGGGGATGGGCGAAGGTTGCGGAGGTTTGCCAAGCTGAGGCGGCAAAGGATCGCGCAGGCCCCCACTACCACCACCGGTAGACTTCTTCGGTTCAGGGGCGGAGCCTTCCCCTTTGCCACCGGCGAAACCGACGCGTCCATTTTTTCCAGCGCCGATGCCGCGATCCTCAGGGTTCACGTTCGGATCGGGCAGGAATGTAACGATTTGCGCCGGCTCGGTCGACGTATTGGCAATGCTTGCTGACTGTTCCCTGCCC
>DATBRN010000319.1:0-14643 GCA_036560225.1 Pyrinomonadaceae bacterium | reverse complement strand
CAGGCTTCCTGACTATGCCGCCGAGATGCGCTCCGGAATCGTTAGAACTAATGCGGATGCAAGCCGTGGCGAGACAGTGCAGGGGCGAAAGATTGGGATTGTTGGTTTTGGCCGGATTGGCAGGACCTTCGCGCGTCTTGTGGCCCCCCTAGGCGCTGAGCTTCTCGTGAGTGATCCCTGCTGCTCCGCCGAAGCGGCTGCCGATCACAACGTGAAGTTAGTGGGCCTGGACGAACTCCTTCGATCCTGCTCAGTCGTTGTTCTGGCAGCGGGGTTAACTCCGGAAACACACAATCTTTTCGACGCGCGCCGCCTGGCGCTGATGCCTGATGGCGCTTACCTGATCAACGTTGCGCGCGGTGGATTGATCGAGATGGATGCCCTGCTGGCGGAGCTGCGGAACAGCAGGATCACAGCAGCACTCGACGTGACGGATCCGCTGGAACCACTGCCTCCCGATCATGAGTTACGTCGGCTGCCGAATGTTTTGCTGACCCCGCACATCGCCGCCGGAGGTATCGAGATGCGTCGGGCCATCGGCGCGCTGGCGGTCGAAGAGATCGTACGCTTCTGCAAGGGCCAGCCGCCTGTAAACATCGTGACGCGAGAGATGCTGGCGACGATGACTTAAGAGACTAGCCAGGAAGAAATTGATTTGACGAGCACTCAAATAACCAGGAGTCAGCAGCTAACTGTGAGAAGCATCACGCTCCACCGAGTGCGCGTGCCGCTGGTTGAACCCTTTCGTATCAGCAGCGGAGCGATTGCCGACAAGGATGCGATCCTCGTGGAGGTCAGGACCAACGGTGAGGTAACTGGTTGGGGTGAAGCATCACCGATGTCGGGCTCGTTTTATTCTGCTGATACGCCTGAGAGCAGCTGGACAGCGCTGAGCACGTTTCTGATTCCATCGGTTCTCAGTGATGGCCCAGTCGACGTCTCGCATTTTTTCGAGCGGCTGCGTTCCTTGCCGGGCGACAACTTCGCAAAGGCCGGCATCGAGGGCGCGTTGTGGGATGCTTTAGCGCAGACCTTGGGCGCTTCGCTGTACGAATTACTCGGGTCGCGGGCCCGACCGATCCCATCCGGCGTGGCAATCGGCATCTATGATCAAGTTGGAGAATTGCTCGATCGAGTTGAAAGGTTTGTCAACCAGGGGTACCGGCGAATCAAGATCAAGATTGAGCCGGGTTGGGATATCGAACCGGTGACCGCGGTACGCGCGCGTTTTCCGGCGGTGTCGCTTATGGTTGACGCCAATGCAGCCTACACGATTGCAGACGCGGCCGTGTTTCGCGAGTTGGACACTTGCGGCTTGATGATGATTGAACAGCCGCTCGCACGTGAGGCCCATGACGAGGCGGCGGAGTTGCAGCAACAGTTGAGCACTCCGCTCTGCGCCGACGAGTCTGCGGAATCCATGGAGTCGCTGGAGTCGCTAATCGCCAGGGAGGCAGCGCGCATCATCAACATCAAGGTGCAACGAGTAGGTGGCTTGAGTGAAGCGCGTCATATGTTGAACCGAGCGACGGCCGCAGGGTTGGAATGTTGGCTTGGCACCATGCCCGAACTGGGAGTCGGTTCCGGGCAAGGATTGCACCTGGCGACGCTCGACGGATTCACATATCCGACGGATATTGAGGCTTCAGCGCGCTGGTATGTTGATGATGTTGTTGAGCCGGCAATAGAGTTGGACGGCGACGGCTTCATACATCTGCCCGAAGGCCCCGGCAGTGGTTATCGCGTCGCTCGCGAAAAAGTTGAGCGATTCACGATCGACTCAGCAAGTTTTGCACGTTGAATGTCCGGAGTAAGCCGACAGGAGATCCAAGCACTACTTTTTTGCCCTAAGCGCGCAGACGGAAGCAATTCAAAATAGAAGGATGAACTCATGAAAGCCATAACGCCGAGCACCACTTCAAATTTTCTCATCAGGCTTGTTTGCGTCGGCCTGCTGGTGCTCGTAATGATCTCCGCGCGTGCGCAGGCGCAGACTGCGGCAGCAACCGCGCGCGTTTGGGAAGGTCCGCTCAACATCCCAACCTACGAGCTGGGGCCGCCTAATCCATATCCTGCGCTCCTCGACTCGCAACGCCGCAAGTGGCGTCCCGTTTATCCATACCCGTTTCTAGATGCGCTGACGAATAAGCGCACAGATAAAACTTACAAAGCAGTCTTCCTGGAGAACGAATATTTGCGAGTCTCGGTGCTGCCGGAGATGGGCGGCCACATCTACCAGATTTTCGACAAGACGACGAACCGCGACGTGCTTTATTCGAATCCCGTAATGAAGTACGCGATGGTTGCACTGCGCGGCGCCTGGGTCTCCGGCGGAATCGAGTGGAACTTCCCGGACGGCCACACGCTGACGACTGTTTCACCCATTGATTACGCGACTCGGATGGAGCCGGACGGCAGTGCGGCCGTCGCGGTGGGCGACACGGAGCGCGTTCAGGGAATGCAGTGGCAAGTTGTTATTCGTTTGCGTCCCGGACAGCGTGCCGTGGAAACGGAAGTAACGCTCAATAACCGTCGCGACGTTCCCGGTCGCTACTGGTTCTGGTCCACTGCAGGCGCACCTGCGACAAACGACATGCGCTTCGTGTATCCAATGCGCGAGGCCTATCCGCATGCCTTCTGGCCCGTCTTTTCCTTTCCCAAAGAGAAGGGAGTTGATCTGAGCAAGTTCAGTGAGGTACCAAACTTCCTTTCGCTCTTCGCGCGCAACTCCAATCGCGATTACTTCGGTGTGTACTACGACAAATCTGACTGGGGCATCGTCCATGTGGCAGATCATCGGGAGATGCCAGGGAAGAAGACGTGGACGTGGGGCACGGACGAGAATGGCAATATCTGGGTTGATAAGTTGACGGACGGCGGCCAACAGTACGTTGAGTTCCAGGGTGGGCGATTCGAGACGCAGATGGAACATCAGTTTATCGCTCCGCATCGGGTTGAGCGTTTTGTGGAGCATTGGTTTCCCGTGAATGGCCTGGGCGGCGGTTGGGATGAAGCTACTCATGATGCGGCCTTGCGGATTAGCGTGCAGGGTAATCGGGCCGTTATCACCGCTAATGCAAACGCGCGGTTCAATGATGCGGAGTTTATAGTCGAGGGTGGTGGCTCCCAGCTGCGCTCAGAACGCGTGAATCTCGATCCGGCGAAGCCATTCAGCAGTTCGATTGAGTTGCCCGCAAATGTGATGGGCCAACCTCTCACGGTCACCTTCAAGAGCAAAGATGGGCGCACGTTGATTCGCTATCGCACTGACACGCCAATCGACGCAAACCCCAATTTCAAACCAGCAACCCGACCTATACCGGATCCACAGATTCCAACCAGCGCCGAGCAGGTGTACGTAGAAGGTGTAGCGTTCGACAAGAAGAGCAAGGAACCTGAAGCGCGTGCGGCTTACCAAGAGGCCTTGAGACGCGACTCGGGCTTTGCGCCGGCTCATATCGCTCTGGGCCTTTCGTACTATCGCAGTGGGCAATACGACATCGCAGCCGATCATCTGCAACAAGCACTCAAGCGAAACAAGGATGCGGGCGATGCACACTACTACCTGGCGCTGGTCAGACGCGCGCAAGGTCAAGACGCGGAAGCCTCCGACCACCTGATATGGACTGTCCGTGCCGGCCATCGCGAGTCTGTCTCGCGGTACGTGCTCGGTGAGATGGCCCTGGCTGAAGGCCACACAGCCGAAGCGATTGAAAACCTGGACCAAGCGGTAATGCTGGATCCGAGAGATCTCAAAGCCCGCACTGTGCTCGCCCTTGCTGAGAGGTTGTCCGGAAAACTGGAGACCGCGCGGCAGCGCATCGATTCGGTCGTACAAGAAATACCCATCGACTACCTCGCGCGGAATGAGCAGTACGAAATCCACAAGGCGCTGGGGCAAGAGACTGGCGCAAAAGTCGCCTGGACTGAGTTATGGCGGCTGCTGTCGCGCGAACCAGACTCAGTCCTCGAACTGGCGTTTGATTACACGGCGGCCGGCCAACGTGCCGAGGCGCGACGGATTCTGGAGGAGGCAATTAAACAATCGCAGGCTGGTGAGAAGCGTGTGTACCCGATGCTCCATTACGCGTTGGGCTACCTATTCGAGCTGGACGGCGATCGCGACAGCGCGCGCACGCAATACCAACTAGGCGCAAAGGGCGACTCCATGTTTGTCTTTCCTCATCGCGTTGAGGAGATCGCTGTCTTACGCAAGGCGCTAGTGGCCAATCCGAAGGAGGGACGTGCCGCCTACTATCTCGGCAACGTGCTGGCTTCGAAAAATCGCGACGCGGAAGCATTGGCCTCCTGGCGTGATGCGGTAAAGCTCGACCCCGCGAACACTATTGCGCACCGTAATCTCGGCCGGGCTTTGTGGGTTACGGGCAAGAAAGAAGAGGCGGTGAGCCAGTACCAGCAGGCCATCGCAGGCGCCCCCGAAGATCCGAGACTCTACGTTGAGATTGGCAACCTCCTCGCGGATATGGGTGCGCAGGAACGTCGCGTGCAGGTGTTGGAGAGTGCACCTGCTGCGGCGCGCACGCGCACTCCTTTCATTCAGGCGCTCGCCGCTGCTTACGTTGACACCGGACGATTCGCCGACGCCGCCGAGCTGCTATCGAACAACACCTTCACTTCCGGCGAGGGCGAGGACGCTGCGCTCGCGCTTTATCGCAAAGCTCACCTTGGATTGGCGCGCGAGTATCAGCAACGTGGAGACCATCTGAAGGCAGCGGCAGAATTCGCAGCGGTGACTGAGTTTCCGCCCAACTTCGGTGTCGGGCGACCCGCCATGCAATCGCAGGCCAGGGAATACGTGGCGACAGCGCGCGAGTTTGAAGCCGCTGGCCGTCGCGAGGATGCTGAACGGTGGTGGCAACGCGCGGCCACTGAGGAACTCAACGCGCCAACTCAGCCTGAAGAACCGTGGTCAGAGCATTATTTCTACAAGGCTCTGGCCTTGGAGCATGTCGGTCGGAAGGCGGATGCGCGGGCACTTTATGAAAGGCTGGCTCGATTGAACGACGATCAGCGAATGCTTGAGGCTGAACCGTGGCCGCCGTCTGGTGCGATTCGTTTTGTGTTGGCGGGGGCTGGTTTGAAAGCGCTGGGACGGACCGAGGAGGCACGCGAAGCGCTGGAGCGCGCGCTGAAGATTGATCCTCAGAACGAGCTCGCGCGTTCGCAATTAGCTGAACTAAAAAGCACCCGAGCGGGCATCGGCCGTTCACAGCGCTAGTCAAGGAGGTCGCCGACGTTTATCCGAAAGAGAAAGGGAGTCGTAATGAATAGGCGATTCTTCCTATGTTTACTCACCTGCGGCATCTGCCTGAATCTCAGCACCTCCGGTTCGTTTTTTGGCCAGACCAGTAACGTTTCAGGGCAGACCGATAAGAAAAGTAAACATGAGCGACTCGCCCAACTCGTGGAAGCTAACATCATTGCAGTGCACGCCTATCAGGTATTGCTTGCAAAGAAATCGGGGAAGGGCGATCCGGTGTGTTATTCGCCCGGGAAGCTATCGGACCAGCAGCTTGAAGCTCTCTCTGAACATCAGGCCAGGTTATTGAAATCCGATCTGGCGGTGGTGAAAGCTTGGGTTAGTGGCTCAAGGTCGAGCTTTGATCCGCGTCAAGACCTCGAGCCGATCCTTTCATCCGGGCTTACGGTGCCCGCAGGTGTGCCGTTAAATGTTTTCGCGGATTATCTTCGCCAGACTACCAGGGCCGACGAGGTAAAGATTCGTGCTGTCGCTAACCTCTACCAGACCGTAATGGAGGTTGAGCGCGATGGCGATCGGTTACAAGAAGAATATGCCTTCTACATCGGGTTAGGGCTGCCCGTTTATGTGGGCCAGTTTAACCTGCCGGGCACTGATGCGGATATGCTCGAAGTTGGGCGCCAACTCTCATCGCCTACGTGCGCCTCTCCCTTTGACACCGGGGCCGCCGAATGGCAGATCGCCGGACGCAAAATTTGGAACTGGGGTGAAAAGAACCTTCACATACGCGACGAACGTGTGCTCGCGGCTGAGTTGTTACGTGAGCCTGACGTGAAGGTGTTCGTGCCGCGATTACGTGCTTTACCTCCGCAGAAGATCGCCGTGGTAGGCCATTCATTCACAATGGGACTCCACTGGTCTTCGCCTTCGAGTTTTGTTCCGGTCGTGATGGACGTGTTCCGGCGCGTCAATCCCAAGGTTGAATTCAAACAATTCGCCGCAGGTGGTTTGACTGCCACGCGCGCCGAAAAGCGTTTCTACCAGGCGGTGCTCGATTGGAAACCGGACAAAGTGATGCTGGTAGTAATGACCCGTACTGACGAGGACTATGACGCGTTGAAGCGACTGGGCCAGGGCTTTGCGGCAGCAGGTATCAAAACCTTCATGTTCGACGAAGTGCACGACCCCGCAAGCGTGAAGCCCGGCACTGTGGAGCGTGCGGTCAGCGCCGCACGCGAAGCGGGTATCGAAGTCGTAGAGGTCGGCGCGGTGCTGGCCGCAGCGCCAGATAGAGCCGGTTTCATTTGTCTCGACGGCATTCATATGACCGAGCCTTATCATCGGCTAATGGCAAAGGAGTGGCTGAAATTCCTTGCGGGCGCGCGAACAGCAAAGCGTGAGGTGGCGAGCAAGTAGGTACCTTCACTCCGAACGATTGGCGTGTTCATAGCTCGCGAACACGAAGAGCAACGATATGATTCATCAGATCCATTTCATTCGGCGAGAGTTATTAGGAAAACTGCTAGCCGGATTGTGCCTTGCCCTCATCATTGCAGCTGGTTCGGTTGGCATTCACGCTCAGACGGCTTCCCAGGTTCTCAGGCCGCGCATGCTGATTGGCGAGCGCGATCCCCTGACCGGTTTTGAAGTTCTGCGCTCGAGATATGCTCGAGGCGCGCGGCCCTCGGAGGGCATTGATGGTTTGGCACTATCCTACCTGCTGACGCGCGACGAGTCGTTTGCCCGGCGCGCCGTAGATGCGATGCGCGACACCCACCCGCCGGAGTTGGTCGGCTCGCGAACATATCCGGAGTACGTCAAATGGTCACTGGCGTTCGACTGGCTTTACAACTATTCAGGTTTCGATGCTCAGCTTAAGGATCGTGTCGCGCTGGAACTCTTAAATGCGGCCGACAAGATGATGCAGGACCAGTCGCTCAAAGAGGTGCAGTTGGCGATGTATCACAACTATCCCGTGCGCTACCTGACGCTGGCCATCTTTGCCCTGACGGCGATCGAAGGACACCCTTCCGTCGAGCCACGGGCCGCGCCGTTAAGAGCGCACGCGGCAGAGGTGTTGGATCACATCCTGGATCTAACCAACTTCATCACACCAGACGGCGGTTATCATGAGTCGATGGACTACCAACGCATTACCTACGCGCCGCTCGCGATGCTGGCCGAGCTTCGTCGCACCGTCGGCAATAACGATCCGGCGCGACGCTACACTGTCTTTCATCACTACACGGACACGTACCTCTATAAGGTCCTGCCAGACGGCACTACCGCTCGCGACGATGACAACGAATTTCCTTACCTTAGCTGGGAAGACAACATCTGCCTCGGATACGCGGTCAACCGGTTCAAAGACCCATTTGCAGCGTGGATGCTGCGCGTCAGCGGTTGGCCGGCCCGGAAAGATTGGCGAGTCCCGATTACCAAATTTCTTTGGGATGACCCCGACGTAATCCCGCGCAACCCGGCCGACACTAATGAAGCCGAGATCTCCCGTCATTACCTGTTCCGCGGGATAGGCCACCTCATCATGCGGGATGGATTCGGTCCCGACTCGACCTGGATTGAGTTCAACTCGGGTCCGTACCTCGCCAAGCACGATCATCTCGATCAGAACCATTTCGTTATTTATCACAAAGGGTATCTCGCCACCGAAAGTGGGGCCGACTACACAGACACGGAAAGTCCGCACTACCTTAACTATTACCGTCGCACGATCGCCCACAACTCGATGCTGGTTTACAAGCCTGGTGAAAAATTCTTCTGGGCCGAGAACCTGTGGCCGGCAGCAAATGACGGCGGCCAGCGTATGGACTCTTCGCGCTACTGGAACACGGTACGAAGTCGCGACGACTTTGAGCGTACGCGCGATCTTTGGGCCACCGGTAACATGGAAGCAACTGACTACCAGCCCGGTGTCTACCACTACGCTCGCGGCAATGCCACGCATGCATATCAACCTTCCAAGATGGAGAAGTTCACCCGCGAAGTGGCTTATACACCCGGCAACAACGTGCTGGTGATCTTCGACCGCGTACGTAGTGTCGACCCGAGTTATCGCAAGGCCTGGTTATTACACGGCGTGGCTGAACCGCGGGTTGTAGCCGGTGAGGCCGGACGGGATGTGGGTCACGGTGGTACTTCTTTCGCCAACGCTACTGTCTTCACCTACGAGAATGGAGAAGGACGACTGCGGGTTCACTCATTACTCCCACGTGAACGAGAAGTAGTGAAGCGCGGCGGCCCGGGTTGGGAATTCTGGACTCCGGGTGACGAGTTTGGCGGGGTTTGGGGAAGCGGAAAGAATTGGCCACTGGATCCTGCTGCCGGTGGACCACTGCCTACTGATCCTTACCTGCGCAAGATGTGGAAAACTTTTTGGGGCGAAGACTTTGAAAAACTTCTGCCTTCAAACACGCGCGCCGTAGTACCCGCTGCCTGGCGCGTCGAGGTCTCCCCGGCGAAACCAGCAAAAGAGGACTTGTTTCTTCATGTCCTCGAAATTGGAGATCGCACTGACCCTGGAACTCCGCGTGTCGAGTTAGTGGATGGATCGAATCTGGTTGGTTCCCTGATCGAAGGTGGCACTGTCACGCTATTCGCCACGATTGATGGTCCAGTGACCGAAGGCGAGGTCACTATACCGGACGTGGAAACCAACTCATTGCTAATCACGGGACTGAGACCCCACGCGAAGTACGAATTACAAATGACGGGTGGGCGGGCCAACTGGCGCGGCGGCCTATTCAACGGCGTGCCCGGAGGCAGTTACATTGCTGCCGCGAATGGCTCTGGAGTTTTGTATTTGCCGTTCAAAGGTCAAAAGGATGGGCGGTTGCGCTTGCGTTTGCTCTCTTCCGAATGAGTGAAATGAAACGGACGCAAGAGAAATAGATCGCGTGCTCAGTTTTCTGGGCTCACTACTTTGGTTTGACTCTTATCAAATGAACAAATCATTACGGTTCTTAAGCAACACATTGCTCACCGCGCTGCTGCTCAGTAGCGTTGTGTTTGCGCAACGGGGCCCCGCCGAAAGAAATGTCAGATCGGCGTCAAAGCCTTCTCTTCACGAAATCAATCAGGTTGCGAGTCCAGGCGCAAATCACACTGTGGCGATTGTAGGGGCCACCTTAATTGACGGGCACGGCGGCGAACCGCTTCACGATGCAGCCGTGGTTATCCGTGGGGACCGGATTATCGCGGTCGGCAAGCGTGCGGCCATAAACATTCCTGCTGGTGCCGAAGTCTTCGATGCCAATGGGTTGACGCTCTTGCCGGGGTTGATTGACTCGCATTTCCACATTGACGGTGACGACGGACTACCAGCCCTCTATCTGACGCATGGCGTCACCTCAGTACGCGACCCGGGCCAGTGGACCGAAGCTTACGATGGTGCGCGCAAGCGCACTGCTCCGGTGCCGCGACTCTTCCTCTGTGGTCCCCATCTGGACTCACCACCCGCAGCTTACCCAAAGGACTCGTTCATCGTACGGGATGCGGAAGAAACTCGTCTGGCGGTCAACCGGTTCGCTGATGAAGGAGCTTCGGCCATCAAGGTCTACTTCCGGTTACCACTCGCGCTGATCAGAGTTGCGACTGAGACAGCGCATGCTCGCGGGTTGCCCGTCACGTCGCACCTGGAGATTGTGGACGCCGGCGACGCTATCCGCGCCGGGGTCGATGGCGTGGAACACGCCACGTCATTCGGGACAGCGCTCTTGCCACTGCGCGAGGCGGAAAAATACCGCCAAGCCGTCCTGGCGGACAACAACGCGCGCCGGGAGGGCCGTTATCAGGTTTGGAATGCGATCGATCTTGATTCTCCCCGAGCGCGCGCGCTTTTCAAGTTGATCGTGGACCGGGGAACGGTCGTTTCGCCGACGCTGGCCGTCTTCGAAAGGCAGCGAGGCGATAAGGACACGACTGAAATGCATGTGCGCGCGTTTAAGCAGATGGAGGCATTCGTGGGCCGTGTCTACCGCGCCGGTGCGCACGTCGTTGTCGGTTCACATTCCGATGTACCGCATGCTAAGCGCGGTTGGGCCTATCAGCGTGAGCTGGAATTGCTGGTTGAGTCGGGCCTTACTCCCATGCAGGCGATCGTAGCCGGCACCATGGAGAATGCGCGTTTCTTTCGCTCAGCCGATCGGCTTGGAAGCGTCGAGGCGGGCAAGCTGGCAGACCTGGTCCTGGTGGAGGGTGATCCGCTAAAGAACATCAGCGACATGCGTCGCGTCAAGCACGTTATGCTCAACGGGCAGTGGGTCCCTCATGCGGGCGAGGGAGAAAGATGAAGTTGGTAAAAAGGCGTCTGCTGTTGGTTGCTGCAGTATTGTTGTTTCTGTTCACTGGAATGGTCCAGGCCCGGGGTAAGGTCGTCTATGTTCACTTGCTCGATGGTGATGATAGTCGCGGCGACGGCAGTTACGCTCTTCCTTATAGATCCTGGCGCGTGGCTCTGCGTCACGCAGGAAGCGGCGACACGATCATCGCTAAGAACGGCGACTATCGGAAAGCCGGCAGCCAGGCACGCTGGGGTGGCATCAATCTGGGCCTGACGATGGCTGACGAATTGGAGGCCGGTGATCCACGTCAGCCGGTCCCAAAAGGAACGCCAGCTGAAGCCATCGGTATTTACCGTTACGATCCCGCACATCCGCTGATCATTCGCGCCGAGACCAGGCTGGGTGTGGTGATTGATCATGTGCGCTTTCATCTCGCGAGCGCGATCGTCATCGACGGGTTCGAGATTTTTCCGAACCCCTACTATATGGATGACGCTGGGAAGAAGCTTAACCGCAGACGGAACGGGATTCACGGTGACAGCGTTTACGAGCCGGAAGACACCTACAACCACGTCAAGACCAATGACCCGCCCGGTGGCCACACAGCGGCCTGGTACGATCGGTCGCTATGGACTAGTCACATCACGGTTCGCAACGCCAGGATTCACTATGAGTGCCCACCGGCAGGTTGCACCGCCTCTTACGATCCTCTGCAGGACGATGATCGGCTCTATTTAATTAAGTTCAATCAGTCGCATCACATCATTGTCGAAGATTGCGATCTTTTTGACGGCAAGAATTTTCAGCGCAAGCCGGCGATCGACCTGCCGTGTACTGACGACGTAATCGTGCGTCGCAATTTAATCCGCAATTGCCATCGGGGTGTCGTCAGCAAAGGTGGAGGGCAACGAGTGCTGATCGAGGCCAACGTTTTTGTTGATAACTCCGGCGCAGCCTTCTCGGGTGGTTCAACCGATCCGGATCTGTTCATTGACGGTCGCTTCGGCGATCCGTGTTCCTTCGCTTATTTCGAATCCTACGATATGACGGCCCGCGATAATCTGGTCGTATCAACCCGACCCGGCGAACGTCCCGTTGAACCCATCGCCATCTGGGCGGCAAAGAACGCCAGCATCACTAACAATACTTTTATTGGCATCGGCGAGCGTGGCGTTTTACTCATACGTCCAGGCAATGAGGTCGATAGCCCGCCCAAAGGATGCGGACGCTCCGTCCGTCTGACGAAAACAGAGAATCTGTCGCTGCGTGGCAACATCTTTGTGCTGTCTGGCGTCGTCGACGAGACAATGCTTTATCAGATTGCCGGCGAGGGTACGGCCGTATCGCGTTTCGATCATCGCGACAATACTTTCTTCAACGGTGGCCACGACGTGCCGGTCGGAGGGCTGGCAGACCCGAACCGCGAACCCGGATTCAGCAAGAGTGATCCGCAGTTGATGGGCAAGCAGGGAAACGATTATGCGAGTTGGATGGCCACCGCGAAACTCAAAACAAACTCGCCTTCAGCGGGCCGAGGCATTGGCGCCGCCATCAGGGAATAGCTTTTAGGTCTGGTACCGGTTTCTTCTCGCCGCCTAAGCTAAGGATTGACTCACAGCATCGAGCTGTCGTCGTCCGACCTCTTTGATGCGTGAATCCGGCCACTTCTCGAGGCGCCGGTAAGCGGGGTGGTTGGGCTTATCCTGACAGGGGTTGCGCGCAGCATTGTAACTGCAGATTAGCGACCAGCGCGGGTTGGGGCTGCGATTGGCGTCGGAGCGATGAAGCAGATTGCAGTGGAAGAAGAGCGTGGTGCCCGGCTCCATCTCGCAATGGACCAACTCGAAACGTTTCAGTGCCTCGTTCACCCGCTCCACATCTGCACCCTTCTGTTCTCCGGTTTTCGCGTGGTCTATGCGGCCCATGTGATGTGAGCCTTTCAATACTTGCAGGCATCCGTTCTCTGCGGTTGCCCGGTCAATCGCGATCAAACCGCTGGCCAGGTAGGGAAACAGGCAGCCGTTCAGGTACCAGTAACCATAGTCCTGGTGCCATTCCCATGCGCCACCTACAAACGGTTCTTTGAGCATCATTTTGTGATGATAGTGATAGACCTCTCCACCCAAAAGCTGTTCCATTGGATCGATAATCCGGTGGCAGCGAACAAAAGCACTGTAAATGTCATCACCCAGCGAGTCAGTAATCCACAACTTGCTACGGCCGCTGGATGAATCAAGGCGTTCATAGGCCTGTTGCTCGATTTGTTGGTCACTTCTTGCGATACGGATTAGCAGATCCATCTCTTCGGGATCGAACAACTCTTTCACCATCACGTACCCATCTCGATTGAACTGGGCGACTTGTTTTTCGTTTAACTTTGACATAGAAACTCAATAGCATACTTCCAGAGGCGTGAACCATACGATGGTGAATGCTCGCAATATTAGACGCTTGATGTGAAAGCTTCCCAACCGCTGGTTCCACAATTCATCCACATTTTGAATGGTGCGGCCTGGCTAGTCCAGGTTGAGCAGCCAGATGTCGGCTTCTGTCGATTCGAGAGTGTAGTAAAGCGTGTGGTTGTCGCCAGTCAGGCCGTATTCGATGGCGGGGAGTGGTGAGCGAAGAGGAATCTCCTGAACCTTCTTCGTCTCGCTGTTGACAAGAAAGAGTTTTCCTTTATCCCTGAACAACAGCCGTCGATTGTCGTGTAGCCACAGAGGTCGGGCGCCGAAGTCAGTGATCCGCTCGAAGCTTTTCGTCTGAAAGTTGTAGACGAGGATGCCGGCATGCTCGACAGGGGAGTTGATCCAGCCTGCAAGTTTGCCACCATCCGGCGACCAGGAGAACGCGCGGAAAACGTCAGAAGGGTCGGGCGGATCAGGTACGCGTTCCGGTGTCTGTTCGTTCCATGGCTTTCCAACTTCCATAATCCAACAGGACTCGTCTCGCAGGTTATAAGCCAAGCGAGAGCCGTCGGGGGACCAGAAGGTGTAGATTACCGTCATGCCAGTAGTGAAAGTCATTTGCTGGAGACCGCTGCCATCTCGATTAATGGTCCACGCTTCGTACCTGCCGCTACGATCTGAGTAAAAGACGATGCGCTTGCCATCCGGTGACCAGCGCGGGTGACGATCCTTGAAGTGATCGCTGGTTAATTGACGTGGCGCGCCCTTGCCATCCTTGTCGACGATGAAGAGATCCTCCTGCTTGTCGCCTTGAGTGCTATAGACAAACCACTCGCCATCCGGTGAAAGATTGGGTTGCGCGGTGTGTTTGGAACCTTGGGTGACCGCAACAGGTTCAGTTGCCAACATCGCCGAGTCAGGATTGAAGTTAGCCTTCAGAATGTTCTTGCTGCTGACAAGACTAACGTACACCGCGCGTCGCCCGTCGTGCGAAAAGCTCAGGTGTTGTGCGTATGGTGAGGGAGTTGTGAGTGCCTCCGGCGGCCCCGTGACCTTTCCCGTGCTCTCCTCGATGGGAACGCGCCAAAGGTTCATCTGTCCGCCGCGGTCGCTGGCGAAGTAGAGGTGGCGGCCGTCGGGCGACCATACAGGATTCCAGTCGAAGTCTGTGTCATCGGTGACGGCGATTGGTGTACCGCCGGCCGCTGGGATTGTAAAGAGATCCCGTTGCCCGCCCTTCCGTCTGCTCCAGTAGGCGATGCGCGCGCCAGCCGGCGACCATTGCGGTTGCGCCGCGTCGCCAATTGCTTCGCCCGTGAGTTCCCGCTTCGCGCCCGTCTCGACATTGACGATCCAGATGTCGCTCCGCTCCAGAGTGCGGTCATTTGGGTCTTCAATATTGTGTGTGGAAAAAGCAATTTCGCGCCCAGCGGGAGACCACGCCGGGTGATACCCGAAGTCGGTCAGGCGCTTCACCGATTCTCCAGTTGCGCCCATTACGAAGATGCCACCGCGTTCACGTTCGGAGCGAAAGGCGATTCGTTCACCATCAGGCGAGAAGGCAGGCTGAGTTTCGTCGGCGGTCGAGTCGGCGGTCAGGTTGCGAGGATTTTTTCCGCCCACTCTTTGCAGGAACAAGTCCCAGTTGCCGGACGCCTTGCTGGCATAGACCACAGACTTGCCGTCGGGCGACAGACTCGGAAACAACTCTGTT
>DATBRN010000318.1:0-4475 GCA_036560225.1 Pyrinomonadaceae bacterium | reverse complement strand
CAAACGATACCGTTGGGCACCGTCCAGTTCTCCGCACCGAATTTCTTCAAACAGAACCACGCTGTAATAAACCTGGACTACGTCCAGACTGCCGCAACGCAACATCACTTCCGATTCACGATGACCAACGGCGCCGACATTGACAATTCCGCCAACCTGCCGGCTTTCTTTGTGGCGTTGCCGAGTAAACAGCGATTGTTCTCCTATACGATGATTCACAACTTCTCGGAGAGGGTGATTGACGAAAACCGCATTGCGTTTCGTCGCTCGTCTGCGAACTTTCCGGTGCCGAATTTCAATTTTCCGGGTCTAACTGTCTTCCCGAACATCAGTCTTGATGACCTTGGGTTGAACATCGGACCCGATCCGAACGCTCCGCAGTTCGGCATCGAGAACAACTACCAGATTGTGAACAACCTGACCCTGATTCAGGGCAACCACTCGTTTAAGTTTGGCGGCGATTTACGCATTGTCATTTCGCCACAGAGCTTCTCTCAGCGCGTGCGCGGCGACTACGAATACGGGAGTCTTGAGCAGTATCTGCGCGATCTCAGCCCGGATATTTTCGGCGAGCGCAATGCCGGTAACAATATTTACTACGGGAACCAGAAGGTCCTGTATGCGTTTGTCCAGGACGACTGGCGCTTTCGGCCAAACCTGACCTTGAACCTGGGCGTCAGCTATTCGTATCAACAAGTACCACTCGGGGCCAGAACGAGTCAGGAGCTGAATTCCATTTCTTCCGTGCCGGGACTGATTGAGTTCCGTGCCCCGAAGACGCAAACAAAAAACTTTGCGCCGAAGGTTGGATTTGCCTGGTCGCCGGATTATAAGGAAGGAATGCTCGGACGTATCTTCGGCTCGAGCGGCAAGAGTTCGATTCGAGCAGGTTTCTCGATGGGCTATGACTACATCTTTGACAACCTGTACATCCTTTCGAACCCGCCGCAGCTCCAGCAGACGAACGACGTCGACACCACAGTTCCGTCCACACCGAACTTCCTGGCCAATGGCGGGCTTCCGGACACTCCGGTCGCAATAACTAATCCGGCCATTGCTCGGGCCAACACTGGATCGTTCATCCCCGACCAGCAGGTGCCATACGCGCTAACCTGGACGGGAAGTTACCAGCGCCAGTTTGGCAATGACTGGTCCTTTGAGGGTCGCTACGTGGGAACGCGTGGTGTTCACCTGCTGACTCAGAACCGTATCAATCGCCAGGCGAAGGTGGCGCCAGAAGACGGCCGGGCAGGCTTACCGACGTTCCTGTCTGCTCCTACTCAGGCGCAGCTCGACGCGTTGACACTGACCTTGTCGGCCATCAACGCCCGTTCAAGCTTCGTGCCAAAGTACGCCGCCGCCGGGTTTAACCAGGTCAATTTGATCGCTTTCCTTTCGAACGGCAATTCGACCTATCACGGGGCCTCAGCTCAGGTAACTAAGCGGTTCTCCAAGGGCTTTCAGATGACCAACGCTTATACCTGGAGTCACCTGATCGACGACACTACGGCGGAGGTTTTCTCCACAGTGCTTTCGCCGCGTCGCGTCGAAGACTTCCAGAATCTAAGACGTGAACGGGCTGACTCGGCGCTGGATCACAGGCACCGGTTCGTGTCTTCCTGGATCTACGAATTGCCGTGGTTCAACAAGAGCACTGGTTGGACAAAGACCCTGCTGGGCGGATTTAACGTCGCGGGCACTTACACCCTGGAATCAGGGGAAAAAATAACGATCCGCAGCGGCAGCGATGCCAACCTGAATGGTGACGCCGCCGGTGACCGCGCCATCCTGAATCCTAATGGCACGGAAGGCGTTGGCAGCAATGTTACAGCGCTAACGCGAACGGACGGACAGGTTGTAGGCTACCTGGCAACCAATCCCAACGCTCGCTATATTCGGGCGGCTGCTGGAGCACAATCCAACATCGGCCGTAACACATTCCTGCTGCCGGCCATCAACAACTTCGACATCTCGCTGTTCAAGAACTTCAAGTTTGGCGAGTCGAAGTATTTCCAGCTCCGTGCTGACTTCTTCAACGCGTTCAACCATCCGCAGTATGTGCCAGGTTCGGTGAACAGCGTGGATCCAGTCGGTACAACGGGCTTGACGACCTTGAATCAGGTGTTTCCACTCACGACGGACTTCCTGCAGCCCGGTAAGGTGCTGAGCAGTAATCCGCGTGTGATTCAGGTCGCAGGAAGGTTTAACTTCTAAGCCACTTTCCATTTCGTGGTATTTACGTTATAGAGGTGGCGGAGAAATTCCGCCACCTCTTTTTTTTTCGATTCAACGCATGGTTATTTGCCAGGCGCCTTCGACGGGCTGCCTGATTTCAAGGAGCTGGCACCATGTTCCCAACCAACCAGACGAAAAGCTCGAGCCTGACTTTTCTGATTGCGGCTTTCATACTGCTGACGATGGTGTGCATCGGAGAAGCTCGAGGACAGCAGGGCGGCTCAAATCACCCTACCATGCGCGACCAGGTTCGGGCCATTCAACGAGCCGAAATGGATCGAATGCTGCTGATGGCAGTGCCGGCAAAAGCCAATACCGAATCCAGCCGTATCGCCGTTATGAAACAGATTCGCCAGGACTTTAGGGACTTGCAAGGACTGAATAACAAGATGATGGCCGACGCCTGGGCGCAGGAAACTTTGGACTATTCTGCTGTCTCAGAAATGGTTTCCCGCATTAGAGGAAAAGCTCTCCGGCTGAAGATGAATTTGAACTTACCGAGCGCAGATAACAGCGAAAAACCAGCGGCCGATTCTGATGTTTCTAATTCACGCGAGTTTCGTGCTGCACTCCTGGTGCTTGACCGCACAATAATGAGCTTCGTAAACAATCCTCTTTTTAAGGAAACGAAAACAATTGAGGTGAATCAAGCAATGAAAGCCAGACATGATCTCGAATCCGTAATCGACCTTACGGCAGATCTCAAAAAATTCGCATCCAAACTGGCTAAGGTTTCCAAGTCCAAGTAAACTGTTGCGGCATGGTAACTCGATATTTGATGACCTCTTGAAGAGTTTACCCTGTTTACCGGCTCTCCCCACGACAAAAAAAGAATTGGCCCGTGAGCGGGGTCCCAGTACTATGAAACAGTCACTGCTCTCAGCGGCGCTGATCTGCATGCTGCTCCCACCGGTCGGAGCCCAACAATCCGGCACCGTCACATCCTCACAACCACAAACGCCGGAAGACGTCGTACGCATCACAACTAACCTGGTCCAGATAGACACTGTCGTGACGGATCGACGCGATCAGCAGATCGTCGATCTTCGTGCGGAGGATTTTGAGGTTTATGAAGACGGCCGGCTCCAGGAAATCAAAAACTTTTCGTACGTCAGTCTACAGAGCGATTCCAGCCTTCCAGCAGTCCCGGAAAAGTCGCGCGATAAGAATGCGCCTCCCCGGCCGCCGGAGCAGTTGCGTCCTGAGCAGGTTCGCCGCTCGATCGCGCTGGTGGTTGACGATCTGGGTCTGTCGTTCGAAAGCGTATATTACGTGCGTAACGCGCTGCGAAAATTCGTGGACGAACAAATGCAGCCCGGCGACCTGGTGGCGATCATCCGCACCGGCGCGGGAGTGGGCGCCCTGCAACAGTTCACTACTGACCGACAACTGCTCCATGCGGCCATCGACCGCGTGAAGTGGAATGCCTATGGCCGGCGCGGCATCAGCGCCTTCGGCAACATCGGAGATGATGCGTTTTACACCGAGCCGCGCGACTCCAAACGCGGGCTCTATACTTCCACCGATGTTGATAAGAAGGTGGAACCCGAAGCGCGAGAGACCGCCGACCGGGAACAGACCAATGACTTTAAAGATGAAGTGTTCACGGTGGGAACGCTTGGTGCACTCAGTTATGTGGTTCGCGGTCTTAAGGAATTGCCCGGACGCAAATCTACCGTCCTCCTGACTGACTCTCTTAATCTCTTCAATTCGAATGGTGGTGGCAACTACCGCGTCCTCGATGCCTTGCGTCGCTTGATTGATCTCGCCAACCGCTCGTCGGTAGTTTTCTACTCGCTTGATGCCCGCGGATTGCAAACGCTTAACGACTCGGCGGCCAACAGCCTGGTAGGCAGAACCAAAGGGTCCGGTGGCGAAGTCACGGCGACGGGACTGTCTGGAAGCAGGATCATGCAAGATCTAATGTCCCGTTCGCTTGATATTCAGGAAGCCCAAAACGGCATGAACTACCTGGCCAACCAGACGGGCGGATTCCTGGTCAGTAATAACAACGACATTGCCCAGGGAATCCGTCGAGTGCTCGATCAGAAAGGTTATTATCTGATTGGCTATCGCCCCAGCGAGTCCACTTTTGATCCGGCGAAGGGGCGCAAGCAGTTTCACAAACTGGAAGTGCGCGTGAAGCGCCCTGGCCTGACCGTGCGCACGCGTTCCGGTTTTTATGGCATCGCAACCGAGGCGGTACGATCGTCTCACCGGACGGCTCAAGAGCAACTTCT
>DATBRN010000317.1:0-10659 GCA_036560225.1 Pyrinomonadaceae bacterium | reverse complement strand
CAACGCGTTCGTCAGGAAACACCACGTTCTGCGCAGTGAATCCCGAGACTTCACCACCATGTGAAATTGAGCGATGACCGCCTTCCATGTTGACGCTAACCCCAAGCCCATAGCGTGTTCCGAGACCGTTGGTGAGCTGCACTTCCCGTTCTAACTCCCGGTAGGAAGACGGCCGTAAGAGTTTCTGGTCCATCATGGCGATGTCCCATCTCGCAAGATCTTCCGCTGTCATTGCCAACTCCCCAGCTGCGAAGAGCCATCCCTTTCCTTCCTTGGGCGCAGGTCGGAGCGGTCCGAGCGCATAACGAAGATACCCGGTCGGATCCTTATCGGAAGATTTCGCCTCCTCGGTGGTTGTGACGCTCTTCATTCCCAGCGGCACAAAAATCTTCTCGCGCAAGAACTGAAGCAGGGGCTTACCACTCGCTTTCTCGATAATCACTCCGGCGATCACAAAATTAGTATTGCTGTATTGCCACTTGCTGCCTGGATCAAAGTCGAGAGGTTTACGTGCCCACCCGTCCATTATTTTCTGCGCGGTGACGGGCTGCAGCATCATCGGCATGACGTAATCCTGCGGCCAATAATCCTGGTAGCCTGAGGTATGCGACAGCAACTGGCGAATCGTAACCTCGTTTGCCCGCGTCAGATCGGGAATGAATTTTGAAACTTTATCATCCAGCGAGAGCTTGCCTTGTTCCTGCAAGAGCAAAACACCTGCCGCCGTGAACTGTTTGCTTATTGAACCAATGCTGTATCGCATCTCGGAAGCTGCCGCAGTTCTGGGTTCGAGACGAGCGTCACCATAAGCCTTGGCATAGACAATCTGTCCATCTCTGACGATGGCGATGGAAGCGCTTGGTACACCTGACTTCGCCAGGGCATCGGCAGCAAGGTTGTCGATCTTGTCGCGCAATTCCGGTTGTGCCTGCGCCTGAGCCGTAGCCGTGGTTCCTCGTTGCGCAGTTAACAGCGCAAGCCCAATGACAATGGCAACTATGAACGGACGAAGTAATAAATAAGTTCGGAACACGAAGATTCTCCTTTGAAGAAATGCGAAGCTTTGAACAGTGCACGAATTATAGTCGCAGGTTGCGCCCGAGCAGTAGCAGGTTTGCGGTGGTCGGTGGTCAGTTTTGTCCTGACTACTGACGACTGACCGGTAACGCATCAAGTTGCTCCATTTCTTTATGCAATCTATTATCTTGAGGCACGTGCCGGGGTGGCGGAATGGCAGACGCTGCGGACTTAAAATCCGTTGACCGAAAGGTCGTGCGGGTTCAACTCCCGCCCTCGGCACCAATAATTTCAAGAACTTACAAACGCTCATCATTGGAGACTGAATGGACACAACGGACCTAGGTCCGTTGATCAACAGATTTTGATTCGGTTTCGGAGGAAAAATCGCGTTGCATGCGCTTGCAGGTAGCCCCATCACCAATCGTGCTCTCCTTTGAATGCTCAATCGTTTTCGGTCAGGCCTTCTCAACTTTTACTGGCAGGACAAGCCTCATTCGTAAGTTAACTGCCAAGAGCTGTCCTGCCGCTGGGGTTTTACAACGACTTCAGGTACTCGACTAGATCAGCCTTCTCCTTCTCAGTCAAATTTAGTTTCTTGAAGCCGTTGTAGTGCTTTACTACATCGAGCAGGGTTGCGAAGCGACCGACTCTTCAATTATTCGCTTAGGGTCGGACAATTCCTCAGAGGTAAACGCTGGCACATTTTAGTCCCGCCCGGCTGAGTGGGCCAAGGTCATGTGAGGTGTAATCATGACCTCGCGAATCCCCACCACGTACCCCTTGAGAGAAGTGCGCTGGTTGCCGAGAATTGGATGAGGAGCCCGACGAGCGTGTATAATATTCTCTTGGTACACGGCGCCGGGGGGGTCTCGCGGTCGCGCTAGATTCGTTTCATAACCTCGGGTTGGCATCTCCTAGCAAGGCGGTATGGCAATGGACACTGACAGAAAAACGTCAGAGTCAGAGCAGCAGGCGGAAGCATTGCAGGAGCAACGAGAGTGGTTACGTGTCACCCTCTCCAGCATTGGCGATGCAGTGATTACGACCGACACGAAAGGCTGCGTCACTTTTCTCAATCCGGTGGCTGAGTCCTTGACCGGATGGACGCAAGATGAGGCGGCAGGCGTTGCCCTCGAAAGCGTTTTTAAGATCGTCAATGAGGAGACTCGCCGCACGGTCGAGAACCCCGCGACCCGTGCCTTGCGTGACGGCGTGATCGTCGGCCTCGCAAACCACACGCTGTTGATTGCCAAAGACGGCACCGAAAGGGCCGTTGACGATAGTGCCGCGCCGATTCGCAATGCGAGCGGAGAAGTCGCCGGCGTGGTGCTGGTATTCCGAGACATCACCGAGCGCCGACGAGCCGAGCAGTTGGTGCAGGATACCCTCGACTATTGCGAAAACATTATTGCGACTTTGCGCGAGCCGTTCGTCGTTCTCGACCAGAACCTCCTGGTCAAGACGGCGAATCGGAGTTTCTATGAGACCTTCGTTGTCTCGCCGTCGGACACCGAGAATCAGTTTATCTACGAGTTGGGCAATCGGCAGTGGGACATTCCCCGCTTGCGGGACTTACTGAAAGAAGTCCTGAGCAACAATCACCCCATCCACGATTACGAAGTGGAATTCGACTTCGAGACCATCGGGCACAGATTGATGCGGCTCAATGCTCGCCGCGTCCGCGAGCCAGGCAACCATTCGGATTTGATTCTCCTCGCTATCGAAGACATCACCGAACGTCGGCAGGCGCAGAATGCATTGCGACGTGCGCTGGAGTCTCATGAAGCGGTCACGTCGAACATAGGCGAAGGGCTTTATACTGTAAACGATCAAGGGTTGGTAACTGGCATGAATCCCACCGCGGAAAAACTGTTTGGCTGGACGTTCGACGAATTGCGTGGGAGAAAAATGCATGACGTAACGCACTACAAGCATGCCGACGGCACACCATATCCCGCCGAAGATTGCTGCGGTCTGGAAGTCCTGCAAGAAGGAAGGCCTCTAATCAACCACGAGGATGTTTTCATCCGCAAGGATGGAACATTCTTCGACGTTGTCTATAGCTCTTCACCGATTCGAGAGGGCGAGAAGATAACGGGAGTGGTCGTTGTATTTCGGGACAATACCGAACGCAGGCAGGCGGTATATGCATTGAAAGTTTCAGAGATTCGTTACCGCCGTCTCTTTGAAGCCGCCAAGGATGGAATACTGATTCTCGATCCCGACACACGCCAAATCACCGATGCTAATCCCTTCATAGCGCAGTTGCTCGGTTACACGCGCGAAGAGATGATCGGTAAGGAGTTGTTTGAAATCGGCTTGCTCAAGGACGAAGAGGCCAGCAAGGCCGCGTTTCGAGAATTGCGAGAGAACAATTTCATTCGCTACGAAGATTTGCCGCTCGAGTCCAAAAAGGGCCAGCGCCGTGAAGTCGAAGTGGTAGCCAACCTTTACGCGGAAGACGGCCAGTCGGTCATCCAGGCCAACATTCGCGATATTACCGCGCGCAAGCAGGCGGATTACAACTTGGAGGTTTCGGAGTCTCGCTATCGACGACTCTTTGAAACCGCCCAGGATGCCATCCTCATCCTCGATGCCAACACCGGGAAAATCTTCGACGCCAATCCGTTCATCAAGGAATTGCTGGGCTATTCGCAAGAAGAACTCGTCGGCAAGGAACTCTGGCAGATCGGATTTTTCCGAGATAAGTCAGAGAGTCAGGCCGCTTTTCGTAAGCTGCAAATGCAAGGTTATATCCGCTACGAAGATCTGCCGCTCGAAACCAAGCAAGGACAGCGGATCGAAGTCGAGTTTGTGAGCAACATCTACCAAGTGGATCACCAACAAGTCATACAGTGCAACATTCGGGACATCACCAAACGCAGCCGCTTGGAGAGGCAAACGCACGAGCAGGCGGATACGTTGGCAGAACTTCACTTGCGCAAGGACGAATTCCTGGCGATGCTTTCCCATGAGTTACGCAATCCCCTGTCGGCGATCTTCAACGCCCTGCATATCCTTCGTCTCCAAGACACCGAAAACCCAATCCAACAAAAAGCCAAAATCGTTCTGGAGCGTCAGGTGGGACAACTGGCCCATCTCATTGATGATCTGCTGGAAGTCTCCCGTGTCATCACCGGAAAGATTCAACTTCATCAGGAAGGCCTGGAGATGGGGGGCATCGTGGAACGTGCAATAGAATCTGCTCGTCCTCTGATTGACCAACGCAATCATGAGCTTTCGGTGTCGCTGCCCGCTGAACCGATTTGGTTACAAGCCGACCCAACTCGACTGGAACAAGTCGTGGTAAACCTGCTTAACAATGCCGCCAAGTACACCAATGAAGGCGGGCAGATATGGCTAACCGCTCAACAAGAAGACGGTGAGGTTGTGCTGCGCGTGCGGGATACCGGCGTCGGCATAGCGCCAGAACTATTGCCACGCATCTTCGATCTCTTCACGCAGGCGGATCGAACACTTGATCGCTCGCAGGGCGGGTTGGGCATCGGCTTGAGCCTCGTGCAAAGACTTGTGGAATTGCACGGAGGGACAGTTGAGGCTCGCAGTGCTGGATTGGGGCAAGGAAGCGAGTTCATCGTGCGTCTGCCGGCACTCTCTCCGGCAGGGGCGCCAATCCCCCGCGTTGAAACGGCGAAACAGCCCAAGCATACATTGCGTGTGCTGGTAGTTGATGACAACAGGGATTCGGCTGATATGCTCGTTATGCTGCTGCAAATATTTGGGCATGAGGCTCAAGCGGCGTACTCCGGTCAGACCGCTCTGGAAGCCGCAGTTGAGTATCAGCCCGACGTGGTTTTGCTTGATATTGGCCTACCGGATATGAACGGCCATGAGGTCGCGGAGCACCTTCGTCAGCAACCGCAAACAAAAGATATCAGGTTGATTGCCATAACCGGCTACGGGCAGGACTCCGATCGCCAACGTTCTAAAGAAGCTGGCTTTGATCGGCACTTAGTCAAGCCAGTTAATCCTCAAGAACTTCAAGAGCTGCTGGCGACACGGGTGAAGCAACCACGCTATAGAAAATAAGATATGGCTTCCTTACAGGTGTTACACTTCCAGTTATTCACAGTAAAGTAGGGGACCGTCGGGCTGCCTGAAAACCTGCTAGCCCGGACGTTCGGTGCGATTAAGACCCGCTTTGGTAAGTCGCAAGAGTTTCGCGCGCGACGCAGCCTCTCGAACGAAAACGAAAGTCGGACTATCAGCCCCTTGGGGTCACCAACAAGAGCATTGTCGTCGTCGCGTCCGTCCCTAGGTCGTGCATTGAAGATGGGGCTAAGATGGTGGCGCGACGTGTTGATACTTAACCAGACGAGGCGATACCTTGACGACTGCTAGGCTCGTAAATACTGGTTCGTATGGTTTCGTCAGATTAGGTAATGGCCAATTCATGGGACTTAAAATCCGATTGTCCGAAAGGACGTGCGGGTTCGACTCCCGCCCTCGGCACCAATCATTCCAATAACTTACAAGCGCTCACAGTTTGACGATGGACCAGCGCAACGGAGTTAACTCCGTTGCGCATCTTATTTTGCTTGAGTTTGTTGAGGACATTGTCGATTCGTAGTTCGTGGTAATCCCCTCATCAATCACGGTCCACAAATCCACGCAAGATTCGGCGAGAAGCTTGAAGCAAACAAGATGCTCCAGGAATTGATGACACAAGCCAGGACAGAATATGTTGCGCTTTATTTCAATCCTTTCCTTCGAGCTTGAATCTCAAGCTATAAGTTTGAAAATCTGAGCGCCAAATTACTAATCGGCCACGCGTGGGCTCCCAACTCCATTGGGCCATTCAGAAGCTGGTAGAAAAGACTTGCCGATTGACTGGTTGAAGCGCAAATGACCGCGACCACCTGACCAGTTCCGGGATGGCCGGGAGACGGGCCGTAGCCTGGATTGGTCCGCACTACGATGATCTTTTGAATGTCGCCGCTGATAACTGAACCATCCTGCCGCACCGAGCTGGAGACAATCACGGCCAGATACTCCGGTATCGTCGCTGGTGGATTTGAACTATTGCCGGGCTGGCTGGTCCACGAACTTTCGCAGGTGGGCTGCTCCAATCCATTTTCGAAGCCCTTGAATGCAGTTGGCCCAGGGCCGCCGCTCATGGGATTGTTCCGCGCCCACTGCGAGCCCCAGAAGTAGACTGTGACTCCCGCTGATAGATTCGCCAGGTCACCAACAACAAACTGAGCGTTCTCCGGGAACTGGAATAGTGTGCAGGCATCGCCAACACCATCGCCGTTCGTATCGCGCTGATCGGCATTCGGAGTCGTGCGGCAGTTATCACAAGCATCGCCGATACCGTCGCCATCCGAATCGATTTGATCGGAATTGGATCTTGTGCGGCAGTTGTCGCAAACATCTCCGACGCCATCGTTGTCGACGTCAGCCTGATCGGCATTAGGCGTGGTGCGGCAGTTATCACATGCGTCGCCCACTCCGTCCTGATCAGCATCGAGTTGATTCGAATTGCCCGTGCCGCGGCAATTGTCACAGGCGTCGCCCACGCCATCGTGATCGAGGTCAGCCTGATCGTTGTTTGCGATCGTGCGGCAGTTGTCGCAAACATCGCCCACTCCATCGCCGTCTGCGTCGGCCTGATCTGGATTGAACGTCAGTGGACAGTTGTCGCAGGCGTCGCCGATTCCATCGCCGTCGGTGTCAACTTGATCCGAATTGGCACTGCCGCGGCAGGAGTCGCACACGTCACCGACGCCATCGTGGTCAAAATCAGCCTGATCGGGATTGACCCGTGACCGACAGTTATCGCACGCGTCACCCACTCCATCGCCATCGCTATCCACTTGATCCGGATTAGCTGTCGCGCGGCAATTGTCGCAGGCGTCGCCTATGCCGTCGTGGTCAGCATCCTCCTGAGCGGTATTTGCATTTGAACGACAGTTGTCGCATGCATCGCCAATACCGTCACCATCGGCATCTTCCTGAAGCGGATTCGCGTTTGCGCGACAGTTGTCACAGGCATCGCCAATTCCGTCACCATCGGCATCCTCCTGAAGCGGGTTCGCGTAGATGCGACAGTTATCGCAAGCATCGCCGACGCCATCACCGTCGATATCAACCTGATCTGGATTAGCGGTCGCGCGGCAGTTGTCGCAGACATCTCCGACGCCGTCGCCATCCGCGTCTGCTTGATCAGTGTTGGGCGTATTGGAACAGTTATCGCAGACATCTCCGACGCCGTCGCCGTCACTGTCTTCCTGTTGAGAGTTGGCATTCAGCCGACAGTTGTCACACGCATCACCGACTCCGTCCTGGTCGACGTCTTCCTGTTGAGGGTTCGCGTGGAGCTGACAGTTATCGCAAGCGTCACCTACTCCGTCGCCGTCTGAATCCTGCTGGTCAGGATTGGCGTGTGTAGGACAGTTATCGATGCAGTTGGCCACACCATCGCCGTCAGTGTCAGTATCGGGCCTGCCGCAGCCGCAGGCACCAGGGTTGATTTTCGCGGGATCGCTGGGGCACGCATCTTGACAATCGGGCGTGCCGTCATGGTCTGAGTCAGTGTCAGCAACACCACACCCACACGCGCCCGGATCGGTCTTGCCGGGATCGTTCGGACAGGCGTCTCTGCAGTCTGGCCTACCGTCGCCGTCCGAATCGGTGTCGGGCACGCCGCAGCCGCATACGCCCGGAACGCCTTTGCCGGGATCGTCCGGACACTGGTCGGAACAGTTAGGTGTCCCGTCGCCATCTGTGTCGGTGTCCAGTACGCCGCAGCCACATGCGCCGGGATTAGTCTTGTTGGGATCGCCGGGACACTGGTCAACGCAATCCGGCGTCCCATCACGGTCGGCGTCGGTATTCGGTACGAATAGGCACACGTCGCAGGCATCACCGACGCCGTCGCCGTCTGAGTCAGCCTGATTGGCGTTCGCCGTAGGGGGACAGTTGTCGCAGGCGTCGCCGACGCCGTCACCGTCGGGATCGACCTGGTCGGGATTAGGCGTAGTCGGGCAGTTGTCTGAAGCGTTGGGGACGCCGTCGTTGTCCGCGTCCGGGGGTGCCTGGGCGACGTTGCTGGACACAGGTCTGCCGCAGCCTGCGCTGGGCGTGTTCACGCCGGTGCAAGTAGTCGGGTTAGGCGCATTCGCCCCGCCCGACGGATCTACCGACGCGTAGTTTATGACTGTACTGCCGCCATAGGCGGCCCGTGGTTTGACCGTGAGACTAATCGTGCTTGTTCCGCCACTCGGCACAATCACACCGTCGCTAAAGGTGCAGACAATTGTCCCAACGGGTGAACTCCCGGACAACGGCGCGCAACTCCAGTTTGTGCCGGCGGCGCTCACCAGATCGAGGCCTATAGGCAGCCCGTCCTTAACCGTCGCGGTTGTGGTTGGGGAGTTGCCGTTATTGGTAACGGTGATGGTGTAGGTCGAGTTCTGAAACGGCACGAGCGAAGGGGACGGCGCGCTCTTCGCCACATCCAGGTTAGGAGAAGGGACGCAGGTTGTAACGGTCGCCGTCGCGGAGTGCGGATCGAGGTTCGTGTTGATCGCGTCAGAGTGTGCTTGGCCGGCACCGGAGCAGGTCACAGTAGTCTGGTAGCAAAACTGCACCGGCGTGTTATTGCTGAAGCTCAAAGAGGCTTTGGGCGGCACGTTGTCGCTCCACGCCACCGTGCCGACGGGCGTTTCGTCAACCTGTAAGCGCAATGCGCGAATTGAGGGCGAGACGGACGAGATGTCGAAGATGCCCGAAGTGCCAACGGCCTCGGTGGGGCCGAAGACAACGCCGCCGGTGCCGGCATCAAATACCGAGACGCGTAACGAGGTGAACTCGACGCCC
This sequence comes from Pyrinomonadaceae bacterium, assembly GCA_036560225.1. GTDB lineage: Bacteria > Acidobacteriota > Blastocatellia > Pyrinomonadales > Pyrinomonadaceae > PSRF01. The sequence continues at coordinate 1,797 of DATBRN010000317.1, read as the reverse complement.
GGGGCTAGGTTGACATCAGTCAGAAGCACTTTGTCCCAGGTTGCGGGGACCTGCGTAGTCGAGCCGCAATAGAAGCTGTCAATGTTGACTGTCGTGGTGGTCACCGCGCGGTTCGACGGGGTCTGACCGCTGAGCGGGTTCCACGACCGCAGGACGCCGCCGTCGCCGAAAGAGAACACCGACACGCCGTCGGTCGTCAGCCCGTAAGCAGAGTTGGCCGCCGCTGTCGTGACGCCGTTAGCGTTGTACCCCACGCCGCTGCAAGGAAGTTGGGTCGCCCAATCAAAACAGCCGATCCCATTGCTCGGCGCCGAGTTGTACCCGGCAAACAAGACACGTGAGCCGATGTGAGTATCCACAGTTCCGTTCAGCCCCGGGTATGCAATATGGGAACCACCCAGATTGACTTCGGTAGGGTTGCTGCTGTCGAAGGCATAACACGTGGCGTTTGTGTTTTGGCCGGCCACGCAGATTCCCGTTATCGCGCCGGCCGCGTTCAGACGTGGGAAAAGGTTGTACCTCGCATTGCCCGCTGGCGTGGTGGTGACGACTGAAGGCAAGGCGGGCCAGCCCAGGCAGATGCTATTGGTCGAGGAATCAAAGCAAGTCAGCTTGCGCTGATAATTCGTTACATAGACTTTGGAGCCGACGGCAAAAAGGTCTGCCCCCTCGGTGGGCCAATTATTCGTATTCCCCGTAGGTATCCCCAAAGTAACGGGGGTGAATCCCGCGCAGCGGTTGAGATTGTTGGCCGGGTCGAAACAGTCGAGACTGCCGGTCGTTCTCAGCACGAACAGCTTACTGTTGACCAACTCCATCCCCTGGTGGAAGACCTGCGGGCTTACGCCGCACAAACTGTTCGTGTCGCTGTCCCAGCAGTAGACGTGGCCGGTTTGGCCCCAGATAGTACTGGTAGAATCATCGCTGATGAAGAGGCGATTGCCGATCGGGATAACTTTCGGGTCCAAGCCCGTGTTTATGTTGGCGAATTTCTTGTACCCGGCGCAGACGGCGTTGGTCGTGAGGTCAAAACACCAGATACCCGCGTTAGTGGTATGGTGGTTGATCCCCATGATCTTACCGCTCTGAGTAATCGCCGGATTGTATCCATCGCCTCCCCCGCTGAACGTGACGCCGGTGCCCAGCGGACGCGGGAAGGGCTGCGTATTCCCCTTCGCGTTCGGCGCGACCAGCGCGTCGGTGAAATTGAGCGCGGTTGAGTTGGGCTGGCTCGATAACCACAACCCGCCCGGGGTTTGCACACTCGCCGGCACCAGCGCCTGGCCGGCGCTCCACATATCGTTGAGCGTGATATCAGGCAGCGAGCTGGCGCTCGTCAGCGCGTAATTGATCGTCCAATTTATAGTCTGTGGCCCGCTGCCTGATGGCGGTGCGGCACCGACTACACCCCTCTTGGTCACGTCCTCCGTCGGTGTGTCAGGAGCTGCACCAGTGTTACTACCGCGTCGCAACGGATTCGAGTTGCCAGGAACGGCAGACTCAATTCCTCTCCTGGCAGACTCGCGATCGCCGTCGGCGTTCGCCTGCGGCTCAATGGCAACGAGAATAAGCGTGAGGAGCAGCGCCATCACGGCGATTGAGTTTTTCATGGTTCCCTCCTAAGCATCTCGGTCAGATCGGACGCGCCCGACAAGCTGCCAACATCCAAAACTGAACAGAACGAAAATCCCTTCATCGATCTTTCCTGGAGAACTTCTCACTTGTCTCCATTCGTTTCCGAATTGAGATGATGATTAACGCGAGCGCGCGAGCGTGTCCGAACTGATCGTTGCGACT
>DATBRN010000316.1:0-7827 GCA_036560225.1 Pyrinomonadaceae bacterium | reverse complement strand
GTTAATCCAGTCAGTTGGCCAGGCCGGTCCGCCGGTTGGCGCAACCAAAGCGTCGAGCTGGTGTTTGCGCATCACAAAGTCGATTCCCTGTGTCCGGGACAACAGATGATTCTTAGCAAGGGCTTGAGTGTATTTCTTCTCGGTGAGCGGTCCCTTGGCCTGGGCCTTAATAAAAAGGTCCTGACCAAAGTAGGGCATCTCCCGGTCGCGGTTCTTTTCATTAAATTCAATGACTTCTTTCAGGGAATGAACCTGCGAACTCGAGCCGAGTCCTTTTAAATATTTGTTTAGATCAGCCTTGAGTTCGTACAACAGAACCTCCAGCTCCGAGTCGTCAAATTTTCCGGAAGTAGGAATGTCTGCGGGATCCACGATAACGGCGCCAAGTTTTTTCATCTCGGCAATGTGATCGTTCAGCAACTTGTCGACGCGATCATTGAAACCAAAACTTTTCCGTGCGATGCCGAGACGAGCTCCCTTTAATCCACCCTTATCAAGGAATTGCGTATAGTCGGTGAAGGGTTTTTGCCCCTTTGTCGCCACGTCGTTCGGATCAACTCCAGCCATGACGCCCAGCAGCCTAGCCGCGTCGCTGACCGTGCGAGCCATGGGGCCGGCGGTGTCCTGACTATGGGCAATAGGAATGATGCCGGCGCGGCTAACGAGACCAAGTGTCGGCTTGATTCCGACGAGTGAGTTTGCGGATGACGGGCAAACAACAGAGCCGTCGGTCTCAGTGCCGATGGCAGCAGCGCAAAGGTTAGCGGCTGCCGCAGTCCCAGAACCTGAACTTGAACCGCAAGGATTGCGATTAAGCACATAAGGATTTTTTGTCTGACCGCCGCGCCCGCTCCAACCGCTGGTTGAGTGGTTGGATCGAATGTTCGCCCACTCGCTAAGGTTGGTCTTGCCCAATATCACGGCGCCGGCTTCACGCAGCTTCCTTACGACGAACGCATCCTGCGCCGGGTGTGAGCCGACAAGAGCAAGTGAGCCCGCCGTCGTCATCATGCGGTCGGCTGTATCGATGTTGTCCTTTATGAGGATCGGAATTCCATGAAGCGGTCCTCGCATGCCTTTTTCTTTACGTTCGCTATCGAGTGCTTCAGCAATCGAAACTGCATCCGGGTTGATCTCAATTACTGAGTTTATTATCGGACCATTTTTGTCTATCTCCCCGATGCGATCGAGATACTTCTTCACGAGCGAACTCGAACTAAATCTTCCCGACTTCATGCCGTCCTGTAGTTCAGCAATAGTGAATTCATTAAGCTCGAATTCGGGAGGCGAGGAAGGGCGGGCGGGGGAAGAAGGTTCTGAGGCTAGTAGTGAAGCAGGTTTACTGACAGCAAGAACGCCTGCCAACGCGCTCGTTTCCAAAAACTGTCGACGTTTCATCGGCACCTCCAAGTATTAACCACTGATTTATGACTTACGAGACTTGCTGATTCTCAACGCTATTACTGTCTTTGACTTCCTGCTCCGCCGGAATCCTGTTAGTGCATCCACTACCATGCGGCTGGACTCCGTCACCCACCCGCTACCGCGAGGTGGTACTGACCTCATGACCCCTCACTGGCCTATATACGAATGCACGCCTCAATACCCAAAGTAATTAGCGGACTCGCTTAGAAAAGCGGACCGGTCCGCCAAGCCTAAACGAGCTAACCATCTCAGCTTACGACCCCTTCGGGACGTGGCCCATAACAGCCAGGAGGTTGTTTTCTGAATCGCGGAAGGAACCAATCCATAGATTATAGGTCCCCATGTCAGCTACAAAGGTTGGCTTTTCCTCAAAATCGACACCACGTTCGGAGAGGGTCGCATACGCTTGCTGAATGTCGTCGACCTTGAAATAGATTATCGAGCTAGGGTGATCGAATTCGGGTCTCGCGGGCGGCGACAACATTAGCCTGATGCCGTCGCAATCGAAGAAGGCGAGGTTAGGCACGGTGAAAAGGAGCTTCATTCCCAGCTTCTCACGATAGAACTCAACCGCACGATTCAAATCGTGCACGTTGACCGCGATTTGCTCAATCGCACAAAGACCAAAGACGCTTGTGGGCATCAGCGAGTTCTCCTTGCTGTTGAGGTTTTAGTTTGGATCCCGCCTTGGTATTCGAATTACTAAGCAAGCTCTGCTTGCCGACTTCATAAGCTTCGTGTAACCAGCGTTGTACCTGCTCGTCAAGATCCGCTTCCGAAGCCACGGAGAAGAGGTGTCCCACGAAGTGTCGCCCATACTCTTCGATTTTCACAAATCTCGGATCGGCTGAGCGATAGGGAAGAGCAAACCCGCATAACACATGCGACTTGCGTGGATAAGCTCCAGCGAAACGTACGCGCACCTGAAACGCAACGCGGCTCTTCTGGGGAATCATTCTCACTGGCCCACAGGCGCGAACCATTTTCGCGAATTTCTTGAAGAGCGGAAGCACATGCGGCTCACTACGAGCAAACAACTCTTCCAACGTGTACTTTCCGCAGGAGTGCCAGAGGTTTCTGGTTACGAATCGCTCGCCGCACTCAGGGCAGCGCCAGAGCGGGCGTTGGTTTGCGGCTACTGTGGTGCTACGTTTGTCGTCGCGTTTCTTTTTGGGGGAACTTGCCAAAGCCGTGCTCCCTGAAGATCCATTTGGAGTTTTCCAAAGGCGTATTCTAGTTTGGTTCCAGTTTGGCTCAAGAATTTATCGTGCCTGTCATTTTCTGTCCAGAAATCTGAGCTATCTATCTAATGACGACTCCGCCTTAGGATTATTGTGGCGTTGGCCTTATATATAATGACTTCATACAGATGACTATCGAAACTGCAAAGGAAACTGAGGAAAAATCGACGCCGGCCAGGGCGGTGCTGCCCTTGGTCGCCGTGGTGGGGCAGCCGAATGTCGGCAAGTCTACGCTGTTTAACCGTCTCATTGGGCAGCGGCGCTCAATTGTGGGTGACGAACCAGGCATTACGCGCGATCGAATTTACGGCGAAGTCGAATGGGCTGGTGAGCGTTTTGCGATCGTTGATACCGGCGGAATCATTCCCGATGACGACGCGATCATTCCCGCAAATATTTTCAAGCAGGCAGGCTTTGCGATTGATGACGCGCAGGCAATCATCTGGGTAGTTGATGCGCGGCTCGGTCTGACACCAATGGATGAAGAGTTGGCGAAACTATTGCGCGCGACGGGCAAGCGAGTGTTAGTTGCTGCCAACAAGTCTGAGGCAGAGCGCGTGGAGGCTGAGGCCGGAGAGTTTTACCGTTTTGGGTTTGAAGAAGTCTTTCCCGTTTCTGCAGAACAGGGGATCGGGTTAGGCGAGCTGTTGGATGCGTTGGTAAAGGATCTGAAATCTGAGATCTCAGATCTCAGATCTCAAACCGGTCAAAAACCAAAGATCTCCGATCTCAAATCTCAGACCGATCAAGAATCCCAGATTGCGGATCTGAGTCTGACATCAAAAACTGAAGACTCAGAGCGCGAGGTTCGCCTGGCCATCATTGGGCGTCCGAATGTCGGCAAGTCGTCCTTACTAAATCGAATGATTGGGGAAGAGCGTGTAATCGTTTCGCCGGTTGCCGGCACAACGCGCGACTCCATCGATACGCTGCTTGCAACGCCTGAGCAGAAGTTTCGCCTGATTGATACGGCTGGAATTCGTCGCAAGGGCAAGACGGGTGAGATGGCCGAGAAGCTTTCTGTAGTGATGGCCATGAAGAGCCTGGCGCGCGCGGATGTGGCGATCGTCATCATTGACGCCGAGGAGGGACCGACAGCCCTTGATGCGCATATTGCGGGCTACGCACACGACGCTGGGTGCTCGATCATCATCGCGTGCAACAAATGGGACGCGGTTAAGGATAAGGAGACGAGCACTGCAACTCAGTTTGAGCGGAAAGTTCGCGAGAAGATGAAATTTCTCGACTGGGCGCCGGTTGTCATGATCTCGGCTTTAAACGGGCAACGAGTTGAGAACCTCCTTCCGCTTGCGGTGCGCGCTAACGAAGCGCGCAACCGGCGCATTCCTACCTCTCAGCTCAATGCGTTTTTTGAAGCTGCCGTTTCGCAGCCACGTGGTGGAGGTGCGCCGGCACCGGTTAAGGGCGGGCTATCGAGGCTTCACGTGCAATACATGACGCAGGTCGCGGTACGGCCACCGACGTTTGTGCTTTTCACCTCAGGCGGCAAGTCTGGTTTACATTTTTCTTACGTGCGCTATCTCCAAAATCGTTTACGCGAGGAATTTGATTTCTTTGCAACGCCCCTGCGGATTGTTGAGAAGCACAAGAAGCGCACGAAGAGATAGAACTTTGTACTTGGTTCCTTGAACGATACCTTCAACCTTAGTGGTACGCGCATACAGAACCGTGAGCGGTAGCGACCGGATGCAACCATGCAACCTGCGCCGTAACTTGCAATACAGAACCGTGAGCGGTAGCGACCGGATGCCGCCGCTCAACTCGCGAATCGGTAAGTGCTTCGTACCCATACGTCGAAGTCGGTTTTCCGTTTCAGACCAGTTGAGTGTAGCATCCGGTCGCTACCGCTCACGGTTCTGTAGTTGAGTGGGAGGATCCGGTCGCTACCGCCCACGGTTCTGTAGTTGAGTGGGAGCATCCGGTCGCTACCGCTCACGGTTCTGTACTTGAGTGGCAGCATCCGGTCGCGCTGATCGCGGTTCCCTAGCCCGAATTCAAGATAATGCCTAAAAAGCCTCCGATCATTTTCGAAGTAACCGCTCGCGACGGTGAGGCGCGGGCTGGGATCCTGACCACGCGCCGTGGACTCATCGAAACGCCAGTCTTCATGCCTGTTGGCACGGCGGGCACAGTCAAGGGCGTGCGTTTCGAGGCGCTGGAAGAAGAACTTGATGCGCGCATTATTTTGGGCAATACATACCATCTCTGGTTGCGACCTGGCCCTGAAACAATCCGAAAGTGCGGCGGGTTACACCGCTTCACCGGTTGGCGACGGGCACTGCTCACTGACTCTGGCGGGTTCCAGGTTTGGAGTTTGGGCGCGTTGCGAAAGATCACAGAAGAGGGCACTCAGTTTCGTTCGCATGTTGACGGCAGTCTGCAGTTTTTGTCGCCTGAGATTTCAATGGAGGTGCAGGCGACGTTGGGTTCTGAGATCGTGATGGCGTTTGATGAATGTGCGGCCGGAGATGCGACTGATGACGTCTCGCGACAGAGCATGGAATTGACCGCCCGCTGGGCGAAGCGCTCAAGGGAGAGGTTTGACAGTCTGCAACAGCAAGCTGTCGACACAGCGCGGACCGAACCTACCGAGAACATTAGCGGAGCACAAGCTTTGTTTGGCATCGTACAAGGTGGAACCCATCTGGATTTGCGGCGCGAAAGCTTGAAGCGGACGGCGGAGATTGGGTTCGATGGCTATGCTATCGGCGGGTTGAGCGTGGGAGAAGAGAAAGGCGTGATGTGGCGAGTAGTTAACGAGATAGCCCCGGAGCTCCCGCCCGATCAGCCGCGATACTTAATGGGTGTGGGCACGCCAGAGGATCTGGTGGAAGCCGTAGCTCAAGGTCTTGATATGTTTGACTGCGTCTTGCCCACCAGAAACGGCAGAACGGGGCAGGCATTTACTTCTCGCGGAAAGATGAACGTGAAAAACGCCCAATGGGCCGTCGACACGAGGCCTCTAGACGAAACGTGCGACTGCTCAGTTTGCAAGCGCCACTCCCGTGCTTACTTGCGCCATCTCTATCTTTCGGGCGAGTTGCTCGCGAGCATTCTGCTAACGCACCACAATTTGGCCTTCTTCCTTGACACTATGCGACGCGTCAGGCAAGCTATTCGGTCTGGCAAATTTAACAAATTTCGACGAGAGTTCACCGAGGGGTTGAACGCATTCGAACAAGACAAGGCGCTCAGCATCACTGAGGTGTGATAGTACTAGCGAGCAGTTGCTGCGAGGCCAAAAGCTCCTTAACGGTCAAACTACTATTTTGAGGATAACCTTAATAATGAGATCTGAAGACACGAGGAGGAGATCTGCCGGCAAGGAGTGGCGACGATGAGCAGTGGCTTCTGGCAGATGCTGCCGATTTTCATGATCCTGGCCGTGTTCTACGTCTTACTGATTCGGCCGCAACAAAAACGCCAGCGAGAATTACAAGAAACGATCTCTCAACTAAAAGCCGGTGATCGTGTCGTCACAACGGGCGGAATCATCGGCACAATTACTACCGTGCGGGACGACAGTTTCCTAATTCGAAGTGCGGACAAGTCGATTCTCGAAGTTTCGCGGTCTGCCATAGCAGGCCTACAAGGTGAAGAAGCTAGATCATCCGGTTCTTGAAGACTGGGGTATTGCAAAAATGGCAGGCTCCCGTTGTCGATCATAAAGATTTTTTTGCAATGAAAAAGAGAAATCTCCTACAGCGCGTAATCATTATTTTGATTGTTACCGTGGGCGGTCTTTATATAGTTATCGGTCCTCGTCATCGTCCCACCCTGCAGGATTTCAAATGGTCTGGCATCAAAGCCACCTTGGCATCAAATATTCACCTGGGACTCGATCTCAAGGGCGGCACGCATTTGGTAATGCGAGTGAAAACCGATGAGGTTCTGAAGAACCTTACGCTCGCCGATGCTATCGCCATGGAGAAAGCGGCCAAAGACGAAGGGTTGCCCGTGAAGGAGGTGAAGCCGGAAACTACCGGAGGTAACTATCGCATTATCCTCGAAACCACGGATGCATCGAAGATCCCAGACATAGAGGAAGCGGTAAAGAAGAAGGTCGGATCGGATATTTCGAATTGGGCGTATTCGGTTAGCGGCAACACGATGATTTGGACCTTGTCGCCTGCCGCTCAAGCAAATCTTGCCGAGCAGGCTACAGAGCAAGCCAAACGAATCATCGACAGTCGATTGGATGCTGTTGGAGTTGCGGAACCATTGGTGCAGCGTCACGGCTCGCAGGCTTCGCATCAGATTCTGGTGCAAATGCCGGGCATACATGATCCTGAACGTGTTAAGCAGCTACTGAAGGCTGAGTCAAAACTCGAGCTGGTTCACGTTGTCAGTCCGCCGCAAACTGCTGGGCCGGTCCAAACCTACAACACGGAAGACGAAGCGAAGGCCTCGCTCGGAGGGACCGTTCCTACGAATCGTCGCGTGCTCCCTTATTCGGAACGGAATGAACCAACCACCGCGACTGACCAGCCGACCACCGACACGACTCAGAAACCGAAAAAATGGGTCGTTGTGGAGTCGCCTGCGGTTGTCGATGGCAGTGAACTTCGCAGCGCCGCAGCAACGCAAGCGCAGGGTGGCGGCGACACCTACCAGATCGCCTTCGCTCTTAAACCTACAGGGGCAGAGAAGTTCGGAACCTGGACCGGCGCCAATATCAACGAGTATATGGGCGTTGTCTTGAACGATGAGGTCAAGTCAATCGCCTACATTAAGTCGCAGATTTCCGATCAGGGCGAAATATCCGGCCGTTTCACCAAACAATCAGCCGAAGACCTTGCTTTAACTTTGAGATCTGGCGCGTTGCCGGCGCCAATCGAGTACATGGAAGAAAGAACTGTCGGACCGAGCCTCGGCCAGGACTCGATAGCCGCGGGCGTACGAGCCTCTCTGGTTGGTTTAATAATGGTCGTGGTTTTCATGCTTGTTTATTACCGCGGCGCTGGCGTGAATGCGGTCATCGCACTAATCCTCAACATGATATTGATGCTGGCCGCGCTCATCCTTTTCCAAGCGACTTTAACCCTACCGGGAATCGCGGGCATCATTCTTACAATTGGTATGGCGGTGGACTCAAATGTGCTGATCTTCGAACGCATTCGTGAAGAACTGAGGAGCGGCA
>DATBRN010000315.1:0-19319 GCA_036560225.1 Pyrinomonadaceae bacterium | reverse complement strand
ATACCGATCCCGCGACACCGCAAAAGTTGGCGCAGGCGAGAAAGATTTTTGAAGGACTCCAGCACGGCACAATCGATCGATCCTTGTTTACCGACAACGCGAATTCGTACTTCAGTGAGCAGGCTTTGAAGGATTTCGCCGACGGACTGGCGCCGTTGGGTGTTCCGCAGGAATTTGTAGAGGTGCTGCAGCGTTTACGTGGCGGCATGACAATGCGTATGTACCGAATACGGTTCCCGAATAAGACTCTGCGCGCATGGACCTACGAAATGCCTGATGGCAAGCTCGAGCAATATCAAGTTGCGGTTGAGGAGTAGGCGCCGCTCCCCTCCCCGCAAGCGGGGAGGGATTGGGTGGGGTGCTGCTCAGCCCCTCTCCGCCTACGGAGAGAGGGATAGAATAAAGAACATTACCACTGAGACGGACAACCCAAATAAAACACCAGTTAGGCAAACTACTCCGAGTCACCTCCTTCACAGTGACTGCTCCAAAGTTGTAAAATCAGTCTAAATGGAGTTTGGATCGGCATCTGCCACCGCCCAGAAATGACTGAAGAGCAAGAAGTTTTTCTTAAACATATTCAGAAGAAGGGACTCAAGCGCACGTCTCAGCGAGACTTGATTCTCGATACCTTCCTGCGTACGGAGGCCCACCTTTCCAGCGAAGACCTCTACCGCCTCGTCCGAGAGCAAGACCCCAACATCGGACAAACTACGGTTTATCGCACCCTGAAGCTGCTGGCAGAAGCAGGGCTCGCTCGCGAAGTTCGTTTTGGCGATGGCATCACGCACTACGAACATAACTACAAGCATCAACACCACGACCACATGATCTGTTCCGAGTGTGGCCGGATCATTGAGTTCTTTTCGGCTGAGCTGGAAGCAATTCAAGACGCGATGGCCGCCAAGCACCGGTTCCAGGTGACGCAACACCTCCTACGGATTATTGGAATTTGCGCAGAGTGTCGCCGGGCGATGAAGGATGCCGCCAAAGTTGATGCAGCCGCGCGAGTTGCAAAACAGGAAACTGCTCGAGTCCGCTAGCCTCTATTACCGGGATCGTTATTACTGGGCCGTTTTTACTGGGACCGCGGGCGTCTCGCCCGCACTGAGCGCAGCGAACAACCGCTTCCCAAAAGACCTTTTCAGTTTCATCCGCCTCGTTCTGCATCTCCTTCTCGCTTAAACGCGTCTCAACGGTGAGCAAATGCCGGTGCAAGCCCTTGGTGACGGGTTGTTCGCGCTGCGCGCTCAGTGCGGGCGAGACGCCCGCGGTCCCAGTGAGGGCGGACGCCGACCGTCCCAGGACTTGTAGGTCACCGCAGTGCGGGGAGTTGCGATTTTGCGTTTTGTCTCGATTACGGTGTAACTTGCGTTTGATGCCAAAGACGCTATCAAATTTTTTCCGGTCTCGCGTGCGACTGAACAGTTTCGCGATCGGTTGGGTTCTATTTGCTTTGCCATTCTTGCTATTAGCCTGTCCTAAGAACGAGTCGGCGCCGAATGTGCGCGTCGCAACTTCCAGCCGCCCGGAAGAAGTGAACCCGGCAGTAGTTCCGGGTATAGCGGCCTTCAATGGCGAACGAGCGATGGAGCACGTGAGGAAGCAGGTTGAAATCGGTCCGCGTATCCCAGGGTCACCGGAATTGTCGAAGACGCGCGACTACATCATTAACATGCTCAAATCTTCGGGCCTGACTGTGAAGACTGATGAATTCACGGCCACCACGCCCATGGGCGAGAAGAAGATGGTTAACCTCACCGCCGAGATTCCAGGGGAGTCGAAAGAAGTGATCATGGTTGCCAGCCATTACGACTCAAAGTTTTATAAGGACATGCGTTTTGTTGGCGCCAACGATCCGGGCACTTCGGTTGCCACACTGCTCGAGATGGGCCGAGTGTTAGGGACGAGTCAGCAGAAACCCAAGCTCACTTACTGGCTTGTGTTCTTCGATGGTGAAGAAGCGTTTTGCGAAGACTGGGACCAGTGTCACAATCCCAATCCGGCTGATCCCAAGACTCCGCTGCCTGACAACACCTACGGTAGCCGCCACTATGTTTCCAGACTTCGCGAGACCAATGAACTTGGCCGGGTCCGCGCGCTCATACTGCTGGACATCATGGGATCTAAAGATCTTGAACTGGGTCGTGACACGATGAGCACCAGATGGTTGCAGGACATTGTTTGGCGTACCGCCCGCGACCTCGGCTACGAGAAATATTTTGTTGCTCGACCTGAAGGCGTCGGCAGCGATGACCATGAGCCTTTTCTCAGGGCGGGGATAGACTCACTGGATTTGATTCAACTCAGCACTTATCGTTATTGGCATAAGGCTGAGGACACACTTGATAAGGTCTCGGCTCAGAGCATGAAAATTGTCGGTGATGTTGTATTGGCAAGTTTGCCGAAGATTGCAGAGCGAGGAGCCGGAAGACCAGCCGCGACAACTACTCCGTCATCGTCGCCAACTCCGCAATAAGCACTCCGAAGAGACGCTCGCGTAGAACATTGATGAGTGCCGCAAAAGCTAAAATTGCTGTAATCCCCGGAGACGGCATTGGTCCGGAAGTCGTGCGCGAAGCCGTTCGCGTATTAGAGTGCGTCCGCGAGAAGCACAGCGTCGAACTAGAGTTTACGCACTTCGACTGGGGCGCGGAGAAGTTTCTGAATGAAGGCGTTTCGCTTCCGAGTGACGCATTGAAGATGCTGTCGACGGAGTACAATGCCATCCTTGCAGGCGCGTTTGGTGACCCACGAGTTCCCTCCAATCAACATGCTGAAGACATCCTGTTGGGAATGCGCCGCGGCTTGGATCTTTACATCAACCTGCGTCCGGTTCGCCTGCTGGATTCACGACTGACTCCCTTGCGCAGCCGAAAAGTCGAGGAGATCGACTTCGTAGTGTTTCGGGAAAATACGGAAGGCGCTTACTGCGGGGCCGGTGGTTTTCTGAAAAAGGGAACCAGCGATGAGATAGCGACTCAAGAGGAACTCAACACGCGCCGCGGAGTCGAGAGGATTATTCTCGCGGCTTTCGAGTATGCGCGGGCTCAGGGTCGCAAGCGCGTGACGATGGCCGACAAGTCAAACGTCCAACGCTTCGGTGGCGATTTGTGGCAACGCGTTTTCAAGGAAGTAGCCGCGGATTACTCGGAGCTGGAAGCAAATCATCAATACGTCGATGCGATGGCGATGTTTATGGTGCTCGATCCGGGACAGTATGACGTCATCGTCAGCAACAATCTCTTCGGCGACATTCTGACCGACCTGGGCGCAGCCATTCAGGGCGGGCTGGGACTGGCCGCCTCCGGGAATATTCATCCTGGTCGCGTGTCGCTGTTCGAGCCGGTACATGGCAGTGCACCAGCTATTGCCGGACAGGGAATCGCGAATCCGGCAGGCGCTATTCTGACCTCTGCGATGATGCTAGAATATTTAGGCCACAAGAAAGCAAGCCAGGCGATCGAGAACGCCGTCAGGGAATCAATTTCGCATGATGAGACCACGCGCGACCTCGGCGGAAATCTTTCTACGGAGCAGGTAGGAACGGCGATCTGTCAGCGACTTATGTAAAGCAAGGTGTTAGCTTGCTTGGGTTATGTGGAACTCAGAATAATATGAAGACTCGCCGCCCACGGCTACGCCGCCTGATGTGCGGAAGGGCTCTGCCCTTCCGTTAGCTTTAATTCCTACTGGGGCTACGCCCCAATAATGAGGAGCAGCCTCAAAGATTTAATGGTCTCGTACGGAAGGGCGGAGCCCTTCCGCACATCAGGCGGCACAGCCGTTTTTTGGTCTTGCGTTACAAACTGATGACTCCACGAAACAAAAGATTAGCGATAAGGATTGGCGCCAGCGTTGGCGTAGTCGCCGTGATTGTGATCGTGTGGGAAATTGTGCGAGCGGTGCCCGTCACCATATTCGGATTTGCCGGCCTGGGCCTGCTCGTCTTCCTTGCTCTCAAATGGCGCGCGAATCGCAGGACTAAAGTAATTTTTGGCTTCTACGTTGCGGCCAATGAAATCCTGGTGGATGGCGAGCGCAGCCGCTATCACTTTGAAATAGCTGAAATAATAAGAACCGGCCAAAGAGTGGTTAAGTCAATGCCTGATGCGCCGCCGTTGAGCCGCTTCGCGCTCGGCGCCTTGTACTACTCAATTGGCGATTACAATGGTGCAGCTGAACAATTGGGTTTCGCGGCTGAAGAAGAGATTCTGAAGGAGAGTCGTCATGTTTTGCCTTCGCGGCAATTGCGCCACTACGTCGAGAAACTGCGAAAGATTGAGCGCAAAAAAAGGCGTTGGACCAAGACAAACGCTGCAATTGCAAGTCTTGAACGAATGCATCAGGAGCGGGCAGCCGGGCTACTCGCTGAAAGCCAACAACATCTGAAGCGCATGGTGGAACAATACGAGGTGGGAATGGCCGACCAGGCGCGTTTGCCGCGCAAGGACGTGGCCATCTCTTCCACGCGCTCGCTCAAGTCTATTACCGCACCGCCCCCAATCTCAGAAGTACTACAGGACATCTATCAGGAAGAGCCGAAGGCTTCTTGATTCACAAGAACCCGGTGCCCAGCCTTTGCTCGAAACTCTCACAGCCGAAATCATCGCGATAGGTTCAGAGCTCCTTGCTCCCGACCGCACCGATACCAATAGCCTCTGGCTCACCGAAAAACTAAATAGCATCGGTATAGAAGTAAGACTCAAAACCATCGTTGGCGACGACGATGCCCGGCTCGAAGAAGCGATCAAAGACGCAACCCGGCGCTCAAAAGTTGTCATAACTACCGGCGGACTTGGCCCAACCGAAGACGACATCACGCGGAAGGTTGCCGCACGCGCGATTGGTCGCCGGCTGTTGCTTGACGAAGACATTCTCGCCGAGTTGCGTCAAAGATTTCTCAGCTTTGGTCATGTAATGCCCGAGCGAAACTCGCGCCAGGCGATGGTGATTGACAAGGCGGAAGTCTTACCCAATCCCAACGGCACCGCGCCTGGAATGTTTATCGAGCATGAAGGTGTCGCAATTGTCTTGCTGCCCGGGCCTCCGCGAGAGATGCGCCCGATGTTTGAAAATCATGTGCAACCAAAGCTTGCCGGCCGAGCGGGCTCGTTGAGAGTCGTCAGGCGAATGCTTCGAGTCGCGGGCCTGGGCGAGTCGGCGCTTGATGAAAAGATTGCTCCCATCTACACGCAATACGAAAATCCCCAGACGACAATTCTTTTCAACCAGAGCGAGATCGAGATTCACCTCACCGCCCGCGGCCGGACCGAGGCCGAGGCCCATGCTCTGCTTGATCGGCTTTCCGAGCAACTTGAGGAACGCCTCGGCAATGCTGTCTTTTCTTTTGCGGGCGAGAAGATGGAAGAAGTAGTCGGTCTGAAGTTGTCAGTAGGCGGTTATACGTTGTCGGTTGCGGAGAGCTGTACGGGCGGGTTGATCGCACAAAGACTGACGGACGTTCCGGGCTCATCGAAATACTTTATTGAAGGAGTTATTGCTTACTCCAACGATGCGAAGACCAGAACACTCGGTGTTGAGCCGGTATTGTTGCTCGAACATGGAGCAGTAAGTGCGCCCGTTGCCGAGGCGATGGCCGAAGGAATTCGCAAACGGGCACGCACTGATTTTGGTTTGTCCGTAACGGGGATTGCCGGGCCCGGTGGTGGGACGGAGGAGAAACCTGTCGGGCTGGTCTACATCGCACTTGCGGACGATGCTCATACTGAGCATCGGAAGTTGATTCTTCCCGGCGATCGCCAACTCATTCGCTGGCGTGCCTCGCAGGCTGCACTGGATCTTCTGCGCCGGCGGTTGATCTGAACCTCTTGTAACGGCAGTCTGGTTCGTCCACGCGCCGTTTAGATAGGACACGCGCCGCCCTAATCCACCCGCCGTTTAGAGAGGACACTTGTGTCCCGACAGGCGAAGGCGGACAAGTCCGCTTTCTAAACGAAACGGATATCCATGCGGACAAGTCCGTCGTCTAAACGAGACGGATATTGTTATTCAACTTGTCGGCTATCAGATCGATTGGTATAGTTCTTGTTTCCTTTAGCCAGCAGCGCCTCTATCTGGCAACTCCAAACGATGCGGTCCCTCCTTGTCGTTATCATCGCCTACTTGATCGGATCGATACCGTTTGGCTATCTGATTGTTCGAGCAAAGGAAGGCGGAGACATTCGAGACACCGGCTCCGGAGGCACGGGCGCGACCAACGTTTCGCGCCGCGCAGGCAAAGCTGCAGGTGTGGTCACGTTGCTGCTCGATGCTTTGAAAGGCCTGGCGGCGGTTGCGATTGCGAAAGTTCTTGTGGGTTTACCGGTCTTCGCAGGAAGCGGAAGCGCGAATCCACCTCTCAATGCGCTAAGCGCAAATACCAGGGGTGGACCAGGATTGATTGGAGGCTCAGGTTCGACTGAACAAGACATCTATTGGTGGGTAGCGGCGGCGGCTATTGCGGTGATTCTTGGTCACATCTTTCCGGTGTGGCTACGATTTCGCGGGGGTAAAGGAGTGGCTACGGGCGTCGGCGTTTTTCTTATGCTGGCACCGATCGCGGTGGCCCTGGCTGCCTTCGTCTTCCTGGCGATCGTGATCTTGACCCGATACGTTTCACTCGGTTCAATCCTTTCAGCGGTTGCAATTCCCGTGTTCGTGTTTCTGCAGCATGAGGTGATCCGGCCCGTCGAGCCTCTGGCGCCTATCATGACCGCAGCGATCGCAGGGGCGGCCCTGATTGTATTCGCGCATCGACAAAACATTGGGAGACTGGTTCGCGGCAACGAGAGTAAGTTCAAGTAGAGATGGGCAAAAGTGTTGCCATCATTGGCGCCGGTAGTTGGGGAACCGCATTGGCCATCGTTGCAGCACGAGGCGACCATGATGTTCGGATCTGGTCACGAAATATCGAAGTGGTTCGTTCGATCAATAGTGATCGTGTCAATCCGGTTTATCTGACCGACGTTGCCATTCCGAATAATGTGCGGGCAGATGGAGAAATCGCAGAGGTCGTCAATGGAGCCGACTTGATCGTACTAGCGGCTCCCTCCCACGCAACGCGTGGACTGCTTACAACCATGGCGCCGGCCCTACAGAAGGAAATGATTGTTGTCAGCGCTACTAAGGGAATTGAAATCGAAACCGGCAAACGAATTTCACAAGTTGTGGCTGAGGTGATTCCTGAAGAGGCGCGAGCCCGATTCGTTTGTTTGTCCGGACCTTCGTTCGCGAAAGAAGTGGTTGAGCATCATCCAACAGCCGTCGTGGCGGCTAGCAAAGATCTGGAAGCAGGGCGCATAGTCCAGTCTGAATTGAGCTTTGACAACCTGCGCATCTATACAAACGATGATGTCATCGGCACTGAATTTGGCGGTTCGGTGAAGAACGTCATGGCGATTGCGGCTGGAATGGTGGCTGGACTTGGGTTTGGTTCAAACAGCATTGCCGCTCTAATTACTCGAGGACTTGCGGAGATGAGCCGGCTGGCGCTACGGCAAGGCGCAAAGCGGGAAACGCTAATGGGCTTGGCAGGATTAGGAGATCTGGTCCTAACCTGCACGGGGAGTCTTTCGCGCAATCGCTTTCTTGGCCAGGAGCTGGGCAAAGGTCGAACATTGAATGAAATTACCTCGGGCATGAACGAAATTGCTGAGGGCGTCAGAACTACACAAGCAGTAAAGCAACTTGCGGATCGGGTTGGAATAGAAATGCCCATTACGAATGAGGTCCATGGCGTGCTCTATGAAGGAAAACTGGCATCGGATGCGGCGAACAATTTAATGATGCGCCCTTTGCGAGAAGAGGGTAATCAGTGATTATGTGGGTGGGCTCGATGTCTCCCAGACTCCAGCTTCGAAGTGGTGCTTTGCGGTGGCACTGAGAACTGAAATTAGAACACTAAGAGCTCCGATCGAACCTTTATGCCTGTCGCAAAGGAAGATAAAGTACTCGCCGCAAATCGTGCTGCGTTTCACGACTACCATATCCTGGAGAAGTACGAGGCCGGCATTGCATTGACTGGACCTGAGGTCAAGAGCGTGTTGGCAGGTCGGATCCAATTGAAAGAAGGCTATGTAGCTGTCCGGGAAGGCGAGGTATGGTTGTTTAATGCGCACATTTCACCTTATTCTCATGCCAACCGTGAGAACCACGACCCGCTCCGAACGCGGAAGTTGCTCTTACATCACCGCGAGATTGAACAACTGGACCAGGCGACTGTGAAGCAGGGAATGACGTTGGTGCCGACGCGTGTCTATCTAAAGGATCGACGAATCAAAGTTGAAGTTGCAGTGGCCCGCGGAAAGAAACTGTACGACAAACGCGAAACAGAGCTGCGGCGCACAGTTGAAAGAGAAACCCGGGCCCAGCTCAAAGAGCGCAATAGATAATTGGAATATTAAGTACGAGTAGGAGTAGTTATCAGACATGCAAATTGACAGCACAAATGGTTCCTATCGGGACGCTGATGTTCAGGCTTTGGCCGTCGCCGTCTTCAAGGACGAGAAGGCAGATGATGGCTTTCTCAAAGACCTTGATGCGATTACAGGCGGCTTGATCAAGTCGGTAATCGACTCCGAAGAATTGAAGGGTAAAGAGGCCGAAACGGTTTACTTGCACCTGATTGGCAACAATGAACTAAAGGCACAGCGCCTCTTGTTAATAGGCGTCGGTGAGCAAACGGAATACACACCGGCGCAGGTTTCTCAGATGGCTGGTACAGCTGCCCGCGCGCTGCGCGGAAAGAATGTCAAGTCCATTGCCGTTGTACCTAGACTCGAGGGAAACCCGGAAGACATCGCTTCAGTTGTCGTCGAGGGTTTTATTATGGCGCTGTTCGAGCCGGACAAATACCGAACAACCGATAAGGAAGAACGTCAGATCGACAAGCTTGTCGTGGTCCAGGATAACGCGGATGAAACGGGCCTAAAACGAGGCATTGAGCGCGGCAAAATCATCGGTGAATCAGTGAACTTCACACGAGATCTCGCCAACGAACCCGGCGGCTACATGACTCCGACAGATATGTCGGAACGGGCGCGCGAAGTGGCGACTGAGTTTGGTCTTAGTGTAGACGTGCTTGATGAAGCCAGAATGGAACAAGAGGGAATGGGTTCTTTGTTGAGCGTGTCGCGAGGCTCAGATCAGCCCGGAAAGCTGATCATACTCAAGTACACTCCTGCGAATGCGGTGGAAGGAAATGAAGAACTGCTGGCGTTTGTGGGGAAGGGAATCACGTTTGATTCCGGCGGCATTTCTCTCAAGCCGGGCGAGAACATGGAGTTGATGAAGTATGACATGACGGGGGGCGCTACGGTAATGGGCGCGATGCGCGCAATCGCTCAACTGCGGCCGTCAATTCCCGTGCTCGGAGTCATTCCGTGCGCTGAAAATCTTCCGTCAGGTAAAGCCACCAAGCCAGGCGACGTCGTGCGGGCGATGACCGGTAAGACTATCGAAGTAATCAACACCGACGCTGAAGGCAGACTGATTCTCGCTGATGCCATTGCTTACGCTAAGAAACTCGGCGCCACCAGGATTATCGACATGGCCACGCTAACCGGGGCGGTGTCTATCGCACTGGGCGACGTCAACACAGCGGTGATTGGTACTGACCAGGAGCTAATCAATGAAATAATCGCGGCGGGAAAGGAAGCCGGCGAGAAGTTTTGGCAGTTGCCGCTGGACAAAGAATATTCAAAGCAGATTAAGTCGGATATTGCGGACATTAAGAATGTTGGTGGACGAAAGGCTGGGACGATCACCGCAGCAGCGTTCCTTAAGGAGTTTGCTGACGGTGTTTCATGGGCTCACCTCGACATCGCCGGCACAGCCTGGGGCGATGAGGCAAAGCCGTATAGATCGAAAGGACCTACAGGTATAGCCGTGCGGACGCTGGTTCGCATTGTGGCGCGGGCGGCACTGCGGTGCGCTGGCGCCTGATAACCGCAAAACTGTATTCAGATGTGGACGGGACTGTCATCAGTAGTTAACACCCGGGCTAGTAATCTCTCAGATAAATTGGACTTTATTCAGCTTTTTTCAATCGCTACTCTTGGCACTGAAGTTGACTATGGATTGGCAAATGCCAGGGAAGCGGTGGACCCCTCATTAAAGTCCTCGCCCCCCTCGACAGCCGCTCGAGGAATTACTAGAAAGCCGCTTCTCTGGCCCCCCTCACGGTCTTTCCTCATTCCCGCCAAAATCTTCCAATCCGCATTACAAGTGGCATGTGTCGAGGCATAAAGTGCTATAATTTTGGCGATCTGTGCCAGGGTTGGCGACTGCGTTCCCTCAGTTTGTTTTTCAAGGAGTCGCAAACGCGCGGTGACTAATTACTACAAAGTTCTGGGCATCAGGAAATCCGCTTCAAAATCGGAAATCAAATCGGCTTACCGAAAGCTGGCGAGGGTGCGTCACCCCGACGTTAACGGTGGCTCGGAAAAGGCCGCGAGAGAATTTGCGCTTCTCTCCAAGGCTTATCAGGTGTTGATCGATCCTCAAGAACGAGCCCACTACGATGAGCAACTAAGTGCGCAGTCGAATAGCGGCTATTCGATTCTTAATTCGAACAATGTTCACGCACAGCGAGCACGAAATCTCGCAGTGCAGGCGCGCTGGGACAGAATCGTCGATGAAGTTCTCGAACGAGATCGCCAGGAAGGCCGAGAACGACAGCGAGCTGTCTTTACCACGGTCTCGCTATTCCTTTCCACATTTTTTGTGGCGATGATCAAACCTCATCTGTGGGAAACGTTTGACTACTTTGGACGAGCAATCGTTCTTACTCTGTTTGTCATAGGCGTCTGGCATCTGGCGACGAGACTGCGCGAGTATTTTGCCCACTACACCTATATTCCGAAGCCGATTCAGGATTCCATAATGCGAGATGAGGAAAAACCTGAACAACCATTCACGCGCTTCTCAGCATACACATTCCTGTTGGTTGGATATGCTCTTAGCATCGGCGGCGGACTTATCATTGGTTGGCAATCGCAGCAGTTCTTCCATGGATTTAATCAGCTGTTTAGCCACATGCAGGCGCAATCGAACGCCATTTTTTACTCATCAGCGATACTGCTGATTCCGGACCTGGTGATCTACCCTCCTATTGCGGTACTGATTGTGGACTCCATGCAGGCTCTGACCGCTAGAATGGACTGAGCGAGAGCAAAACGGTCCCGCCTTCGAACCGTAAATCATGCAAAAACGAAGAAGACAGTCCCGATCATGGCGGCGCGCCGGAGTAATGTCGGGCGCGATTCTGGCTGTCATAACTGGCGGTGTTTCTGTATCGGCCACTATCACGCAGGAACAAAGAGTCAAACAACAATTAACGCAACTGCAAATCGAAATTGAAAAACAACGTCTGCGGTTGAGTTCTATCGAGAGTGAGGATCGACGCGCGGCCGTGACGCGATTAGGGTCAATGCACCATCCCGAGGCTTCGCGGGCTGCAATCTCGGCGTTGAGTGACCCGTCACCGATCGTCCGAGCGACTGCGGCCGCAGCGGTTTTGTACTTACCAGCAGAAGAGAGCGCTGCGAGTTTGTTACCGCTGTTGGCTGACCAGGATGAGTTTGTCCGTCAACACGTCGCTTATGCACTTGGCCGAACGCGCAGTCCCGCAGCAGTTCCTGGGCTCATGGAACGCCTTGCCGATAAGTATGATTCAGTTAGAGGAAGCGCAGCAGTTGCACTGGGTGAGATCGCAGACCGTAGGGCGGTATCTTCCTTAGCGGCAGTTTTGAACCCGGCCGCCGGAGAGATTCCGACGAAAAAGAAGAACAAGAAGAGTAAGCGAGAACAAAACGCTTTTGTGTTGCGGGCAGCGGCTCGCTCCCTGGGACAGATTGGCGACCGCGCCGGAGCGCCGGCCCTAATCGTAGTGTTGCAGGATGAGAAAGCAGAGGACGATGTCAGAAGAGAGGCCGCGTTGGCGCTGGGTGCGATCGGTGATCCGGTGGCAATTCCTGCTCTTCGAGGTGTGCTGACAGCCCGCGATCCATATCTTTCACATGCCGCGCACGAAGCGATACAAAAGATCTCGAGGCTTCAGAATTCCCCCGGCACTTAAGTACGGCATGACCGGGAAAAATTGAAAGCGCCGAACACTGTCGAAGTGTGCGGCGCTTTCACTATTCTCGGATTAAGAGAGGTTCTTAGTTCTCTGTCTTTTCTCCGCGACTGTGGCCCTTCTTGGCAGCCTTTGTCGCTTGCGGGATCGGCAGACCGACACCGCCGGAAAGCGACTCAAGAGCTTCCGGCTCTTCCTTCTCCGCCGGCAGGTCGTGAATCAGCGCCCCACCCGAGCTCTTCGAGAAGATTAGCTTGTGCGTATACTCGTCAAGATCGACGTGAACGAGATCGCCGAGCCCAATCTGTCCGGTTGCTACCAGGTTAGAGAGCGGATAGACCAGGAACCGTTCCACTGAGCGCTTCAGATGCCGCGCACCATATTTAAAGTCCAGGCCTTCCTTCAGAAGCGTTTCCTTAGCAGTGTCAGAACACTGGAAAACAAACTTGGTTCCGGCTGACTGCATAATACGATCCTGCACCGCCTGTAACTCGAGGTCCAAAATCTGTCGCAGATGATGTTCTTTCAACGAACGGAAGACAACTACCTTGTCAATCCGGTTCATGAATTCGGGTGAAAACTTTCGCCGTGCAGACTCGACTGCGGTTCGGTAGATCTTTTGATCTACCTCCGTGTCGTTCGGGTTCTTTGTACCTTTGCCTGGAGCGAAGCCGATACCGCCGGAAATCAGTTCCGACATCTCTCTCGCACCGAGGTTGGAGGTAAGAATAACCATGCAATTGCGAAAATCAACGCGCCGGTTATCACCAAGCGTCAGGGTTGCTTTGTCCAGAATTCCCAGGAGCAACTGCCAGAGGCTGTCAGACGCTTTCTCGATCTCGTCAAAAAGTATGAGGGAGATCTTAAGCTCCTCAGTGTGCATGCGGTCGAGATTCTCCTGCGTGAGCATAGGAGAAGTTTCGCGATGGCCGAGATATCCCGGGGGCGAGCCAATCAATTTCGCGATCTCGTGTGAATGCTGAAATTCCGCACAATCAATCTTCACCATCGCATTAGCGTCGCCATACAAAACTTCCGCTGCGGCTTCGATGACGCGAGTCTTTCCAGAGCCGGTAGGTCCAAGAAAGAGCATGGTGCCAATCGGCCGGTTGGGCGGGTTCATGTTGGCCAGAAATATTTGGTAAAGGCCGCTTACGCGCCGCACCGCACGTTCTTGTCCGACGATGCGAGCTGAAAGCCGCTCCTCGAAGTCCTGGGCGCGCGGGCTTTTCTGTTCGGGATCCAGGAAGACTGTGCCCATGGTTTTGTTTAGTTTTTCTAACTCCATTTCAGAAATCATGTTGCCCCTCCCCTGCATGCGAAAACCTCTTAATTCGTTGAGGCCCGCCTGGCTCGGCCGCTATTGGCCTGCCTTGTTGAATGCAAGGGACGATCCGTTCAATCGCCTCACCATATTGATGCGGCGATTCTGGGCTTCGTTTGCTCCTCGGCAAATGCGGCGGATAACCACACGTGCCGTGCCTGATGCTATATATACAACACGCATCAAAATGTCATCACAAAATATTGGGGGGCCGATGTATTTATATTTACGTTTTGCAGGGTTCCTTGGATTCCGGCGCTGACAATTCGTGTCAGAGCGTAGCTGCCAATAAATGTTTTTTCGTGAAGAGGAGGGCAACGAAAACGCGGCAAAATTGCACCTTTTAGCACACCCGCCCACCAAAAACGTCACACTGTATGACACCCTGTCTTTTCCGTGCGATCCACCAAAACGTTCGCTAGAAGATCCCCGGTTCAGTCGTAGTATTCCAGACCTAAATGGGTAATCAAATCCTCGCCGCGAAGGTAGCGCAAAGTATTCTTCAGTTTCATCAACTGAATGAAAACGTCATGTTCAGGATAAAGGCCTGGGGCAGTTTGAGGCGATTTGAAGTAGAACGAAAGCCACTCCTGGATGCCTTTCATGCCGGCCCGTTGGGCCAAATCCAGGAACAGAGCAAGGTCGAGCACGATCGGCGCCGCCAGGATTGAGTCGCGGCAAAGGAAGTCGATCTTGATCTGCATTTTGTAGTCTAACCAGCCGAAGATATCTATGTTATCCCAACCCTCTTTGTTGTCGCCGCGCGGCGGGTAGTAGTTGATACGGACTACATGGGAGAAGTCCTGGTAGAGGTATGGGTAAACTTCCGGCTGCAGAATGTATTCGAGCACAGAGAGCTTCGACTCTTCCTTCGTCTTAAACGACTCAGGATCGTCCAACACTTCGCCGTCGCGATTACCAAGTATGTTTGTTGAATACCAGCCGTCGAGACCCAGCATCCTCGCCTTTAACCCCGGAGCGATGATTGTCTTCATCAGGGTTTGACCGGTCTTAAAATCTTTTCCGCAGATGGCCAGGTTATTTCGCTCGGCAAGAGTTCTCAGAGCCGGAATATCCACTGTCAGATTTGGAGCGCCGTTAGCGAAAGGAATACCGGACTTCAAGGCCGCATAGGCATAGACCATCGAGGGCGCGATCGACTTGTGGCTTTGACGCATAGCCTGTTCGAACGACTCGAGCGTCTTGTGAACGGGATGCGGTTTGAGAAAGACTTCGGTCGAAGCCGCCCAAATCATCACCACTCGCGAGCAGCGGTTCTTCCGTTTCCATTCCGCAATCTCATCGATCAGCTGTTCGGCCAGCTGGAATTTGTTGGGGCCTGTCTTGACGTTTGTTCCACTCAGGCGTTTTACGTAGTTCTGATCGAACACGGCCTTCATCGGCTTGATCTTCTGGAGTGGTGACTTCAATTGAGCCAGCAGATCCTTTTCGAGCACGCCCGCGTGCATAGCGGCTTCGTAAGCTGAGTCTTCAAAAATGTCCCACGCGCCAAAGACCAGATCTTCTAGCTTTGCGAGGGGTACGAAGTCCTTAATAAGAGGGACGCGATTGTCGGTTCGCTTACCCAGGCGAATCGTTCCCATCTGCGTTAGGCTTCCAACCGGCTGTCCAATTCCTTTCTTTACAGCTTCAACGCCTGCGATGAAGGTCGTGCTAACTGCGCCGAGACCGACCAGCAGCACCCCCAGCTTGCCTTTCGGTTCGATAACATCGGCGCCTTGTCTAACTGGCATTTATCTTTTCTCCTATCCAACGAGTTGTGCTGCGAATGATACAGATGCGCGTCGTTGCTGTCATCTGGCGCCATTTTGGATTGTCTTTATCCGCGCTTTGCCTATCCACGCACCGTTTAGATAGGACACTTGTGTCCCGGCGCGGGGGCGGACAAGTCGCTTTCTAAACGCTGGTTGGCTAGCAAGTTACCGAGCGATGCTGAACCATTGTGGCGGGATCGTTTGTGATCAGTGCTTTGATACCCAGGACTCGGCAACGTGAGATCCACTGAGGATCATCAACCGTCCAGATCACTGTCTCCAGTCCTTCCTGTTTTGCTTTGTCTATTATGTGCTGACTAACAAGCGTGTGGTGAAGAGCAATCTCATCGGCCCCCGCAGCAAGAGCGAGATCGATCATCTTCAGCCTTCGAACGCTGGCGATGGGTTTTGAAAGTCTTGGTTCGAAGAGGGCGGCCGTACGGATTCCCGCATCAATTCTTTTAACCTCAGCGATAGCCTCGAGCTCAAAACTTTCAACCACTACTCGATTCGCGATACGAGGGTCCTTAATCTCGTTGACTACGGCGGCTGCCAGCGCCGCTCCCTCTTCCGCGTTGCACTTCATCTCGACGTAAAGCACGCCGCTGTTTTGGCTGAAGAGCTCGAAGACCTGAGCAAGCGTAGGTACATGCTCGGTGGCAAAAGATTGCGCTCGGGTACCACCCGCAAACCAACTGCCAACATCAACCTCAGCGAGTTCCGCAGTAGTCAGGTCGCCAACAGCACGATCTATCAGTCCTGTTCGTTTAAGTGTGGCGTCATGGATAACGACTGGGAGCTGATCGCGTGAGAGCCTGACGTCAAACTCGATTCCGTCCGCGCCGTCGTGCATGGCGCGCGAAAATGCCGCCAAGGTGTTTTCGGGTGTTACGGCTGAGGCTCCGCGGTGGCCGAGAATCAGTGGCGTTGGTGGCATTTGCTTTTAGAGTTAAGAAAGTAACTATTTTTCATTTCTCATTTTTCATTTCTCATTTGCCATTGTCGGAAATCTGATTGCTGCTGGAAGCAATCATGAGCGAGTTTACAACAACCACCTCGTCTAGAAGCAGACTCGTCCGCCTTCAGCCGTTTCGTTTAGCAAGCGGACTTGTCCGCCCGTCGGGGGACACAAGTGTCCTCTCTAAACGGACCCGCGGATAAAAAACCAGACAAATGAGAAATCAGAAATAATGAGAATGAGAAATGGAAAATGGAAAATGAGTATTCCTTACTTGCCCTTAACTCTAATTACTGGCAAGCGATTCTCGTGGGGTCGAATTCTGAAGCACTTTCCGCAAGGTAATATCAAAAGTGCCGATTCTGTTCTTGATACGCGCGCTTACGGGGATACGCCTGTTGTCGCTGGTGAACCAAATGGAGAAGCGGCCTTCGCTTGGGATCATTCTTCCGGGGCCAAAAACCTCAGGGTCGACACGCACGGCTTCGACACGACCCAGCGCAGTCTTCATGCGTCGCTTCTCAAGCACGCGCACCGGAACCTGATAAACGCGTCCCGAGTCGCTGACCGCTATTTCGAATGTCTTTCCAATTTCAAGGGGCTGAGTTCTCAAGTAGTAGATTGCAGAGAGAATGTCTTGTATCTGACCCACAAACGTCGCCGTAACCTCTCGGCCGGCATCCGAAGGATTGTTTGGGTCGTGTTCAATCCAAAGAACCTTGCCATTGTCATATGTGGTCTCGCTAACCCGCGCGCGTTTCCCCTGCTGGTCGATCTTCCTTGTTTTTTTAACCGTGAAAGACGTAGGTTCGACAATCGACTCGATCTGTTCGCGAAAACGCAGGTTGAAGAGTTTGCTGAAAAAACCCTTACTCGAAACGTCGCCAGTAAGTTTTAGTGAATAGGCGGCACCACTTTTATCCTGGCTGGGTCTAAGGCTGATGTTCTGCAACAACGGTTCTCGGCTGGCGGTGAAACGGAAGTCGGCGACGTCTACCTTCTTTAAAAGTGCTCGGGAGAACTCAGCAACGTAGATGAGTTCTTCACTCGGCTCAAACGGATGCACGCGAGCCGGACCGGAAGGTTTGGGCGAAGCAGAAACTGGCGACGGTCCTGCAGTTTTTTGCGCGAAGACGAGACCGCCCAGTGGAGTGACGACGAATATGGCGGCGAGGATCAGAAGTACTGGTCCAGCCCAATGCTTTTTAGTTGCCGATGTCATCTCAGGTAGTACGCTTTGAAAACCAACAACACCCAGGCGATTAAGAGGCCGAGCGCCGCTCGGTATTCTCGATATCTCAAGTAAAGTCCGCGGTCGAAACCTACCTTAGGCTGACCGGTCCGATAAGGTGTCAACCGCGGGAAGAAGAGCGGCACGGCTGCGGCATACGCTTGGAAACTCTCGCCAAAAAGTTTCGCCAGCGTCGCCGATTCGACGCGCATTACCGGCAAATAGATGCCAAGGAAGAGCGCGGCAAAGATGATTCCGAGCCACCACCTGCCAGATCCAATGGTGAATCCGAGACCCAGAATAAAGCTGCCGAGGTAAAGGGGATTGCGCGTGTAGGCATAAGGCCCTGAGACCGCCAGGGCGTCGTTCTTTCTGATGTGACCGGAAGCCCAGGCCCTTAACAAAACACCAACCAAAGAAACAGTGGCTCCCGCAACGAGCGTGGCCGGACGTGGTCGCGCAAACAAAATGAAGAGTGCTGCGCATAAAAAACCAAGTGGCACCCGCCAGCGCTGTAACCAGGTTCCGCCTCTACGCAATCTAATTTAACTCCTCGACAACGGTTATCCGCAGATTACGCAAATTAAACAGATTAGATCAGAGGAGAACGACAATGGTGAAAGTGTTCTTAATCTGCGTAATCGGCGAAATCTGCGGAACCTAAACAACAACCGGCAGCGCTTGTCCGGTCTTCAGTCTTTGCCCGACAGCCTGAAACACTCGCTCGACTTCAATATCCATGCAGATCCATTTGGAACAAGCACGTCGATGGCAGTCGGTACGACAATCAATATCTACTCGCTCAACGCAAATGTCGGCCGCCCGCAGACTTCCATTGCGCCACCATTCAGTCGGGCCAAACAATCCGACGATTGGAGCGCCAGCGGCGATAGCCAGGTGGGTCGGCCCGGTGTCTCCGCCAACATAAACCTGTGCTCGTTTTGCCAGTTCGAAGAACCCCTTTAACGAAAGGTTAACAGCGCGGGCTTTTCCCGATTGACTTGACTGCAAAACGGTCTCGGCCAACTCGTTTTCACCCGGGCCATGGGTTATTAGCGAGTGCAGGCCATGGTGAGACCAAAGTTCATCGGCCAACCGCCCAAATCGTTCCGCGCTCCAGAGCTTTGTTGGCCAACCCCCGCCCGGATTTAGTATGGCGTAGTCGCTTCCCGCACCGGCGGCGCTTAGCGCCTCCGCCTGATGACTAGGGTTCGTGGCGATTGGAAACTCAAGATCGTCCGGGTCATCAGAGATTGAAATATCCAGGGCACCGGCAACCAGCGATATATTTTTTTGGATCACGTGCAGATTTTTGGATATTCTTACTGACTTGGACAACAACAACCGGCTGGCAGGTTCGCGTAGTGAATCGCGCGAGAACCCAAAAATACGACGCGCGCCCGAAAGGCGCGCGATTGATGCGGACTTGAGTAGTCCCTGAAAGTCTAGAGCTAAATCGAAGGCTGAGGCGCGAAGCTGACGTAACTGCTGGCGCGGTGCCCGCAGCGTCTCCCCAGACACCAACCCGCGCCTCAAGGCCTTCGTGTCGACTTCGATGAGGCGATCTAAAATCGGGTTGTCTCTTAAAATTTCAGCTGATCGATGTTCTACGACCCAGGAGATTTTTGCCTGAGGCATCGCTCTGCGAATCGCCGCCAACGCCGGTAGGGTGTGTACGATGTCGCCGATGCTGCCGAGTTTTACAATCAGAATTCGCATTAGGAGGACAGACATTTCTGTCTATTACTTCTTTCGAACCAGGAAACGGACAGGCGCGAATGTCTGTCCTACTCGCTAAAACGACCGATCAGTTCCGAAGTCGAATGATCCTTTGGATCCCCAACAATCCTCACGCGGCCCCCAAACGATTGCACCACGTCACGCTCCGGCACAGTCTCTTCAGTGTAATCGGTGCCCTTCGCATGGATATCAGGCCTTAAAGCCAAAAGTAA